>JBCNMJ010000124.1:0-11414 GCA_039594975.1 Chryseobacterium sp. | reverse complement strand
GTTAAGATGCAAAAGTTTTTTAATATAGAAAAAACCTCGGAAGGGAAGGCGAGAGCGGGTGAAATTACCACAGATCACGGTACAATTCAGACCCCTATTTTTATGCCTGTTGGAACAGTTGCTAGTGTAAAAACAGTTCACCAAAGAGAATTAAAGGAAGATATAAAAGCCCAGATTATTTTGGGAAACACATACCATTTATATCTGCGCCCCGGAATGGAAACCATGCAGGAAGCGGGAGGTTTACATAAATTTATGAACTGGGATCTTCCAATTCTTACAGATTCAGGAGGTTTTCAGGTATTTTCATTGGCGAGCAGCAGAAAAATGACTGAAGAAGGAGCCAGATTCAAATCTCATATTGACGGAAGCTACCATATGTTCTCTCCTGAAAAATCTATGGAAATCCAAAGGCAGATCGGAGCAGATATTTTCATGGCTTTTGATGAATGTACACCTTATCCGTGCGAATACAATCAGGCAAAGTCATCAATGGAACTTACACACCGTTGGCTGAAAAGATGTATTGAATGGACGGAAAATAATCCTGAATTGTACGGACATAAACAAAGACTTTTTCCTATTGTTCAGGGATCCACGTATTCAGATTTAAGAAAAATCTCTGCTGAGGTTATTGCTGAAGCAGGAGCGGAAGGAAATGCAATTGGCGGACTTTCTGTTGGGGAACCTGAAGAGGAAATGTACAGAATTACCGATGAGGTTACTGATATTCTACCCAAAGAAAAGCCAAGATATTTAATGGGAGTTGGAACTCCTTGGAACATTCTGGAATCTATAGGCCTGGGAATTGATATGATGGATTGCGTAATGCCTACCAGAAATGCAAGAAATGCTATGCTTTTCACCTGGAAAGGAGTGATGAATATGAAAAATGAAAAGTGGAAAAAAGACTTTTCACCTTTGGACGAATTCGGAACAAGCTTTGTAGACAGAGAG
Organism: Chryseobacterium sp.; assembly: GCA_039594975.1. GTDB lineage: Bacteria > Bacteroidota > Bacteroidia > Flavobacteriales > Weeksellaceae > Chryseobacterium. Next base: position 10,457 of record JBCNMJ010000124.1, on the reverse strand, counting down.
TATTCAAAATCATATGTGAGACATTTATTTGTTTCTAAAGAATATTTAGGAAAACAGATTGCCTCAATTCATAACTTAGCATTTTATTTGGATCTGGTAAAAGTAGCCAGAGAACATATTATTGCCGGAGATTTTTATGAGTGGAAAAAATCTGTGGTTCCGGTTCTTAGACAAAGATTATAAGAGAGATGATTACGATTATAGATAAATATATTATCAAAAAATATCTTGGGACATTCAGTTTCATGCTGATATTGTTGTCTATAGTTGTATTGGTAATCGATGTTCAGTCGAAGATTCCAAGGATACAGAGTGCTACAGAACTTGATCCTAAACTGAATGTGACTTATTTTTTAATCCATTTCTATCCGTTCTGGATTATCAATCTGGTCATGACCTTTCTGTCTATTCTGGTTTTTATTTCGGTGATTTACTTTACCTCAAGAATGGCCAACAATACAGAGATTGTTGCTGTAATAAGCAGTGGAGCTAGTTTTCACCGTTTTGCAAGACCTTATTTATTGACTTCTGTTTTCATTGCAGGAATTTCCCTTGTGATTAATCATTTCGTATTGCCTTGGGCAAATATTAAGAAAAATGAGCTCGAAGCCTATACTTATAATGCCAGAAATAAGGAAAAAGTATTGGGAACGGCACCTGCTTCGGCACAAATAAGCCGCACAGAATATATTTTCGTTAATTCATGGAATAAAAGAGAGCAAAGAGGTTCAGGATTTATTTTTCAGAAATTCGATAAGGATAGAAAAATGATCTATGAGCTAAAGGCTTCGGATGTTTATTGGGATAAGGATAAAAAGCAGTTTGTTCTTAATAGTTATCTTGAAAAAACGATAAATAAAGACAATTCTGCCAAACTAGGAAATGGCTCTGAATTAAGAAAAAGCTATGGACATAGTCCTGAAGAACTTTTCCCGAATGAGCTTTTAGGACAGAATAAGACAACTCCAGAGCTTCTGAAATTTATTGCCAGAGAGAAAGAAAAAGGAAACAGTAATTTAAATACCCATTTAAATGAGCTTTATCAGAGAACTTCAATGCCTGTTTCTATTATTATTCTTACATTTTTAGCCCTTTCATTATCTTCCCAGAAAAAAAGAGGAGGGTTGGGAATTAATCTGGCTGTCGGAATTTCTTTAGCCTTTGTTTTTGTTTTCTCCTTTGAAGCATTAAAAGTGGTATCAGAAAATAAAAGTATGTCACCTATTTTAGCAATGTGGTTTCCCAATATTGTCTTTTTCCCTCTTGCTGCCTATTTATATCTTAAAAGAGCTAATCAGTAAAGAAGCTTTATTTCTTTGTGGTAAAAAGATTGTAATCCGCTTTCAAGTTCGATCCAGAGTTCGCCTTTTTCATCGGCGTGTCTTATAATGCCATTTTGTCTTTTCTGGTCGAGCTCGAAAACCGAAATCTGATCCTTTCGGAATAAATAGCTATTGAATTGATTCAGAATTTCTTGCTCGGAAGGAATGTTTTGTAGTTTTTCAACCAAAAAATCATGTAAGCTTACAGTAAATTGATTGATGTCAAAATGCTTTCCTGTCTGTGTTAAAAGAGAGCCTGCATTGGATATTTCGTCAAATTTTTCCTGCAGGATATTGAATCCGGCCCCAATGATGAAATAATTATTTTGATTAATTTTCTTCTTTTCTATTAAAATTCCAATGATTTTTTTATTTTTAAGGATGATATCGTTTGGCCATTTTATCTCTACTTTATTTTCAGTCAGATTGGCAAGAAAATCTCTAATGATAATTGCGGTATAATAATTGAACATAAAATCTGAAACCAAAATGTTTTGGGTTTTTACCGCCAGTGTATAAGCTAAATTTTTCCCTGCAGTCGCAGCCCATGTATTTCCGTACTGTCCGCGACCCTGAGTCTGATTGTAGGTGTGCACCGAAATAAAATCTGAGTGATCATAAAGTAAAAACTTTGATATTTCGTCATTAGTAGAAGAGCATTCTTTTAGATAGAATAATTGGCTCATTTAAGAAAACTTTAAGACATTAAGGGGGTAAAAGTAAGGCTAAAGTAAAAGAAAAACAATAAATTTGCAGATTATAGTATTTTTTAATGAATAAAACAGCAGAAAAACAAGAATTATTAGATAAAATCGTTGAGGCTATCCAGGATGTAAAGGGTGAAGATATTATGATCCTTGATCTTTCCAATATCGAAAACTCTGTAGCTGAGACATTTGTAATATGTAGCGGAAACTCGAATACACAGGTTGCTGCTTTGGCAGGAAGTGTTGAGAAAAAAGTAAGAAACGAGCTTAAAGAAAGACCATGGCATGTAGAAGGTACAGAAAATGCAATGTGGGTTTTGGTAGACTACGTTTCTGTGGTGGTTCACATTTTCCAAAAACAAGTGCGTGAGTACTACGATATTGAGGAACTTTGGGGAGATGCCAAAATCACAAAAATTGAGAATGAATTTTAAATTTTAAAAAGTATAAATGAACAATAAGGGATTTAACTGGTTTTTTCCAATAATAATCATTGCTCTTTTGTTATTCGTGGGCTCCAATTTTTTAGGAGGAGACGGTGCAAAATCTATGGATGAAGATGCTTTCTTCAGAGAAATGCAGGCGGGAAAAGTTCAGAACATTATAATTTATAAAGATACTGAAAGAGCGGATGTATTCCTTACAAAAGCGGCGAAAACAGCAACAGTGGACAAATCAAAAGAAAATGATCCCCTTGCTGCCTTTTCAGTAGCTCCAAAAGCTGATTTTACGGTTAAATATGGAGATCTTCAGCTTTTTTTACAAAAATTTGATCAGGTAAAAGCTGCTAATCCGGCTTTAGCAACCACAAAAGACTACGGAACAGGAAAAAATCCAATGATGGAAATTCTTGTTCAGGCACTAATCTGGATTACAATCTTAGGAATATTTTATTTCTTCCTTTTCAGAAAAATGGGAAGCGGTGGTGGACCTGGAGGACAAATTTTCTCTATCGGGAAATCTAAAGCTAAGCTTTTTGATGAAAAAGAAAGAATACAGGTAACCTTCAAGGATGTTGCGGGATTAGAAGGAGCAAAAGAAGAAGTGCAGGAAGTGGTCGATTTCTTGAAAAACGCTGAAAAATATACGAAATTAGGGGGTAAAATTCCTAAAGGTGTTCTTTTAGTAGGACCTCCGGGAACTGGTAAAACGTTATTGGCAAAAGCGGTTGCCGGTGAAGCTAAAGTACCTTTCTTTTCACTTTCAGGTTCAGATTTCGTAGAAATGTTTGTTGGAGTAGGAGCTTCGAGAGTAAGAGATTTATTCGCTCAGGCTAAAGCAAAATCTCCTGCCATTATTTTTATCGATGAGATTGATGCAATTGGTCGTGCAAGAGGTAAAAACAATTTCTCAGGAGGAAACGATGAAAGAGAAAATACATTAAACCAGTTGTTAACCGAAATGGATGGCTTCGGAACCGATACGAATGTTATCGTAATGGCTGCAACCAACAGAGCGGATATCCTGGATAAAGCTTTGATGAGAGCAGGTCGTTTTGACCGTTCCATTTATGTAGATCTTCCGGAATTGCATGAAAGAAGACAGATTTTTGACGTTCACTTGAAAAAGATCAAGCTTGATGATAATGTAGACCGAGAATTCTTGGCAAAACAAACGCCTGGATTCAGTGGTGCAGATATTGCAAATGTTTGTAATGAAGCTGCATTAATTGCTGCGAGAAATAATCATACTTCGGTAACAAAACAAGATTTCCTTGATGCTGTAGACAGAATTATTGGGGGACTTGAAAAGAAAAATAAAGCAATAAAGCCATCAGAAAAAAAGAGAGTGGCTTATCACGAAGCAGGTCACGCTACTATTTCATGGTTGGTTGAGCACGCTTCACCATTACTGAAAGTAACAATCGTGCCTAGAGGACGTTCATTAGGAGCTGCCTGGTATTTGCCTGAAGAAAGACAATTGACAACAACCGAACAAATGCTGGACGAAATGTGTGCAACATTAGGAGGTAGAGCGGCAGAACAAGTGATCTTTAACAATATCTCTACAGGGGCGCTTTCTGACCTGGAAAGTGTAACGAAAAGAGCTCAGGCAATGGTTACGATCTACGGTTTGAGCCCGAATATTGGTAATATTTCTTATTATGACAGTTCAGGCCAGTCTGAATATTCTTTCGGAAAACCTTATTCTGAAGAAACAGCGAAAAAAATTGATATTGAAATCAAAGCAATTATTGAAAATCAATATGACAGAGCGATTCAGATTCTGACTGAAAATAAAGATAAACTGGATGCTTTGGCAAACAAACTTTTGGAAAAAGAAGTAATCTTCCGTGAAGATTTAGAAGAAGTATTCGGAAAAAGAGCTTGGGATCCGGAATTAACGGAGAGACCAGTGACGAATACTATTCCTGACGGGGAAGAAAATTCAGAAGAAACTGCAACTAAAGATAAAGAAGAAGAAGAAAATGAAATTCAGGCTCCTGAAAGTTCTTCTCAACTATAAAATCTTAAAAAATAAATAAGTTTAAAACCTGGCAACGCTAAATTGTCAGGTTTTTTCATATTTATAAGCATATTTTTGGAATCTATTATGATTTATTTTCTATTTTTGTATAAAGTTGACTAAAAATAGATTAAGTTGAATTTATTCAAGAAGATTGTAAGCAAACTTACCAACCAGCCTGAGGAAGAGGATAAGCAGAGTCTGGAGAAACTTGGAGATTCGTTGAAAAATGCGGATCTTGATTATAAGTTTGCGCAATTGTTTACGCATTCGGGAGGTTTTTTTAATTATTGTGCAGATGAAGGAGAAGCGTTACAAACTTTAAATCAAATCATTAAAATAGAAGGGGTTACCAATCTTTTTTGCTGGGATAAAGAGCTCCAGAACTTTTTAAATGTTGTGAAGGCTTCTTATACTGCGGATCTGGAACCTTCTAACGACTGTGCTTTCATTACCTGCGAATATCTTATTGCTTACGACGGGAGAATAATGCTGTCACATAATAATATTCTTCATTACCACTCTTCAAGATTGCCGAGCAAAATTATCATCATCGCAAATGTTTCTCAGATAGTAAATAACCTCAATGATGCGATGGGGAAAATCAAAAGAAACGGTAACATCAAAAATCTGACTTCAATCAGCGGTAATCAATCAAAAATGGACACTTCTTCTAATTCTAATACGAAGTTGTTTTTATTGCTGCTTGAAGATTAAGCATCAACTTTCTAAACTTTAAATTTTGGACAAAAACCTTATTCAACGAACCCTTTCCGGAATTGTATATGTTGCAATCATTGTTTTATGTGTTACTCCATTGGGAGCGAAACTGATTAATTCTATTTCTCCGGACCTGGTTAAACAGCAATATCTTTATTACGGACTGATTACATTTTTAATGCTGGTAGGAACCTGGGAATGCGTAAAAATTATGCAGTTTGGCAACGGATATGAAAAATGGGTGGTGCTGCCTCTTATTGCATTTATCTTTTATCTCTTTTCTAAGAGATATTTTAACTATGGTTTCTTTTTTGATTTCAGATTAAGCGAAATATTGGCGATTGTTCTAATTTTAATTGCTGTAGTTACGTTATTTAAGTTTTCAAGCGAATTATATTATGATAGTGGGAAACTGATTTTTACAGTGATCTATATAGCTCTCCCATTTTCTTTTGCTTTAGGACTTCCTAAGTTTACCTCTTACGACGATACGTTTTCTTTAGAAGTGCTATTCCTTTTTATTTTGATATGGAGTAGCGATACCTTTGCTTATCTAACAGGAAAATTTTTAGGAAAACATAAAATGGCTCCTAAAATCTCTCCTAAAAAAACATGGGAAGGGTATATTGGTGGAGTAGTACTGACATTGGTTTTGTCTTATTTCATAGAACATTATCATCCTGATCTTCGGGGGAACTGGATGATCGTAGGTTTTTTGGTAGCTGCATTCGCTCCGTTGGGCGATTTGGTAGAAAGTCAGCTGAAGAGAAATTTCGGGGTAAAAGACAGCGGAAATATCATTCCGGGGCATGGTGGAGTATTAGATAGGCTGGATAGTTTTTTAATTTGTGTTCCTGTCGTATATTTGTACTTTATTTTAGCTAAATTTATTTATATAATCTCATGAAATTACACAAAGAGTCGAAAGGAACAATTACAGTAGCTACCATATTGTTCGTCATATTGGGCGTATTAGCTATTTTTTTCCTTAAAATCTGGTCGTTACTTATTATTCTGCCTTTGTTGGTAATATATAGCTTGGTATTTTGGTTTTTCCGGGTTCCTGATCGTAACATTTTAGATCACAGAGAAAATGTGATAGCACCGGTTGACGGTAAGGTGGTGATGATCAAAGAAGTGGATGAAGATGAGTTTATTAAGGGAAAGGTAATTCAGGTTTCTATCTTCATGTCTCCGCTAAATGTTCATATTTGTAGATATCCAGTATCAGGAAACGTGATTTATAAGAAGTATCATCCTGGAAAATACCTGGTTGCTTGGCACGAGAAATCTTCTACTGAAAACGAAAGAACAACAGTTGCTGTTGAAACTTTAACAAACCATAAAGTGGTTTTCAGGCAAATTGCAGGATATGTGGCAAGAAGAATTGTTTTCTATTGTAATGAAGGAGATGCAGCAAAAGCAGGACATGAGTTCGGATTTATCAAATTCGGGTCAAGAATGGATGTTTTCCTGCCTCTGGATACTGAAATCATCTGTAAGATAGGTGATATTACCAAAGGAGGTTTGGATGTGATTGCCAAACTGAAAGATTAAGATTACATCAAAATATTGTAAAAGACCATTTCGAAAGAAGCGGTCTTTTTTGGTTTAAACAGGTGTGGTATTTATTAAAATGTAAATTATATTTTTAATAAATTGTGTTTTTTAATTATTTAAATGTTTAAGCTTGGTTATTTTTATTCAAAATTGTATTTTTGATGTGAAATCGTAAATTTAATTTTAAATGAAAAAAATTCTACTTCCCTTAATGCTCTTTGCCGGCTTTTTTAAAATAACAGCACAGACCACTATAAATATCTTTTCACAGGTTGTTTTTTACGACGGATATGCTGCAAATGTTTCCAATCCGGTTCCGGCAAATACAATTCGATTAGCGAATTACAGATATGCCAGAAAACTGAGTGATGCTGAGCTGAATTCTTTTCAGAATAAAATTCAGATGAATGTAAATATCGGAGCGCTCTGCGATAATTATGACCGAATAGGAGGGGTACATATTGCCTTGGTTCCCAAAAATCAGGCAACCTATACATTGAGTGATACGGGAGTGAAGAGATTTGAAATAGGAAGATATATTACTCCTTTCATGAATAAAAATATTTCTCCAACTACAGTTCCCTATACTTATGAAGTAGATAATCTGTATGCGGTGTTTAGTAACGTAGCTTTGAGAAATACTTATGATATTTATGTAGAACTTGATGTTTTCGGAGTTCCTTATGCGGCAAATACTCAGGTTGCAGGTTGCTCCGGAAGAAATGATGTTTTTGAAGGAACTCTAAGTTTTGTCACCTATAATGATCCTTCAGTTACTACTTCGTATAATAATCTGCTTCCGTTATTAGACTCCAATGAGTTGAATAATTATAATAATACGGACCAACCAGGGGAAACAGTAAGGTTGGTTAATTTTAATGTGAATCAAAGCACGGACAACGCTAAATTTTTCATTATTTCCACGCCCCATGGAGCCAATACCAATGGAGAGGAATATGTAAGAAGGGAAAATCAGGTTTCATTAGATAATGCCCAGGTTTTAACTTTTACCCCGGGTGGAAAATCCTGTGAACCATATCGAATGTACAATACGCAAGGAAATGGAATATACGGAACATCCGTAAAAACTACGGCTTGGTGGACTTCTTGGAATAACTGGTGTCCCGGAGATTCCGTTCCAATCAGAAGTTTTACATCTCCTACGCTTACTGCTGGAAGTCATGTGCTAAAGTACGAAGTTCCGACTGCTGTTTTTTACGGACAGGATGGAAGGATAGTTCTTTCTATTTATATGCAAAGCAGTAATCAGCTTTTGTCTGTGAAAGATGTTTCTACCATAGATGTGTCAATTTACCCTAATCCTACTGCAGATTTTGTAAATATAAGATCGGATAAAAAAGTGAAAAATATTCTTGTATATTCTTTAGACGGAAGAAAATTAAATGAGGTAAAAGATTCTAAGGTGGATATGGCTCCGTATTCTGCCGGGACATATTTGCTGGATATTACGTTGGAGGGAGGAACCCAATTTAAACATAAGATCATTAAGAAATAATCTAATATCTGTAAAAATAAAATAAGAGAATCCATTTTGGATTCTCTTATTTTATTTGATGTATTGCTTTACTTCATTAATCAGGTCTAAAATAAAATCTAAAGGTAAATCTTCATTCCCATCGATTAAAAGGATTTTAAACTTCTTTCTGCCCTCCTGTAGGAGTAAAGGATGATTTAGTTTGTCCCCATGATAGAAACTTATATAATGCTGCTTGTGTTTTTTGCTATAATACAAATAGCACAGCATTTTCTTTTTATACTTAAAAAACGGCAGTCCAAAGCTTAATGTTTCCGTGATATTGTCTGGATCAGATTCGAGGATCTTTTTGCGTAAAAAAAGAAGAGTACTTCTTTCAGGCTCATCGATTCTGTAGAAGTACTCTTGTATAGGATTCATTTTAAAATGATTTAAAATATCTAATCAAAATTTTGAAGCTCAACCAATTTGTGATACACTCCTCTTTTGGCAATAAGATCGTGATGAGTTCCCTGCTCCATAATATCACCTTTTTCCATTACCACAATCCAGTCCGCTTTCTGAATCGTTGAGAGACGGTGAGCAATGACTAAGGAGGTTCTGTTTTCCATCATTTTTTCCAACGCATCCTGAACGAATCTTTCGGATTCAGTATCCAATGCTGAAGTAGCTTCGTCCAGAATCATAATCGGTGGATTTTTCAATACAGCTCTTGCAATAGATACCCTTTGTTTCTGACCCCCGGAAAGTTTTCCGCCATCGTCTCCGATATTTGAATCATATCCATCAGGAAGATTGGTGATGAATGAGTCTGCATTGGCGATTTTCGCAGCGGCAATTACCTCTTCTCTTGTCGCATCAGGTTTACCCATCAAAATGTTATTATAAACAGTATCGTTGAATAAAACGGATTCCTGAGTTACCATTCCTAATAGCTTGCGGTATTCTTTCAGCTTTAAATGCTTAATATTAACTCCGTCAATTAAGATTTCGCCTTCGGAAACATCATAAAATCTGGCTAAAAGGTTCGCGATGGTTGTTTTTCCACTACCACTTTGTCCGACAAGCGCAACGGTTTTTCCTTTCGGAATACTTAATGAGAAGTTTTTAAGAATTGTATGATCCTTATCATAATAAAAGCCAATATTATTAAATTCAATAGCATTATTCAAGGTAGAAATTGCAACAGGTTCTGCTATCTCGTCAATTTTTACATCTGCATCAAGAATTTCTAAAACTCTTTCAAGGGATGCTTCTCCTTTCTGAACATTGGAGATAGACTGGGATAGGCTTTTAACTGGAGGTAAAATTTGGAAGAAAATACCCAGGAAAACAAGGAAATCTGCTGGAGAAATACTTTGCTCCACAATAATTTGTTTTCCACCATACCAAGCGATAATTAGGAACGTAACCGAGCCTAGAAACTCACTCATTGGCGATGCAAGTTCCTTTTTTCTTCCTAATCTTATGGAGCTGTTGATCCATCTTTGCATAGACTGCATGAATCGGTTATCCATTATTTTTTCTGCACTGAAGATCTTAATTACTTTTGTGGACTTCAATGTTTCATCTACAATAGAGAAAATGGTTCCCATTTCGTTTTGAGCTTCATGAGAATCCTTTTTTAAACTTTTCCCGATTAAGGCAATCATGGTTCCCATTACAGGTAATACCAAAAGTGAGAAAAGGGTCATTTCTGTACTCAGGAAGAATAGTGTTACCAATGTACTGATCAACATAAATGGTGCATTGATCAATTCTACCAGACTTCCTAGAATATTTCCTTCTACTTCACCCACGTCATTTGACATACGTGACATTAAATCTCCCTTTCTGCTCTCTGTAAAAAAAGAAACCGGCAAAGAAAGAATTTTTCTATACATGGCTCCACGAAGGTCTTTGGTAACTCCTACACGATAATTGATCAGTAAAAATGATCCCAAATATCTGAAAAGGTTTCTCAGTAAAAACATAAAAGCAGTGATGATACACAGCCAAGCCAGTACCTTAAGCGCTCCATAGTCAGTAACTAAGGTTTGAACATAATAATTGGCATATTCTTTTATGTAAGAAAAAAAGTCTAAAATTTTTCCCGAATAAACAGGTGGATGGCTGTATTTTTTAGCCTCTATGGTTCCGAAAAGCATTCCCAAAACCGGCAAAATTGTTCCTAAAGAAGCAATTTGG
>JBCNMJ010000123.1:0-11442 GCA_039594975.1 Chryseobacterium sp. | reverse complement strand
CGTCATGCAGCAGTTCATTCACGCACCCGAGCAAGTCCAGTTGCCATTGTTCGAAGCATTCCTCGCCCAGCCCGTACTGCCTGGCCTGAAAACCAGCGACTCATAAATTTGAAAAATCATATCGAAAGTTCTCAGTCAATTTTTCTTTTAGAGCTTTTTCCCGCTTTTCGCACTCGCTATTTTTTTGTATCGGCGGCTTTGCCGCCGCCGATACAAAAAAATGAGCTCAAACAATTGCTGCAATTGGGGCTAAGATGTGTAACTGCTTTTAAATTAAAATATAATTCAAATAAATCATCACTTTTAATAAGTAAATACAAAATTCACCTTAGCATTTTAAAAATAAAAAAGCGAAACTCAGGTTCCGCTTTATAATGATATATTTTTCCAAATTATTTTAAAAAAGATCATTCAAGAATTTTGCTAATCTTAAACCTCCGTATAGAAGTTGTCTTTCCATTGTATCATTGAATTTATACTGATAATCGTATGCCAATTTTGAATCATTGGGAGTCTGGGCATAAATTTTATTGGCAATCTGGTGAGAATCATACAGCCAGTCTTCTACGGTTCCTGCTTGAATTTTTGCTACTTCATCCTTAGATTTGATATCCAGTAATTTTGAATATTCCGTATAGCTGTATTTTTGAGAATCCACTAATTTTCCGTCCCAAACTGAGTGCAAATTTGTTTTTTCTCCAAAATAAGTAACGTTTATTTTATTTCCTCCTAAATCTTCAGCTCTCCCTACGTGTAAAGGCTGTGCAAGATCTCCCATGATATGGATAAGGAAAATTAAAGCAATTTTTCTGTCTTTTTCAGAAGTCTTTTCATCTTTAATCTGACTGGATAATACTTTTACCTGAGTGTATAAACTTGGACCAGCTTGTACTTCTAAATTTTTCTCAAAAGCTTTAAGATCTTTCTGTGGATCGATGTTAACATAATGCCAAGCTGAAGCCTGCTTCCACGCACCCGTTGTGTCAGATTTAATAAAATCCGGCCAGTTTGCCCAATAAGCAAGGCGTTCTCTGCCCATGATTTTTTTAATTTCCCTTCTTGCCTTTCCGGAAAGGTGATTTTCTGCAATTTCTGCAATAATTCTGTGTCCCGTCAATCCCCACGCATATGAATAAAGCGAAGATGCCATGAAAGCTAAAATCAGAATTTTAGAATAAATACTTTTCATTGTAAATAACATTTTCAGGGTGCAAAGATACGGCTCACTTTTCGAAGTAGAATTAAATATGAGATAATTCTTGTTTTTAAGGGTGTTAATAAATTTAATCTAAATAAGTGTTTGTTAATTTATTTCTTATTTGTTTTGGAATAGCAGGAGAAATTTAAACTTAAATTTCGTTGTTTTTTTACCGTATTTTCACGGATATTTGTAGGAATTATACTTTTAATGGGATTAAATTAGTATTTTTAATGTGAAATTATTTGAAAATATTTTTTCAATACTAGGAGATATAGTACCTTTACATGCCCAAAATCACAGGAAATACTATGTATGAGAATCATATTGTAGAAATGAATTACAATAAGCTGCAGACAGATTTCAAAGCTGAAGCTGTGGCCGTTAATCTGTTAAAATACCATAGAGCTGTAAGTAATATCTTTATTGACCGACTGGGAATTAATGACAGAGCTTACCTTAAGGACATAAAAGGTATTTCAAGTCATTTTTTAGGTTTTGATGAAGAAGTTTTTACCATAGAAACGTATCGGGAAGGTATTTACGATTATCTTCCTGAAGGATTGTTTCATCCGCCTTCGTTGGGAGCTTCCAGAAAAAATATAGAAACCGTTGTTAAAGAAATCCGGAAGCAGAAAAGGGTAGAAGAAGATGCAAGAAAGTTTTTCAAACCGTTTGAACTTGAGATTTTCTTTACTGAAATCAGTGCACTGCTAAAAGAATTCGATTTTGATATTTCGAGTGATACCGATTCTTTATTGGACACTATCAGTGAGCTTTGGCCTTTAATTAAGATGCTTGACAAGCAAAATGCCTATATTTTTATTTATATATTACCGTTTTTTCATCAGATCAGAGGAGATAAAAGATGGTTTGAAAGATGCATGACAGCCTTTCTTCAGATTCCGGTAGAAGTTACCTTTGCTCCGAATGTAATAGATAACATAGAGGAGAGTGATGATTCAATGCTGCTTGGAAATTCAAGGTTAGGAGTTACCTATATCCCGAGCGGAAGTCATATGGACGGGCAAAGAAACTGGGTTGTGAATATCGGGCCTATTCCTTACTCAGATATGAAAAAGTTCATAGATGGAAGTCCATTTAGAAAAGTTCTTCATACATTATACGATTATTTTTTACCGGTAAGTGTAGATGTAAAAGAGAATTTCATCACAGAAAAACAGGAATATTCTTTTGCTTTGGAGGATGATGAAAGAAATGCAAACCGCCTTGGTTACTCCACCTTTCTCTGAAATATTTTATTATATTTACAAATACCAACCCATATATTATTAATTGAAAAAAGACACATGGAAATCTCTTCAGTAAAAGGTATATTTTTAAGATATATTTTGATGCCTTTGATTGCAGTAATCATGATGATTATTTTAGGAATAATCAGAAGAAATAAGCCTGCCATCAAAATAAAGACCATCATTATCTATGTTCTTCTGTGCAGCTTGTGCATAGCAGTGCCCGGTTTTTTTGGTTTTTCCGGAAATACTTTTAATCCTTACTGGTATCTGATTGCTCAGATTATTTATCTCATTTTAGGGATTATCCATGTTAATCTTTTAGACAGATATTTTAAAAAGCATATTGATTCTTTATCTATGAGTATATTGTTTGAATCGGTGCTTTCTTTAACATGTATTGTATTCGGAGGTTATCTTTTTACATTAATATTCAACTGGATGAGCAAGGGAACAGGCTATCCTGTAATGGCTGCGACAAGTGTATTTATCTTCCTCGTTCCGTTGGTATTTCATTATTGCTATGTTCAGTTTATCAGTATTCCTGTTGATATTTATAAAACCTGGAGATATTCGCCGGATCAGAAGCTTCCGGATTTTGAGGGAGCGGACTTTGACAGACTGATGGTTCTGAATGTAGAATTAAGTAAAAATTTAGAAGAATCTAACCGTTTCAGAATTAAAGCCAAAACCTTACCGACAGGTGTTACTTTCGGTGATTGGTTCTATAGAGTTGTTGATGATTATAACCACAAAAATCCGGGGTCTATCATTCACCTTTCGGACAGAGAACAACAGCCTTATTATTGGATTTTTTATACAAAAAAATCATTTTTCAGTTTTAGAAAATATATCAATTTCGATCAGGATATTTCAGCAAATAACATTTCAGAAAATGAAGTGGTTATTTGCAAAAGAGTAATTCAGCATGAAGAAGAAGGAATTGCTAAAAAATCATAACACACACAAATTTTAAAAGTATTTACTATGATACAGCCAATTAAACATTTTGCGATCAATTGGGTAGACGGAATGAAAGTCTCCCAGAGACATTTGAATGATCAGGATAATTTTTTAATTGATACCATCAGAGATTCTAATTCGTTGGGAATTACCAATTATAATTACGGGCTTTTGCCGATACCTAATGAGTTTACCGACAAAACTATTTTTGATGTTCATAATACAGCTACAAATGATGTCCAATTGTTCATAAAGCATTGTAGCGCGGTGACATTAGCCGGATACAGGGTAGAACTCAATGACAGGAGAGTGAGCGTAAAATCATTGGCAAAATCTATGAATGAAGAGCAGATAGATGGAGAATATTATATTCTGATTTCTGTGAATCCCTTTGATAAAGTTCCCTTCGGAGATATTGATCCTGAAGAAATTCCGCCTAGGCATCCGAATGCACAGTCTAATTACCATATAGAATTACTTCCGGTAACTTCTCTAAACAGCAGTTATTCAGGAGGAAACTATCTGATTGTCGGGAAAGTTGATCTCAAAGGAAATATTGCACAGGTAGATTCTAATTTTATTCCGCCTTGTACTTCCATTCAGAGCCATCCTGCGTTGCTGAGCTATTACAACGGCTTTGCCAAATCGATTGGTAATCTGCAGCAATATGCTTTTAAAATTATTCAGAAAGCGTCTCATAAAAATCAGAATACAGCATTAGCACAGAATGTCAAATTTTTGTGCAATACGATGATAACGACTTTTGCGGATATGTATTTCCAGTTTAGAAATATTACACCTTGGCAACCACCGGTGTTTCTGATTGAATCTTTTGCAAAGTTAGCCCTGAATTTATACAATGCGACACAAGTTCTGGTTCCTGCAGAATTAGAGGAAATGCTCAACTATAGTTTGGAATGGAGTGAAATTGCTCCCCACACTTTATTAAACCAACTGTCGATTGTAGCTGAAACCAATTATGACCACCACAATTGCGGTGAACCCTTATTATATATTCAGCAGATGTTGAGAAGTCTGGAAATAATCTTCTCCAAATTGAGTGAACTGGACTACATCGGTCAGCGAAAAGAGAACATCATTGTCAACGAACAGGAAGTTTCTTCCAATACCAATCCGAAAAGAGGTTGGAGTGTTTTGGATTAATTATCATACCATTAATAAAAATAAATCCCGGGCTTATAATTCGGGATTTTTTATGTAAAATTGTTTTAAGAATATTAAAAAAGTATGAACATAGATATAATAAGACAGGACATCAGAGGATTATCAGACGGGAAAATATTTCTGAACAATGCGGGGTCTTCATTAATGCCAATACAGGTTGTAGACACCATGATGGATTATTTAAAGCAGGAGGAGCAGTTCGGAGGATATGAAGTGGCGAATAAAAATACTGAATTACTGGAAAGTTTCTATGATGAAGCTGCTAAACTAATTAGCTGCAAATCTTCAAATATTGCTTTTGCCACAAGTGCTACAGACGCTTATACAAAAGCATTGTCCAGTATCGTTTTTAAAGAAGGAGATGTGATCATTACAACGATAGACGATTATATTTCGAATCAGATTACATTTATTTCGCTGCAGAAAAAATTAAAATTAAAAATTATCAGAACAAAAAATCTTTCAGATCATGAACTTGATTTGGAAGATCTGGAAGAATTAATTACAAAGTATAATCCTAAATTAGTTGCCGTTACTCATATTCCAACAAATTCAGGATTGATTCAAAACGTTGAAGGTGTCGGAAAAATCTGTAAAAAATACGGTGTTTTGTATCTTGTTGATGCCTGTCAGTCTGTTGGACAGATCTTTGTAGATGTTGAAAAGATAGATTGTGATTTTCTGACGGCGACCGGAAGAAAATTCATGAGAGGACCGCGAGGAACAGGGTTTTTATATGTTTCGGATAGAATTCTGAAACAGGAGTATGCTCCTTTACTCTTAGATATGAGAGGCGCCAATTGGACCGAGTATGATGATTATGAACTGTTTAAAACTGCAAAGCGATTCGAGCATTGGGAAATTTCCTATGCATCTTTACTGGGTTTTACGGAAGCTTTAAAATATGCCAATACGATCGGAATACATGTCATTGAACATTATAACAAAGGTTTATCTGAAAAACTGCGGGAAAATTTGAGAGATGGTGGTTTCAAGATTTGGGATCAGGGAAATAATTTTAGCAGCATCATTACTTTTTGCGGTCCGGATGGAGATTTAGAAAATATTCAAAAAGTTTTGAAAGAAAATAATATATTCTTTTCAGTGACTTATAAAAATTCAGCTTTAATAGATTTTACAAATAAAAATATCAACGGGGTAGTAAGATTATCACCACACTATTTCAACACGGTTGAAGAAATCGAAAAAGTGTCAGAAATTTTGAAAAACAGCCTGCAATAGTCCAGAAGTTTGGATGCCTTTAAGATTCAGTATGACATCGATATTATCCAGTTATAAGATATTTAAAACTTTAGTAAATAATTAACCAGTTGATATTTGCAGTGTTATGCTGAGCCCGCCGAAGCATCTACTTAACTAATAATAGTGTAAAAATTTATTTTTTCACTAATATTTTATCAGTTGCTTTTCTGCTCAGAATTTCATTTTTTCCGTCAATTTCAATAGTAATAGATTTGTCGAAACTTTCAATTTTAATGACCTTGATTTTTTTGTTCAAAAGCAGATTTCTCTCTGTTAAATAATTAAGAAAAGCATCGTCAGAAAGAGTAACGGAAGTAAAAACGACCACTTCTCCAGGTTCGCAATTGCTTAATTTTTGTAAATCCTGGGCAATGATATTGCCATCTTTATCGGGAATAGGTTCTCCGTGAGGGTCGAATTTCGGATAATTGAGAATTTCATCCATTTTATCAAAAAAGATAGTCGAATGTACATGTTCCAGCTGCTCTGCAATCTCATGAACATTTTCCCAACCGAAATTCATTTTTTTTACCAGAAACATTTCTGTAAGCCTGTGTTTCCTTACTACCAAAGCCGCTTCGCGATGTCCTTTTTCAGTAACGATAAGCGGTTTATAGGTTTCATAGATTACCCAGCCTTTTTCGGCAAACTTCTTCATCATATTATTAACACTCGGCATTTTTACCGTTAAGAATTTGCTGAGCTCATTAATCGTTACTTTGCTTTCGGTATCAACCAAATGAAATAAAGCTTTCAGATAGTTTTCTTCGGTTAATGTTGTTTTCAATATGTTAGATGATTTTCATTACAAATCTAACAAAATATTATGAATTATTGATGTTGGTTATTTTAAGTTTTTTTAATTTTACTTTATGAAATTTTCATTCAAAAACGATTATTCGGAAGGTTGTCACTCCAATATTCTAAAAGCTCTTTTAAAGCATAATATGGATCAGCAGGCAGGGTATGGAGAAGATCAGTACTCTTTACAGGCTAAAGAACTCATTAAGCAAAGAATAAAAAAAACAGATTCGGAAATATATTTGGTTTCTGGAGGAACTCAGGCCAACTTATTAGTAATTTCTTCCGTTTTAAGACCTTACCAATGTGCCATTTCAGCATCTACTGGACATATTCTCAATAATGAAACCGGAGCTATTGAAGCAACGGGACATAAAATTTTAAGCATAGAAAAGGAGGACGGAAAACTGGCTCCTGAAGATATTATTCCGGTTCTGGAAAACCACAGAAATATTCCACATCAGGTAATGCCGAAACTGGTTTATATCTCAAATTCTACGGAGCTGGGAACAATTTATACCTTAAAAGAATTAGAAGATCTTTCGAAATTCTGTGGAGATAATAATTTATATCTTTTTATGGACGGCGCAAGAATGGGGCACGGTCTGACTTCCGAAATTAGTGATCTGACAATGGAAAAAGTTGCGGAACTGACTGACGTTTTTTATTTAGGAGGAACTAAAAACGGAGCCTTGATTGGTGAAGCCATCGTCATCAATAATAAAGAACTTCAGCAGGACTTTGCTTTTAATATTAAACAAAAAGGAGCTTTATTGGCGAAAGGAAGATTGTTGGGAATTCAGTTTTTAGAACTGATGAAAAATGATCTGTATTTTGAATTGGCAAAGCACGCCAATCAGCAAGCCATGAAAATCAAAAATGCAATGAAGGAAAGGGGAGTAGAGTTTTTATCCGACACCTATACCAACCAGATTTTCCCGATTTTAAATAATGATTTAATTCAAAAACTTTCAGAGAAATTTGAATTTTATGTCTGGAAAAAAATAGATAAGAATTTTTCTGCTATACGTCTTATTACTTCCTGGAATACTGATGATGAGCCTGTTAATGAATTCATTGAAATTATTAAAACGGAACTATAAAAAAATGCAACTTCATCAAGTTGCATTTTTAATTTATTTCAAAGCTTTATTAACAAGATTGCAATCAGCAGTTTCCAGTTTTTGACCCTCTTTATAACTGATGTTTTTTTCACTGGCATATTTTACCTGTCCGTTTTCTTCTTTATGAGCTCCGATACCTTCTATCAAAGTATTATCTTTTTGAATAAAGAAAATATCTCTTGCACTTTTTTTGCCTTCAGATTCGAATTCATACGTCAGTTTTAGGGTGTCTCCCGATTTATAGCCGGAAACATCCCCTTTATTGCTGTCTTTTTCAAAGTTTTTGTAAGACATTTTTCCGGTAATGGTACCCAGATTATCATCAATACTGGCAAATACAGAATCTTTTCCGGTAACTCCCATGTAGCAGAACGATTTTGGTCCTAAGGTATCGACTACTTTTTCAGTAGTTGCAGTAGAATCTGTTTCTGCTTTTGGAGCTGCTGTTTCTGTTTTTTTATTACAATTCATTAAAAAAACAGATAGTGTGCTTAGTAAGATTAACTTTTTCATATTCCTTTTGTTGTATTAGCTAAATTTCGAAGTTGCTAAAATAATCATTTTATTATTGAATCGATATTAAAAATTATACCTTCAAACATCCCCGGAAACCTCTGGCTGCATAATAAGAATCAGCTCCGTTGTGATAGGTGAAAACAGTGTTGTAACGTCGGTCACAGAAAATTGCGCCTCCCAGTTCTCTTATTGATACAGGAGTTTTTACCCAGCTCGAAGTTTTCAGATCAAATTTTCCTAATTCCTGAAGCTGACGGTACTGTTCTTCTGTTAACAATTCGATGCCCATTTCAGAAGCTTTATCGACTGCATTACTTTCCGGTTTGTTGGCTTTTCTGCTTTCCCATGCAGGATAATCGTAACACAAACTTCTACGTTTCGGGCTTTCCGGTGAACAATCAAAGAAAAAATATTCATCTGCTTTTTTATCATAACCGACAACATCAGGTTCGCCTTCGGTTTCTTCCATTTCGTTTAAAGACCAAAGTTTTTCCGGATTTTTCTCCAGTTTTGATTGAATTTTTTCCCAATTTAAGTCTTTATGGCGATTCATATTTTTTTCGAAACGGGTTTTCAAAATCTTCAAAAGTTCTTCGGCTTGTTCCGAGGTCAGTTTCTTTTTCATATTAATTTAGTTAAGGTGTTTAATTATTTACGGAAATTTTCCTATTGTCAGGTCTAAAATACCAGGAAATAACAACTAATATAAGCAATAAAACTGCAGGAAATGTTTTGCTGACCGGATCATTAACAATAATATGCGAAATGACAGCTCCCGAGATTACGAAGAAAAATCCTGCGTAAGCCCATTCTTTTAGCAAAGGAAATTTTGGAATTAAAACAGCAATAACGCCTAAAATTTTCCAGACCCCGATAATGGTCATTAAATAAGAAGGATAGCCGAGATTAGTAAAATTGGCGAGTTCATCTTTATTTTTCATGATCTGAACAATAGCTGTTGAAACCATTCCCAGAGCCATCCAAAGCGTAAAAACCCAATAGATGATTTTATTTCTTTTCTGAAATTTATCTTGTGTTTCCATTTTTATCTGTTTTAAGTTTAATCATTCAAGCCTTTTCCATTAAGAATTTCCGGAATGTATTTTTTAATTCTGGCTGCTCTGGTTTTGGATTGTTTGGCGGAAGAAAAATAGAGTAGGTAAGCACGTTGCCTTCCTGGTGTTAAAGCCTTAAAAGCTTCTTTTAATTCTGAGTTTTCATCCAGTTTCTGTTGAAATTCTTCAGGCATTTCAAATTCTTTGGTCTTCTTCATCTCGACTTTCACACCTGATTCTTCAACTTCAACAGCTTCAAACATATATGATTTAATAACTTCTTTTAAATCAATAATTTGCTGTAAATTGGTAAAACGGATTTGTCTTGCAGCCTGCACGTTTTCAGTTTGTTGGATTAAAATATTTTCAGGATCTTTCATTAAAGCACCTTTGAAAAAGAGTAGTGCACAATATTCTTTGAAACCATGAATTAAGAAAATATTTTTTCCCTCATAAGTATAACATGGACATCCCCATTTAAGATCTTCTAAAAGCTCGGTTTCTAATGCAATTCCTCTTAATTTTTCGAATTCTTTTTGCCATTGTTGGGCTTTATCAAAGAAGAAATCAACTTTTGGATTCATATGTTTTGGTTTATAGTGTTTCGGGGTGCGTGTTACGAGTTAGATCAGCGATATAATTGATGAATTTAACCTCGAATCTCGTATTCCGCATCTTGTTATTTAAATAATTCTTGCAGACGGTTATGGGCCATATTGATACCTTGCGCGAAAGGTAATTTCAACATCTGATCTCTGAAATCTACTGATTTATAAATCGTCTGGATGGTTATTTTGCTGATATCACCAGTAATTTTTTCAAATGCTAAAAATTCAAGCTGAACAGGAAAAGGCGTATTTTCCATTTGGAAAGTCCTTATAATTTTCTCATTCTGAATAATTTCATGAATAGTTCCGTTGGCGCTGAAAACTACTTCACCTTGAGGATTTGAGGTTTCAAAACGGTAGCTTCCGTGTTGTTTATTTTCAAATTTTGTCACTTTTGTACCCATCCATTGCTCGAAAAGTTCAGCTTCTGTATGCGCTTTGAACAACAATTCGACAGGCAGGTTAAATTCTCTGGTGATGAAGATTTCCTGTTTTCCGTCCTCGGCGTGTATTTTTGTTTTCAGTTCCATATTTCTATTTTTTTGATTGGTAATTTTTCATTAAGTCTTCCAGTTTGTTGAATCTATCGTCCCACATTTTGCGGAAAGGCTCGATAAAGTCTGCAATTTCTTTCATTTTTATAGGATTTAGATGGTAGATAATCTCACGGCCGTTTTGTTCAGACCTCAATAATTCACATTCAGTAAGGATTTGAAGATGCTTTGAAACAGTAGGTCTTGCCGTATCAAAATTCGAAGCAATTGCGCCTGCTGTCATAGATTGAGCTGCAACCAGCATCAATATTGATCTTCTGGTAGGATCTGCAATAGCCTGAAATACATCTCGTCTTAAATTCATTATGTAGTTATTTGACTACAAATTTAAATGAAGTTATTTGACTACGCAAATTTTTAACGTAAAAATTGAGATTACATTATAAACCCATCTATAATGCTTATTTATAAATGGGCTTATGGTAAAATGTAAAGAATTTTTATTTCTTTTTAATAGAAATCAGTGTCTGAAGAATTACTGAAGTAATTATAAATGAGACACCTATATAAAATGAAATATTCACTTTTTTGCTTTCATCAAAGAATAAAAATGCCATAATAATTGCATAAATAATCTCCAAATTAAAGTTTAGATTCACAGTAAATGCAGGAATTTTCTTTAAAACTTCGACAAAAATAACGTATAAACCTACGGTGCAAAACGAAGCTAAAATGACCAAATATCCCGTATCTTTTAAGCTAGGAATTAAGCTATCTACGGGAAAATATAGGAGATAAATTGGCATTAATAAACCTAAAACCAAAGTTCCACCAGTCACTTGATAATACTTAATGTTCTTACTGTCAAAATCTTGCACGAGGCGGTTATTATAAATGGTATAAAGAGCTCCAATTGCTGATGAAATTACACCTAAACAAATTCCTGACTGATAAGAAGCGTCAAAATGGAAAATAAGGCTGA
>JBCNMJ010000122.1:0-11448 GCA_039594975.1 Chryseobacterium sp. | reverse complement strand
GTACCATTAGAAATAACAGCTACCAGATTTCCTTTTCCTGTATAATCATAAACTGTTTCCGGCTTTTCATGAATCTCCATACAAGGAACTGCTACTCCCGGTGAATATGCCAACGACAAATCTCTCTGGGATGAATGCGGTTTTGAAGGAATAACTTCGATTTTTCCTTTGGGTTCTGTTTTATGATAATCTAACGCGGCCTGGTTAAAGTTCTTCTCGTCGCGGTTATTTTTACTTGACATAGAATTTTATTTTTTATTTAAAGTATATATTTAATGTGGTAATCTACCAAGCTTTCGATAGGCTTCTGAACGATTTGTCCCACATTTAAATGAAGCTCTGCAGCTGCAGAACGTAGAATGTTTTCATAATAATAAGCTATAGAACCAATAAAATTGATTTCAGCCTCTTTTGATTCTTCATAGGGAAGAACCTGATAATCGAAAAAATTCATCATTTCATCGAATACCATTTTTTGAAAGTAAGGATGATCCTTCCTTTCTACAACAAATTTATTGAAATTTGCCAAATAAGCATTGGGTCTTGGCGTATGATACATGTTCTTCAATGTTTCATCAACCGTAAGATTATACGTTTTTTCAAACTCACTGGACAGGTCATCAGGAAGTTTTTGCATAAAGAATCTGCGCACCAGTTGTTTCCCGATGGCACTTCCGCTCCCTTCATCACCGACAAGATAACCTAGTGAAGGAAGCTTTATTTTTAAATTTTCTCCGTCAAAATAACAAGAATTGGAACCTGTTCCCAAAATACAAACAATGGTTGGCCTACCGTTATACGCAGCATATGCTGCAGCAGTAAGATCTTCTTTTACAATAATCTCTGCATTGGTAAAAACTCTCCCTACTTCTTCTTCAATCGTTATGCAGTTTTGTTTCACGCCGCAGCCCGAACCATAAAAAAAGATCCTGGTAATAGAGTTTTTAACCGATGTTAAACTTGTATTTTTCTCAATTTCGGGGACAATAAGCTCTTTGCTGATAAAATTGGGGTTAAAACCAATGGTTTCGGTCTTTAAGAAAACGTTTTTGAAGTCATCCAGAATTACCCAATCAGATTTAGTTGAACCACTATCAACAATAGCAACCATATATTACATTTTAGTTTAAGGATGCTAAATTATGAATTTATCTTTAAACCATCTTATAAACACATGGTAAGCTTTTTAAAATTACTAATGTTTTATATCAGTTTTTTTCTCGTTGAATTGTATAAGCCAATCTTCTATTTCATCTTCTAAATAGGACGTCTGTAAAATCATTGCATTGATAAAATCATCCGGAACAGGATCTCCGTT
This sequence comes from Chryseobacterium sp., assembly GCA_039594975.1. Taxonomy (GTDB): domain Bacteria; phylum Bacteroidota; class Bacteroidia; order Flavobacteriales; family Weeksellaceae; genus Chryseobacterium. The sequence goes on along the minus strand of JBCNMJ010000122.1, from coordinate 10,130 downwards.
GGAATTCTCAAGATTCCATAACTCATCAGACATATTTTCGTACTCTGTATACACTCTTTTGAATCTAGTGCTTTGTCTTTCGAGAGCTTCGATATTTTTCTGTTGAAGCTGGAATTTTCTGTATTTGTTTTGACTTTTCATACAAATATTATTATAGTTTTTGATAAAAAAATGATTAAAATACGTTCAAACCCGTATTACAAGATAGAAAAACCGCCCAACACAAGCTGTTGAAAATGAATTTATTATCAGGTTACTTTTATGTCGCTTTGAATAATAAATTTAAAAAGATTTTTGATTCAAAAAAAATATTTAACAACTTTTTTCACTGTTTAACATATAGTTATAAATTTGCAGTTCATATTACTTGAATGAGAGAGTTACTACTACGTCAAAAACAAATTTTATTCTTCATCATAGCCGGAGGACTCAGTGCTGTTGTTGAGATTGGAAGTTTTAAAATTTTCAGTATCCAACTTCCCAGAATGCTTCCCCAGGAAACTAACTTTCATGGCATCCATTATCCTTTAAGTAATATATTATCTACAAGCTGCGGTATTATTACCAATTATTTCCTGAGCATATGGTTTGTTTTTGAAAGAGGTAAGCATTCAAAAAAGAAGGAATTTGCCTATTTTATGATTGTGTCTTTTATTTCAACCTTATTAAGTCTTAGTTTTTTCCAGTTTTTTTACAGCTTTGTCTTCAAAGACAATATCAGTTTAGTTTTTTATACACTAAGTCCCGAAGTAATTAGTAAAATTGCTGCAATCTTATTAGTTTCGGTACTCAATTATTCAATAAAGAAGAAAGTAATTTTTAACGGATAACCTGTGGGAAAGATTTTAAATTATCTCTGGAGATTTTGGCTTTTGCTTCTGGCGTTTTTTTTAACGATAATTTTCGGAATACCCGTTTATATTTTATCTTTCAGTAAAAAGCATTATAAATATGCCTATACTTTGATCCGATTCTGGAGCTACGGAATGTTTTACGGAATGGGATTAAGGCACGAAATCACAAAGCTTTCTAATCAGCAGCTTGAAAAAGGAAAGCAGTATGTTATTATTTCCAATCATACTTCTATTATGGATATAATGCTTACCTGTATTTTGTTTCCACATCATCCAATCTGCTTTGTTGGAAAAAAAGAGCTGGTAAAAATTCCCATTTTCGGAACAATCTATAAAAGAATCTGTGTAATGGTCGACCGAAGCAGTGCAAGAAGTCGTGCAGATGTTTATAGAAGGTGCGCTGAAAAAATGGAGGAAGGCTGCAGCATCGTCATCTTTCCTGAAGGAGGAGTTCCTGATGACACCTCTATTATTTTAGACGAGTTTAAAGACGGAGCGTTCACCTTATCATCCAAACACAATTCGCCTATTGTCATTCATACTTTCATTGGTTTAAAAGAAATTTTCCCTTTTGATAACTCCAAAGGCTATCCCGGAAAAGTAAAGGTTTTTTATAATGGTATTTTAGCCCCTTCTGATTCTCCAAAAAACTTAAAATTGTCAGCTTTTGAGACAATAAAAAAAACTTTAGTTAAATACTCTTAATCAAAGAAATAATCTATATTTGTTCCCAATAAATTTATTAACATCTATGGATTCTAACCAACAGACCAAATGGTCACAATTCCTATCCTTAATAGTCGTTTTCTTTTTTTGGGGATTTGTAGCAGCAAGTAATGATATATTGATTCCCGTATTCAAAAAATGGTTTGTGCTTTCTCAGGTTCAAAGCCAACTTGTCGCATGGGCATTCTATGTTGCATACTTTGTAGGATCGGTAATTTTCTTTATCATTTCATTAAAGAGTGATATTCTTCAAAAATTCGGATATAAGAAAACATTAGCTGTAGGTTTAGGATTATCGGCTTTTGGTGCATTTTTATTTGTTCCGGCCGCTGCAGCTGCAAATTTTTGGTTTTTCCTATCTGCACTATTCATTGTAGGTCTTGGGTTTTCCGTGCAACAAATTGTTGCGAATCCTCTCGCTATTAAAATGGGTAGTCCTGACACAGGAGCTCATCGCCTCACATTAGCCGGAGGAGTCAACTCTTTAGGAACCACTATCGGACCGATCCTTGTTGGTATAGCACTTTTTGGAATGGGTAATAAGGAGGAATCTAAAACACCCGCTTTGAATCTTTCTAAAATTGAAGTTGTAAAAAATGAATTTATAGCTCACAAAGAAGAGCTTTCAAAAAATATCATCGCACTAAAAAAAGATACTCAAGATCAACCAGAGGAGGTAAATAAAGTAATTTCAATCATTGAAAAAAACGTTACTGATCTTGATTCCCAGATTTCACAAATAAATCAAGATACATCAGTTGCGGAAGCAAAAATTGATACCTATTCAAAAAAACTTGCCGAAATTAAGCAAAGCTCTAGTAGTATTAACTATCCAATAGAATTTGTTAAAGACAACCTTAAAATGGTAAAGGTTCCATTTATTGTTTTAGGAATAGCTTTTATCTTAGTTGCAATTTTCATGTTATTTTCAAAGATTGAAGATCCTTCTAAAGAGGAACAAACAGAATCACAATTGGAAACTACAAAATTCAGTATCTTTTCATATCCACAGCTTTATTTAGGAATGCTTGCCATATTTTTATATGTAGGAGTCGAGGTTTCTATTATCAGTAATCTACCAGCGCTTCTTCATACAAAAGAGTTTGGAGGTATTCTTGAACACAATATAGCCCCATTTGTATCATTATATTGGGGAAGTTTAATGATTGGTAGATGGAACGGAAGTATTAATGTATTTAACGTTTCTAAAATTACTAATCTTGTTCTAAAGTTTGTAATTCCTTTCATTGCTTTTGGAATTATCATATTTGCAAATGAATTAAGTGGAAAAGATGTTTCCTCGTTCTATATTTATGCATTTTGGATTATAGCATTTATTATTATGAGTTTTATTGGCGGAAAAAATGCAGGCAAAACACTTATGATTTTTGGAGTTGCTGGTATCATAATGATGTTCTTAGGGTTGATTTACCCGGACAAAGAAATAGCTAAGTATTTCTTTATTTCCGGAGGACTATTCTGCTCGATTATGTGGCCATCGATTTTTGACCTTGCAATAGCTGGACTTGGAAAAAATACAGGAAAAGCTTCTTCATTTTTGGTCATGATGATACTTGGAGGAGGTATTATACCATTAGTACAAGGTTGGCTTTGTGATTTTGACAAAACAAGTCCCGCAGGAATTATGGGAATTACATGGACCCATTTTTCATATGTTATTCCTATTTTGTGTTTTCTATACCTTGCCTTCTATGGTTTCATAACACCTAGAATTCTAAAAAAACAAGGAATACAAATTGAAGAATCTCAAGGAAGTGGTCATTAATATCAGTAACATATATACGAAGAAAAGATTTTGGGCGGGTTTATTACTTGCCCAATTTCTTTTGTTTTTAGCTTTTTCGAAATCAGTCTGGATGATTTCTTTTTTTGAAAGGCTTTTTGAAATCCAAAAAAAAACACATCAGCTCATTTTTTCATGGATCCCTTTTTCAATGGGAGATGTTTTGTATATAGTCTTAGGAATTTTTATTCTCTATTCTTTTATACAACTTTTTAAAAAGAAAAATAGAAATGAGGCTATCATTAGATTTCTTTTGATCATCAATATCATTTATTTCTGTTATCAGCTATTTTGGGGAATGCTATATTTTCAAACCCCAATTTTCCACAAGCTTTCAAGTCAGAAAGAACCTGATATCAGTAAAGCAAAAATACTGGCTTTAAGATACCTTGAAAAATGTAAGATAAGCAGAAAAATGGTACAAGAAGATAAGAACGGTGTCTTTATCATTTCTGATCTCAATGCTGTTCAAATTGAAATTCTTTTGAGACAAAAGGCAATTCCTCACTATATTTCCTCTAAAAAGGTTTCTCTTGTTAATTCATTTAAGCCAAGTCTTTTTAAAAACGTCATGAGCTTTACCGGCATATCGGGATACTATAATCCCTTCACAGCAGAAGCTCAATACAACTCACAACTGCCGGCTACGTTAATTCCTTTTACTTCCGCCCATGAAAGCTCCCACCAATTAGGCTTCGCCAGGGAACAGGAAGCTAATTTTATCGGCTATTTGATAGGGATTAACTCAACCAATTCCGATCTGCGTTACAGTACCGAATACTTCACTTTAAAAAGCCTTTTAAGGTTCATTATCGAAGAAGACCCTGATTTTGTAAAAACAATACAAAAAAACTATTCTGAAGGAATGAAAAGAGACCGGGCATTTGAAAAGGCATTCATGCTGAAACATCAAAGCTGGCTGGATGACTTCTTTGGATTTACCAATAATTTGTTTCTTAAAAGTAACCAGCAGGAAGGTTCTGTGACCTACTCTTATTTTATCGACCTTCTATTAAATTACGAGAAATAGTATATATAAAAAAGAATCGTATCAGGCGATACGATTCTAAAAACACAAATGATGAAAAAAAATTTATTACCTTGACTTGTTCCCTCATTCAAGGCGTTGTAAAAATACAACAATATTTATAAATAAAAAACTTATTTTTCCTTTTTATCAATTTTTATGAAAATTTTAAGATTTTTTGAATTTATTTTAAGGCTTTTTTAGAATTTAAAATAATTCACTACAAAGATACTTATTTATTTTAGCAAAATAGCAAGATTCACCTCTTAAAAAAAATCAAAATATTTAAAAAGAAAAATTCATTATTTTATACTAAAAGGTGTTTTATGGTTAAAACTATACTTCTAAAAAATAATCAAGTAAAATGATTTATAAAAAGAGAGAGATGACTTATTATTAATAAAAAAACGCAATTATTTCTAATTGCGTTTTTTAGTAGCGGGAACCGGACTCGAACCGATGACCTTCGGGTTATGAGCCCGACGAGCTACCTACTGCTCCATCCCGCGGTGTATTTTTGAGTACCTACCGAAAGTACTATTTTGTAGCGAAGACGGGAATTGAACCCGTGACCTCAGGGTTATGAATCCTGCGCTCTAACCAACTGAGCTACCTCGCCTTTTTCGTGGTGCAAATATATAAATTATTTCTTTCCCTCCAAAATTATTTTGCATTAAAATATTCTAAAACATTTCCCACGTGCTCTGGCTTATTGATTATCTTATTGTTAGCATCTAAAATAAAATAGGTAGGTGTAGCATGAATGTTGTATGTTTCCGAGTAAGAGCTGTTCCAACCTTTCAATTCTGAATCGTTGATCCATGGAAATGCCGCTATTTTACTCGTATATGAGCTTTTATCAGTATCTAAAGACAAACCTATAACCTGAACTTTTTTAGCCTGTAATTCTTTATACTTTGCAAGCAGTTGCGGAAGTTCACTTTCACAATGTGAACATGTAGATGACCAGAAAACAATAATCTTTTTATCGGCCTTTACATCATAGATTGATTTTGCATCTGTATTTACAGGAGACTGAAATTTATAATTAGGAAAAACAGCTCCTAATTCCACATTTGCATTTGATTTTATGGTAGAAGCCAACCTGTCCGTAATGGTACACTTAAGGTTTTTTGCAAGAGTTAAATACTTATTTTTGAACTCAGACATATCATATACATCAAAGATGTCAATCAGCTCTGATAAAACAGTTTGCCCACGAGGAGTTTCTACTTTTAGTCTATCCAATAACTTGTCTACTGATCCTGTAACATTCGTATTCCCTCCATTATTTAAATAAGCTACCAATAATGGTCTCAGCAGAGAGGAAGTTTCCAGCATATCATTCGATTTATCTATAAAACTAATGATATCATCCTGTGAAACTTTTTTAGAGTTTTGAGCAGATAAGTATTTGTTATAATTTGTATTATAATAGCTTACAAAAGGAAATTTTGATACATCTGCCATATCATTTCCCGAAAGCCTTCCTATCTCGGTTTTTAACGCTTTTCCAAAATCAGTGTTATCTTTATAATATTCCTTGATTTGAGATAAAGCAGGCAGTATAACCTCTTTTTTCTGAGATAATTCCTGAATACTGCTCATTAAAGCATTAGCATCATCAAGATAAATGATATCCTTCACTTTGGAACCGTCTGCATCAAGCTTAATGTTCACATTTTTATTCTCAGAAATAAAAGTAACCGTATTATTAGTACTGGGAAAATAAGCCTTCATCATCCCAGAATAGGCTTTTGGATACTTAAATGTCCATACATTATTTTTCTTCTGCTCTTTTGTAACAATAATATCCTTAGATCCGTTAAGCGTATATAAAATAGCATCTTGTTCTTTGAATCCTTCCGGTGCTTGAATAGTCACTGAAAACTGAGCATGGATAGACAACGCCGTCATCATCCCAGACAATAAAAGTATCTTTTTCATGACGTAAAAATAAAAAAACTCCCCGACTAATCAGAGAGTTTACTATTATTTTAATAAAATTTTTATATTTTTTGGCTTTTGTATTTCTTAGCAAAGTAAACAATTGTCAGAATTGCAACTATCGCTAACACATAAACATACATATCGATTGGAGATGCCTGGGCTCCCGGTGTTCCAGTATCACCACTACTTCCTCCTGGTCTAGCTGTAGGTGGAGTGGGAACTTCATTTCCAGCGAACAATAATCCACTAAATAACAAATATGTAAAACTTAGGAAACGTAATATACTTTTTTTCATTTTGCAAATTTAAGAAGGTTAATTATAGTTATCTTTCAATTTTAGTTTGTACTGTTTCTCCTTTATCTGAAACAATTTTAACTACATAAACAGTTTTTAACTTTTTCTGTAATCTAATTGTAAAATCAGATGCAGCATCAACATTTTTTTCAGAAACCACTAATTTCCCACTCATGTCAAATACCTGAATTGCAGCTTTTTTCCATTTAGGATCAAATTTCACAATATAATCATCAATTGCAGGGCTATATGCAACAATAGTTCTTGAAGGAGCATTTGCTACTTCAGAAGAGCCTAGTACAGAAGAAGGCAGACCGTAATATAAGTCATATTCCTGCTCTGCATTACCTGTTGCAGCTATAGTCTGACCTTGACTAATTGGCTGTAAAACTCCATTTGGTCCTTTAAAATAGAAACCAATACCGGTAGATAAATCATGCACGCCATTAGCAAGTGCACTTCCATTTTCTTTTATAAAAAATTGAAATGAAGATATATTAGAAGTATATCTTACCATCTTAATATTTTTTCCTACGAAACTATCATTGGCTTCGTTAATATATAGCCAATAACTGTTTTGATAATTTGGATCATAGCCTCCATTTACAGCATCTTCTTCATAAGTACCTAAATCGTAAGTATTACTATTACCAACTTGAGAAGTTGCATTAACAGAGTGTCCGTTAATAGAGGAAGGAGAAACTACATAATAAGTTCTCGCCAGCTCTTTTCCATTAGAATCCAACCCTACTACCGCTAACTGTTTAACACTTCCTGTAGTATTATTTGTTCCATTTTTATTTGCAGTAGGTGAATAAGTTGTTCCTGCTGCTCTAGAATGATAATTAAATCTTCTTAGGTTTGCAAAATTTAGAGTTGGAGCCGGACTAGCCGTATTATCGTTCAATTTAATTACGAAAGAACCAAAAGGTCTTACATTTAAATATTCCGTATCACCCACCCAAATATTACCCGATCTGGTAACAAATTTAAAACTGATTGCACTACCTCCGGAACCTGCAACGTAGGTTGTTCCTCCGGCTGTAGGCTCAAATCTTATTCCGTATAAATTACTTATAAAATCAGGATCTCCCGGAGTTATAAGATTGTTCAAGTCTAAGTTAGTCAGATATGGATTACCGAAGAAATAAAGATTTTTTCCGAAATCTGAACCATCCCAGACATTATTTCTTGAATAGGCAAAATAATCACCCAGATAAGTATTATACTTTTCATTATAAGCATTAACAGCACTACCTCCTGATCCATAGTTTACCGTAGAGCCGGCTCCTGATAAAGTTACCTGGAAGTTATCTAGATCAGATACTGGTTTCCCGATTACTGTTCTAGTAGTGGCCAGACCATTATTGGCCCAAGCTGAACCTGTACCTCCTCCACCTAAGATATAATATGAATAAGCCGGACGGGCAGCGGTTCCTAATGTTGTTGCAGGTAAATTATCAAATACTGTTAAAGCATTATTCCAAGCAAGTGCCTCATTTTGGCTCCATCTTGTTGTATTAAATGTTTTTCCCAGTTCTGAAAGCGTAGAAAAATCTTTTCCCCAAAAAGGAAGTCCGATTTGTTGATACGCACCATGATTCACAGATGTAAACTCCTGATTGACAACACCAGTGATGTTGCTTTGTGGAATCCCGGAAATATAAAGCTGACCGTAAGTATAGTTCAGAGTTGAAAGTGGAACAGTTTGATCTCCTAAAGCGGCAGTATTACGTAATGCAAAATTACCTGCCTGATTAAGTTTATTAACAAAAGAGCCCCCTGTATTTCCTGTAACAATTTCAGTACCTGATGCATCTAAATTTCTGAAAACATCAGTTGCTGCTCCTTGAATCATAAAGTTCCCGTGGTTTTCAACGGTTCCAGTACCTTTTGTTTGTACTCCACCTCCACTATAGACCAAGGTACCTTGACTTACGTAAACGTTGGCTGAATTATCGACATGTAGTAGCTGCGCCTGAACAGAACACATCGTAGCCAAAAGTGCTATAGTTAATAAATTTTTTTTCATTGTATATTATTTTTATGTGTTAATATAATAAAATACTCTATGCAAATATATAATTTTTTTTAACAAAAAACTATAAAAATCATTTAGTTACCAAAATATTATCAGCAGTTAATGTGATTTCCTTTTGCTCGCCTATTTCAAACATATAGTCTTCAAGCACTTTTTCAGTAGTCCCTCTTAAACCTCTTGCCCCTAATCCTTTTTCCATTGTTTCTTCCACGATTTTTTCTACAGCTTCATCGGTAAAGGTAAGCTTAATGCCATCCATTTTAAAAAGCTCAACAAACTGGTTTACAATAGAATTCTTAGGCTCTTTCATAATTCTCACCATTGTTTCTTTGGTAAGCTTTTCCAGATAAGTAATGATAGGAAATCTTCCCAAAAGCTCAGGAATCAACCCAAAAGATCTTAAATCTATTGCATTGATGTTTCTTAATACATACTCATTTTCATCTACTTTATTTATTTTTTCTGAGCTGAAGCCAATGGCCTGCTTATTCATTCTTCTTTCGATGATCTCTTTAATCCCATCAAAGGCTCCTCCTGCAATGAATAAAATATTCTGAGTATTTACCTGGATGTACTTCTGATCAGGATGTTTTCTTCCTCCCTGTGGCGGAACATTAACAATACTTCCTTCCAATAATTTAAGTAAACCCTGCTGTACCCCTTCTCCGGAAACATCTCTGGTGATACTTGGATTATCTGATTTTCTGGCAATTTTATCTATCTCATCAATAAATACAATCCCCTTTTCTGCTTTCTCCACATCATAATCTGCCACCATTAGAAGCCTTGACAGAATACTTTCGACATCTTCTCCTACATATCCGGCTTCCGTAAGGATTGTTGCATCTACAATACAAAACGGAACATTCAGCTCTCGGGCAATGGTTTTTGCCAATAATGTTTTTCCGGTTCCCGTCTCCCCTATCATGATGATATTGGACTTCTCAAGCTCAACCTCTCTATTCTCATCTTTAGCATGAAGCAACCTTTTATAATGGTTATAAACAGCTATGGAAAGTTGTTTTTTGGCCTGATCCTGACCGATTACATACTGATCTAAAAAACTCTTAATTTCTTTAGGCTTTTTTAATTCATCGATATTTTCTGCAGGCGAATATCCTGTTTTTGAAGCACTGTCTTTTACAATTGAGTGTGCCTGTTCGATACAGTTTTCACAAATAAAACCATTCTGCCCGGAAATCAGCATCTGCACTTCATTTCTTTTTCTGCCGCAGAATGAACATTGATTTGAGTTCATTTTATATAAATATATATTTATTAAAGAAAATCGTAAAAAATTTCTTTTTTACGATTTTCCTTTTTTTAAGAATTAATAATTGAGTTTTGAATCTCTGTATACTCTTCGTTTGATAATTTTAATCTTTCATTTCTAAAATTCATATCTTCCATTTTATTTAAAGGAATCAGATGA
>JBCNMJ010000121.1:0-11780 GCA_039594975.1 Chryseobacterium sp. | reverse complement strand
AATCACTTCAACCTCTAAAAAATGTTGCTGGTTGCTGTAAACTGCCTTACAATAAGTATTTCTGATATTGTATTTTAGCGTTTCGTCCGGATGGTAAATTTTTAAAATCCCTTTCATTTTTTCTTAAAAAAGAACTGTAATAATATGATTGTTAAACGTTTTAGACAAAGATAAAAAATTGATTCAAAGTTGAAAGGATTTTGAAAATAATTTTTTAAAATCGGCTTCTACAATAATACTGAATATCCCAATAATACTTACTTTTGTTTTCATAAAGATTCTGAAAATGAAAAACATTTTATCAAAGAGTATTTTGGGATTGGGACTGATAATGGGGCTTGCTTCGTGCAAAAAGTCGGATTCGCCTCTTACGAAAGTAACCCCGAGCAATCTGGATTCTATTGCTTCCAACTACTATGAGCAATATCTTAAACTCTACCCTTTAGATGCTACCTCTCAGGGAGATACGAGATACAACGACCAGCTGCCGATCAATATTGATAAAGATTTTATCTCCGGTGAAATTGCTTTCTACAATTCTGTACAAAAGCAGCTGGATCATGTAGATTACAAAGCTCTTTCTGATGAAGATAAAGTGGTTTATAATGTACTGGATTATACTTTAAAAGATAAAATTGAAGCCTATGCTTATCATCCCGAATATATTCCCTTTACGCAGTTCGGAGGTCTTCCGCTCACTTTCCCGTTATATGGAAGTGGACAGGGCAGCCAGCCTTTCAAAACTGAAAAAGACTACAGTGACTGGCTGAAAAGAATGGAAAAATTTCCGGATTGGATGAATACTGCAACGGACAATTTCAGAGAAGGAATCAATAATAAAATGGTATTGCCTAAAAAGCTGGTTATTAAAATGATCCCTCAAATGAGAGCGGAAGAGATTATTACCACAGATTTGGATAAAAATATTTTTTACGGACCCGTTAAAAATTTTCCGAAAAACTTCACTAAAGAGCAGAAAGACAAATTTTCCGGGCTTTACAAGGAAACTATTTTAAAGAAAATTATTCCTGCATATACCAAAATGGGTGACTTCTTAGAAAAAGAATACTTACCCAAAGCAAGAGAAACCGATGGATACAACAGTCTTCCGAACGGAAAGGAAATTTATCAGTATTACGCAAAAAGCTGGACAACCACCAACAAATCTCCCGAAGAAATCAACAAAATAGGTCTTCAGCAGGTGGCTATGCTTCGTGCGGAAATGGAAAAAGTAAAGCAACAGGTTGGCTTTACCGGGACTTTGGAGGAGTTTATCAGTTTTGTAAAAACAGATCCTAAAGCAATGCCTTACAAGACTTCCAAAGAAGTTTTAGGTGCATTCAATGGAATTTTAAAGAAAATAACTCCGAAGCTGAAAACCATGTTCTCTGTAACTCCAAAAACCGGATTTGAGATCAGACAGACCGAGAAATTCAGAGAGGCAAGTGCAAGTGCAGAATATATTCAGGGAACTCCGGATGGAAAAAGACCCGGTATTTTTTATGTTCCGCTTCCTGATCCTTCGAAATTCAATGTTACTTCAGGAATGGAATCTTTGTTCTTACATGAAGCTATTCCGGGGCACCATTATCAGGTTTCTTTACAGCAGGAAAACACCAAGCTTCCAAAATTCATGAGATTCGGATGGTTTGGAGCGTATGGTGAAGGTTGGGCACATTATTGTGAAACATTAGGCCCTGAATTCGGATTGTACACAGATCCTTATCAAAAAATGGGATATCTAAGTGACCAGATGTTAAGAGCAGTAAGATTAGTTGTAGATACCGGTTTGCATACCGGAAAAATGACCAGAGAGGAAGCGATTAAATATTTCCTCAGCAATATTTCTTATGATGAAGCGGGAGCAACAGCCGAAGTAGAAAGATATATGGCCATGCCTGGACAAGCTTTAGGATATAAAATCGGTTCTTTAAGAATTCGTGAACTGAGAGAAAAGTATCAGAAAGAATTAGGTCCGAAATTCAATTTAGCAAGTTTCCACGATGAAGTTTTAAGCCAGGGATGTCTCCCTTTAGATGTACTGAACAGAAAAATGGAGCTTTGGGCAAAAAAACAGAAATAATTCCTCATTAAAAATATTAAGGTCACAAATTAATTTTTGTGGCTTTTTTGTTTGATTTATTTCATAAATTCATTCAGCAAAAAATTCAGAGGATATTTTAAAACAATAATTCAATAGAAAATGATAACAGAAGGACTACAATCGCTTTATACAAGAGATCTAAATAAATTAAAACTGGAAATTGAGTCTTATCAAAACGAAGCATCAATTTGGAAAACAGATAAAAACATTTCAAATTCTGCGGGAAACCTATGTCTGCATTTGATTGGAAATCTTAATCATTTCATTGGAGCTCAATTAGGGAATTCAGGGTATATCAGAAAGCGTGAGCTTGAATTTTCGTTAAAGGATATTCCAAGAGCTGAACTTATTGAAAAAATCGAAGGAACATTGGAAGTTGTGATTTCAACATTCAATATATTGTCTCGCGAAGATCTGGAAAAAGATTTTCCTCTTGAAGCTTTAGGATATAAAATGACCACGGAGTATTTCCTGATTCATTTATTCGGGCATTTGAGCTATCATTTGGGGCAGATTAATTACCATAGAAGGTTGTTGGATGGGGAATAGTTAAATACTAAATCGACCACCCCGTCAAAAATTCTTTGAATTTTCGCCACCCCTCCAAAAGAGGGGAATGTTGTGGCGGTCAACTTATTTTTCTTTTTTATCGAACATCATTTTGGTAATGAAGTCCTTTTCTCCTTTTCCTCTTGCCGGAGAATATTCTCTTCCGTAAAAAATGATCTGAAGGTGTAATTTATTCCATACTTCTTCTTTCCAGATACTTTTTGCGTCTTTTTCCGTTTCTACGACGTTTTTCCCGGAAGTAAGCTTCCACTGCGTCATGAGCCGGTGAATATGTGTATCGACCGGAAAAGCAGGAAATCCGAAACCCTGGCTCATTACCACAGAAGCTGTTTTATGACCAACTCCCGGAAGTGCCTCTAATTCTTCATAAGTTTGAGGTACTATTCCATGATGTCTTTCCAACAGGAGCTCTGCCATTCTCTTCAGATTTTTGGCTTTTGTATTTGCCAGTCCGATTTCTTTGATTAATTCTTTGATTTCCGAAACCTCCAACTTTGCCATTTTTTCAGGAGTTCCCGCCACTTTAAAAAGGTTCGGTGTTACCTGATTCACTTTTTTATCGGTAGTCTGAGCAGATAATGCTACGGCCACCATCAAAGTGTAAGGATCTGTATGATCCAGCGGAATCGGAACTTCAGGATATAGTTTTTCTAATTCGGTCTGAACAAGCTCGGCTCTTTGCTTTTTTGTCATTTAACTATTAAATTTGAACAAAATTAAATCATTATGTTGAAAGTTGGAGACAAACTACCACAATTTGAAGGAACAAATCAGGACGGAGAAACAGTACAATCAGAAAAATTAATCGGAAAAAAACTTATTATTTTCTTTTATCCTCAGGCAAATACTCCAACCTGTACTGTGGAGGCCTGCAATTTGAGTGATAATTATTCAAAATTGGAAAAAGCAGGATTTCAGTTATTGGGAATAAGCGGAGACTCTGTAAAAAAACAGAAAAATTTTCACAATAAATTTGCTTTTCCTTATGATCTTATTGCTGATGAAAACCGTGATATTATTGAAAAATTCGGGGTTTGGCAAGAGAAAAAAACGTTTGGGAAAACCTATATGGGAATTGTAAGAACCACCTTTATTTTTGATGAAAAAGGAGCTTGTACGAGAGTCATTGAGAAAGTAACTTCAAAAACAGCAGCTGAGCAGATTTTAGAGGAATAATTTAACATTTCATATATGCCGATCAAAACACTCATCATTGCTTTATCAATTTTCTTTTGTGGATCTTTATTTAAGTCACAAAAGCTTAATGATGAGAATCTTGTTATTTATAAATTGAAATTTGAGAAAAATTTAAAAAAAGCGAAAAGTTTAAAGTATCAAACGGTTCATGGTTATTCAAAGTCCGAAAGCCTCTACAATGATTTTGAAAAAGACTTAATAAAATTCGGTTATGTAAGGACTGAAAATAAAAACAACCAGCAGGTTTTTGAAAAAATCAAATCTTTAAAAGAAGGTAAAAATAACTATGAAACCGCTTGTTTACCAACTTACAGGGATATTTTAATTTATAAAAATCAGAATGGCAAGATTTTAAAGATAATTAAAGTTTGTACGTCGTGCTATTCAAATCAAATCGTTACTTTAGAAAGCGAATCCGAATTGCTGATGAATTTTTCGGATTATGATGCTTTGCAGGAATTATTGAAGTAAGTTCTTATTCTGTTTCATAATACCTCAACTCCTCATTTTCCCCCGGAAGAGTTACATGCTTCTGGAATCTTAGCCCCAATTTTTCGATTAATTTCTGGGAAGAAAAATTATCTTTTGAAGTAATTGCAGAGATCTTTTTTAGTCCAAAATCATCCATTCCTATAGATTTGACTTTTGAAGCGGCTTCATATGCGTAACCTTTTCCTTCAAACTCATCTAATAAAGAAAATCCGATATCTACCACATTCAAGCCTTCTCTTTCGAAAATTCCTACTCCGCCAATTTTGTGATTTCCTTCTTTGGTCAGTATTAAATAATTTCCGTAGCCCAATCGTTCAAACTGTGGAAGAAACTTTTCTTTGATATAGTTTTCTGCATCAGCAATCGTCTTTATATGACGATCTCCAATGAACTGAATAAACTTGGGTCTGTTGTAAAGATCAAGAATGAAGTCTCCGTCTTCCAAAGACATTGGACGGATGATCAACCTTTCTGTTTCGTAGAAATTATCTGCGTTTGAGGGAATTTGTTTTTTTAGGCTCATCTTTTGGGGGTTCTTTTTTTTCTATTTTTAAAAGCCTCGGATTATTGGTGCACTTCTTATTATAAAGCTCTATATAAGTTCCGTTATCCTGTATGTTGTTCACTTCACCTGTAGCTTTATTCACTGTAATATTAAAATGCTTTTTCTGGTAAGGACATTCTTTTGAGGTAAGTTTTCCAACTTCCAGATAATAGTTTTTACCGTCTTCCGCATAATTTCCTGCCAAGTCATTAAACTCTTCATCTACAAAGTATCCTTCATCTGTGAGCATAATTGCTGCCTCCTCTACATTGTCTATTTTACCTATAAACTTTCTGAGCGAAGGGAGATCTGTTATATATTCTATTTTACCTGCAGAAGAATAAACAACATAAAAGTACCCGTTTTCATCAGGAAATAAATTAAAACCTGAGGATTGCGGTATATACCCCTTTTTCGTCCCAACAACTCTTACTTCCTTGTTTTTGCCATAATTATTATGAACTAAAATCCAGAAATCTGTTTTCTGATTAGGAATAATACTCTGTAAAATATTAGAATAGCCTGTAAAATGTTTTTTCTCCTGAGAATAAGCGTTTATCCCCAACATCAGAAAAGAAAATATACCAAATTTTAAAATTGCTTTTATCATAGCTAAATAACAGACACAAAGTATGCCATCTTAATTACATAAAACGTTCCCCTTTTTTGAAATTTTTAAGGTCCAGAACATAATCTTTGATCAGCTGATCATGCTCTCTTGGGCAAATTAGCAGCACTTTATCTGTATCTACAACGATATAATCTTTCAGTCCGTCTATAACGACCATCTTATTGTTTTTAGCATGAATGATGTTGCCTTCTGCATTATATGTTAAAAGATGCTTTTGATTAACTGAGTTTCTGTTTTTATCTTTCTCTGTGTTTTCATACACCGATGTCCATGTTCCCAGATCACTCCATCCCAAATCTGCGGGAATTACATATACATTCTTCGCTTTTTCGAGAATTCCGTTATCGATGGAAATTTTCTGCACCTTTGGATAAATAAGCTCTATACAGCTCTGTTCATTACCCGCATTATAATCACATGCCATGAAATGCTGTGTCATATCCGGAAGATACATTTCAAAAGCATGGTGAATACTTTTAACATTCCAGATAAAAATCCCTGCATTCCAAAGGAAATCTCCGCTCTCTAAAAAGCTTTGTGCTATTTCCAAAATAGGCTTCTCAGTAAATGTTTTTACCTTGAAATAATCTGCATTTTTCTTTTCTACGAACTGAATATATCCGTATCCTGTATCAGGTCTCGTAGGAGTGATTCCCAATGTTACCAGATACTCATTTTCAGATGCCAACTCAAAAGCAAGCTCTAATTTCTGTAAAAAAATATCTTCTTTAAGAATCAAATGATCGGCTGGTAAAACTACCATGGTCGCGTTAGGATTCTTTTCAGCGATTTTGTTAGCCATATAAAGATTACAAGCCGCCGTATTTTTCATCAATGGCTCTCCCACAATATTTTCTTCCGGAATTTCCGGTAATTGCTGATGGGATACCCCTACATATTCTTTATTTGTAATAACAAATATATTTTCAGCAGGGATTATTTTACTGATCCTGTCATACGTCTGCTGAATCATTGTTCTTCCCGTTCCTAAAATATCCTGAAACTGTTTGGGGAATTTTTGTGTACTTAAAGGCCAAAATCTGCTTCCGATTCCTCCCGCCATTATCACACAATATTTATCTGACTGTAACATGTTCACATACATTTTTCTACTCTGGCTAAAGGTCTGAAAGAATACTTTCTCCCGGTAGCCAAATTCTTACAAAGATAGTTTTTTTTAATAAGTCCTTCCTGCAGATATTTTTGATTTTGATAAACAAAAAAGCCTCCTTTCTCTATTTCTTCAATATAACAAAAGTTATCATCCGCTTCTCCTGCATGAAAAAACTTTACTAAATCCGGACTTGCCATAAAATTGGCTTTGGGAGACTTTGAAAACTTTATAATAATGGGTTTCAATGCATCCTCATATACCTCAATACTCTCCAAAAGCATTTCTCTAAAAGTGGTTTTCCACTCATTTCCATGGGGAGATATCCTTCTTCCAAACTTTTCAAAAGCAATAAGATGTGCCAATTCATGAGTAAGCACAAAGAAAAAAAGCTGTGGCGATAATGTTGAATTTATTGTAATTTCATGGGAGTTATCATGTAGCTTCCTATAATCTCCCAATTTTGAATTCCGTTCTCTGGTTATCTTTATATGAATATAATAATCTGAGAACCATTTTTTTAAATAAGTCCGTGTATTGTGGGGTAAATATTTTTCTAATGTTTCAATAGACATTCTACAAACTTAGTGGAATTCCGGCATAGAAGTTTAATAATTTTAAACTGAATAAATAATTATATTTTGCCTGAGCTACAGAACCTTGTGCATTCGCATAGTTATTTCTGGCAACATTCAGATCAAAAATAGTCGTTCTTCCGGCAGCATAGCTTTTTTCAGCAAAATCCATAGAAAGTTTTGAACTTTTCTCCGCTTCTACTGCAGCTAAATAGGTCTCATAGTTTGAATCTGCATCAAACTGTGCCTTCTGAACATTTTGTCTTACAGACTGCTTTTGCTGTTCAAGCGAATTTTTAGCAACACTTTCATTGATTTTTGATTGCTCTACCTGTAGTTTCGTAATTCCTTTATTAAAAATCGGAATATTTACAGAAATGCTTGCTTGCTGACCAAAGTTGTCTTTATATTGCTTAGTAATTCCTCTCTCTTTAATATATATTAAGTCATTTCCTTCATTATCCGTTGTCAACAAGTTGGTATAAAAGCTACCTAATCCTACATTTGCTGTTACTGTAGGCCAGAAAGCCGTTTTTGAAACTTCAGTCTGAACTTCAGCAGATCTTATTCTGTTTTCTGCTGCTTTTATCTGAGGCTGAGATGCATAAGCTGTCGTCAGAACCTCATCAACCGATTTTAACTCAGGTGTTAACTTTTCCGGAACACTTACGTCTTCAACATCGAAGTTTTTATAATCAGGTAATTGTAAAAGCTGAGCCAAAGCAAATTGACTTCGCCCAACATTAATTTCAGCCGTTTTAAGGTTTTGTTTTTCTCTTGCTAATGCTGCTTCGGCTTCAGCTAAAACAGTTTGCGCAGTTGTCCCTACCGATGTAGTTATTTTTGCCTTGTCATATTGCTTTTTAGCATTTGCAACTGTGCTTTCAGAGATTTTTACAATTTCTTTATTCAACAATGTCGTTAAATACTGCTGTGCAATTTGTAATGAAATATCATTCTTAATGGTTTCTACATCATATAAGCTTGCCTCAAGATCATATTGAGTTTTTCTAACCGTTTTATCAAGTCTTCCGTTGTTGTATATTAAAACTTCAGCTCCTAAGTTTGCACTGTTCCGAAAGACGTCATTTCTTAAACTTCCTGTTCCGAAAGAGGTCTGTCCAAAACTAACCGTGTTTCCAATACTTCCGGATACCGAGGGAAGGTAATTTTTTTTGGCAATTTTTAGGTTGGCTTCCTGAGTCTGCTTTGAGTATTCATTCTGTAATACCTGCAGATTATTTTTTACAGCATAATCCACACACTCTCTCAGTGACCACCTTTTTTGAGACTTTAGCCCCAAACAACTTAATCCTAAAATGATTACCAAAATTTTTTTCATAATTAATTCAGCTTTTATGACATTAGACGCGAATATGTAAAAAAAGTTACAATTAAAAAAAATTAATGTCCCTTTTTAAAAAACTTTTGAGAATTTTGTATCATGACAAACGAACAATACCAAGAAGCCGTAGACTGGCTTTTCGTGCAAGCTCCTAATTATCAAATCGATGGTCAAAAAGCATATAAACCAGGCTTACAAAATATAACCAGACTTTGCGATTTCTTTGGAAATCCTCAAGAAAAAATAAAATGTATTCATATCGGAGGAACAAACGGAAAAGGTTCTTCAAGCAATATGCTCGCTTCTGTGCTTCAGGAAGCTGGTTATAAAACAGGACTTTACAATTCTCCTCACCTGATTGATTTTACAGAACGTATCAAGGTAAACGGCAAAAACTGTGATAAAAGCTTTGTCTTTGATTTTATTCAAAAGCTGAAAAATCTTCCCGAAGACATTAAACCTTCCTTTTTTGAATTTACTACGGTTATGGCTTTTGAATATTTTTATCAGCAGAAAGTTGACTTTGCGATTATCGAAGTTGGATTAGGCGGAAGACTGGACTCAACAAATATTATTAAGCCATTAGTTGCCGCCATTACTAATGTTCAGCTCGATCACCAAAATATTCTAGGTGATACCATTGAAGAAATTGCAGCAGAAAAAGCAGGAATTATTAAAAAGCACATCCCTATTATTTCGGGAGATGAAAATAATTCGGTAAAAAATATCATTAAAAACAAGGCAGATCAAGAAAAAGCAACATTTATTGATGCCACCCTATTAAAGACTGATCTTACTTCAGATCTAAAAGGCAATTATCAGGCTAAAAATATTAAAGTCGTTCTGGCACTAATAGAAGAATTAAAAAAACTAAATTTATCTATTTCTGATAACAATGTTGAAGACGGTCTTTTACACGTTCATCAAAATACCAATTTTATTGGCCGTTGGTTTGAATTCTCTAAAACTCCATTGACAATTTGCGATACCGGACACAATCAGGCAGGATTAAAGTATGTTTTTGACCAGTTAAATTCCATAAATAAGCATAAACATATTATTTTAGGCTTCGTTAATGACAAAAAAATCGATGAAGTCACCCAAATTCTACCCGAGAATTCTGAGTTCTATTTTGCCAAACCTGCCATTAATAGAGGAAGACACCCCGAAGATTATAAAGATCTACTGATTGACGCAAAAATTTCTTATAAAATTTTCGATTCTGTACAGGAAGCATATCTATCTGCAAAAGAGCAATGTACAAATGACGAAATGATTTTTATCGGCGGAAGTAACTTTGTAGTGGGAGAATTTTTAGAAAAAAATTTGGAGGTTTCCAAATAAGTCGTATATTTGCACCACTCTAATCGAGGAAACAACGATAAAGAGGGTTCTTAGCTCAGTTGGTTCAGAGCATCTGGTTTACACCCAGAGGGTCGGGGGTTCGAATCCCTCAGGACCCACAGAAAAGGAAACGAAACCTTTCAAAAAAATTCGGGTTCTTAGCTCAGTTGGTTCAGAGCATCTGGTTTACACCCAGAGGGTCGGGGGTTCGAATCCCTCAGGACCCACAGAAATCTCTCTTTTTCAAGGGAGATTTTTTATTTTTATATAAATTTTAATGCAAAGAGGCTTTTCCAGTTATTTCTTTTATTTAAGTTTATGGCCTTCTTAGAAGTAATCACTTATTCTGTCCCGGCGCATATGGTTTTGCTGATTTAGAACCTGTTACTTTTTTAACCTGTCCGGGAGGTAAGCCGTGATTCCCATTAGACTTGACCGCAACACAGGATGTGAAAAACAATCCTAATATGGTCATTAATCCTATTTTTTTCAGTGTTTTCATTTCTATTTTTAATAAATCAATATAAAAAACTGTGCCATTATAGCATCAGTAATTTTTAAAAGAACAGAAGATTACCTATTAAATTTTTTCGATGATTTTTTGTATATCAAACTCTTCCAGACAAGCCCAATCTCCTCGGTAACACTCTTTATCTCCGAAAACAGAACATGGCCTGCATGTTAAGTCCTCTACCTGAACAACATCATCTTCACTTTGCCCAAATCCTAAAAAGCCGGCATAAGGATGCGTAGATCCCCAAACAGAAATACATCTTGTTCCCATCAGACTTGCCAAATGCATATTGGCAGAATCCATAGAGACCATCAGTTCCAGTTCGGAAATCTTATTCAATTCTTCTGCAAGGCTTAGTTTTCCTGATAAGCTGTAAGTATTGGGAATTTCCCTCTCCCACCTTTCCAAAGTCTCAGTTTCTTTTTTACCTCCTCCAAAGAAATAAACCTTCTGTTTTTGAGCCAAAATCCTTGCTAGTTCATAAGATTTTTCCAGCGGAAGCATTTTTCCCTGATGTTGGGCAAAAGGAGCAAAGCCAATTCCTGATTTGTTATTGGAAACAGGTCTTAATTGATGCGATAGGTTAACTTCAAAACCCATTTCCCGGAAAACATCTGCATAACGTTCAACCGTTTTTCTCAGTTGAATTTTATTCAGGTTCCAAACATCTGTTAACCGTTCTTTTTCTTCTTTTCCTTTATTAATTTTGAAGACTTTTAAACCTTTCCTTCTGTAAATTTTATCTAAAACTTTCGTTCTGATAACATCATGAAGATTGGCAATCAGATCAGGATTAAATTCATTGATTAACTCATTGGCCAATCTGTTCAACCCAAAGAATCCTTTGTAATCATCAAGATTGATCCCTTTGAATATAACGTTCGGAATACCAGTAAATAAACTCTCAAAATTTTTTCGGGAAACCATCACAATCTCCACATCAGGATTTTGCTCTAAAAACTCACGAAAAACGGGAGCTGTCATTGCAACATCACCAAAAGCAGAAAAACGATATGCTAAAATTCTTGTCACAATTAGGATTTCAACTGATAGGCAACTGCATAAAATTTAATCTGCTTTGTCATCGCCATCAATCCGTTAGCACGAGAAGGAGAAAGAAATTCCTGCAGACCGATTTCAGAAATAAACTCGAAATCAGAATCTAAAATTTCCTGTGTAGAATGACCACTGTAAATGCTCACTAAAAGAGAAACAATTCCTTTTGGTAAAATACCATCAGAATCAGCATTGAAAAACAATTTCCCATCTCTGAATTCAGCATCGTACCAAACTTTACTTTGGCAGCCTTTAATCAGATTTTCGTTCGTTTTTTTATCATCATAAAGCCCTTTC
>JBCNMJ010000120.1:0-11790 GCA_039594975.1 Chryseobacterium sp. | reverse complement strand
ATTGATTGACTGTAAATAATATGTTTTTAAAACACACTGATTTTAAGTGTGTTTTTTTTTGTATTTTGGCACTTTAAGAAATATGAAAAATATTCAATTAGTAGGGTTAATTTTAGTGATTATTGGTAGTTTTTTGCCCTTAGTTCATGTTCCTGTGGTTGGAAATTGGAATTATTGGGACCTTAATCATTATTTGGCCATTATGTGCTGGATTTTATCAGCCTGTGCTATTTTTGGTATTGTAAATAATAATATCAAAATAGGAAAAATCTTTGGAATTTTGTTATTGCTGTTATTCTGTTTTACCTTATTTGCAATTAAGTTTCAGTCTAAGGAATACTTTAGTTTTTTACCCTTTAAATCCTGGCAAAAAACGTTGGCTGGTATCGTCAAATTAAAGTGGGGCTGGATTGTAGAATTTTTAGGAGCTTTCCTGATGATTTTAGTTAAAAATAATACAAAGAATTTGAATTAAATATACAACCGAAAGGTTCAAAATTAAATAAAAATATAAAAATAAAAGTATACACATGAAAGAGGTATTCATTGTTTCCGCAGTAAGAACTCCTATGGGAAGTTTTATGGGAAGCTTATCAACAGTTCCGGCTACAAAATTAGGATCTGTGGCTGTAAAAGGAGCGTTAGATAAAATTGGTCTTGATCCTAAATTGGTTCAGGAAATCTATATGGGAAATGTTTTACAGGCTGGAGAAGGACAGGCTCCGGCTCGTCAGGTTGCTTTAGGAGCAGGGCTTTCTATTGAAACACCTTCTACTACGGTAAATAAAGTTTGTGCTTCAGGAATGAAAGCTGTTTCTATGGCTGCACAGGCAATTAAAGCGGGTGATGCAGACATAATCGTTGCTGGGGGTATGGAAAATATGTCTTCAGTTCCTCACTATTATAATGCAAGAAATGCTACAAAACTAGGAGATGTGAAAATGTTGGACGGAATGGTTCTTGACGGACTTACAGATGTTTACAACAAAGTTCATATGGGAGTTTGTGCAGAGAAATGTGCTGCAGATTATAAAATTACAAGAGAAGAACAGGATAATTTCGCGATAGAATCTTACAAAAGATCGGCAAAAGCTTGGAGCGAAGGAAAATTTGCAGAAGAAGTAGTTCCGGTTTCTATTCCTCAAAGAAAAGGAGAACCTGTTATTTTTGCTGAAGATGAAGAATACAAGGCTGTAAGTTTTGACAGAATTCCAACTCTTCCGACAGTTTTCAAAAAAGAAGAAGGTACGGTAACGGCAGCCAATGCATCCACTCTTAATGACGGAGCTTCTGCTTTGATCCTTGTTTCTAAAGAGAAAATGGAAGAATTAGGTCTTAAGCCTTTGGCAAGAATTGTTTCTTATGCTGATGCAGCTCAGGCGCCTGAAGATTTCACGACTGCACCTTCAAAAGCATTACCAATTGCTCTTAAAAAAGCAGGATTAGAGCTTTCGGATATTGATTTCTTCGAATTTAATGAAGCATTTTCTGTAGTAGGTTTAGCAAATAATAAAATTTTAGGATTAGATGCTTCTAAAGTAAACGTAAACGGAGGAGCAGTTGCCCTTGGTCACCCACTGGGAAGCTCAGGTTCCAGAATAATTGTTACTTTGATCAACGTTTTAAAACAAAACAACGCTAAATATGGAGCTGCAGCGATCTGTAATGGTGGTGGTGGAGCTTCGGCGATTGTTATTGAGAATATGTAATATTTATTTTAATCGTAGATAAGAAATCCGGAAGTTATTGTGCTTTCGGATTTTTGTTTTTTACTAATTAAATATCATCCCAAAAGTGTCCGAATTTTAACCCAATAATAAAATTTCATCGAAAAAAAATAAAAACTCCCGAATATTCGGAGGTTTTGTTATTTTTGTGCTACTAATACTTTTTTGAAATGTCTGAAATTGAGAATCCACAACCTCAAATTATAAAGAATAATCCTAAAATAATGAAAGCCTGGGCTGTCTATGACTGGGCAAATTCAGTATATTCCTTAGTAATTACATCTGCAATATTTCCTATTTATTATACCATTCTTACTACTGCTTATAATAAAAAAGAATATGTTCCTGAAGCAAAGGAAATTCAGGAAATTCCGGTGAGAAATATGATTAAGATATTTGGAGAGGCCTATGAACCGGAAGCGGTTTTGAGCTTTTCTTATGCCATTTCATTTATTTTGGTTGTGCTATTGTCCCCGTTCCTTTCCTCTTTGGCAGACACCATCGGAAATAAAAAATCCTTCCTTCAGTTTTTCTGTTATCTTGGAGCGACTTCCTGTATGGGATTAGCAATGTTCACAGGTATGGAAAACGTGTTTTTGGGATTACTTTTTAGCATTACCGCGAGTGTTGGTTTTTGGGGAAGTTTGGTATTTTACAATTCATTTTTACCCGATATTGCAACTCCGGAAAAACAAGATGCACTTTCTGCCAAAGGATATATTTATGGATACATAGGCTCTGTTGTTTTGTTGATTATCTGTTTGGTATTGATCCAGATGGTTGCTAAAGGCCCTGAACAGGCTAAAATCTACATAAGAGTCAGCTTTTTATTAACAGGAGCTTGGTGGTTTGGTTTCTCACAATACACCTTTAAACATTTACCTCAATTTGGGGATGTGAAAGAAAAACTTCCTAAAGATTTAGTGCTTTTAAATTATAAGAACATATTCAAAAAACATGAAGAACAAGGTGGCTTTTTTGAAGTATTAAAAGATAATCTCAGCTTTTATAAAGATATTGCCAAAGAAAGTTTTAAAGAATTATTTAGTGTTGGAAATAAACTATTCTCAGATAGGGGGCTAAAGTTTTTCTTGTCCAGCTTTTTCTTCTACAGTGTAGGAATGCAGACTATTTTCCTGATGGCAGTGCCTTTCGGAAGTACGGTAATTTTCCCAAAAGAAGCAGACAAATATAAATTGATTATTACAATTTTGGTTATTCAGATTATAGCAATCTTCGGTGCTTTTCTTTTCTCAAAATTATCTAAGAAAATAGGGAACAAAAATGTAATTACAATTGCTGTCATTATTTGGATTATCTGTTGTTTATCTGCTTATTCATTAAACAAGGAAAATCCGAATCTACAGCTTCAGTTTTATGGATTAGCGGGTTTAATCGGGTTGGTAATGGGAGGTCTTCAGGCGATGTCAAGATCTACCTATTCTAAGCTTTTGCCGGAAAATTCAATGGAAAACACGACCTATTTCAGTTTTTATGATGTGCTTGAAAAAATAGCAATTATCTGCGGAATGCTTATTTTCAGTGTGTTTATCCAGAAGTTTCATAATATGCAATATGCTTTTATCACAATGTCGGCATTTTTTGCGGTAGGGATTATTTTTATTAGATTTTTAAAAGCTAAGATTTAATATAAAATGGCTTGAATTTTGTTAATATTCAGTAACTTTGCAGAAAGTTTTTAAAATAGCTTTAAAGAAATGACAAACCCTTTATTCTACGCAAAAATAATTTTGTTCGGTGAATACGGAATGATTGAAGATTCCCAAGGTTTAGTAGTACCTTACAGTTTTTATAAAGGAACTTTAAAATATTCTGATCTTTCGTCAGAGTTTGAAAAAAAATCGAACCATCATCTACAGAAATATTCAGATTATTTAGCTGATTTAAATCTTTCAGAAGATTTCAAGCTTGATATTGATCGTTTTAAAACAGATATTTCTAACGGGCTTTTCTTTGATTCCAATATTCCACAGGGATATGGGGTAGGAAGTTCAGGAGCTTTAGTAGCTGCTATTTTTGAAAAATATTCTCTTAAAAAGCTTAGTCCGGAAACAATTTCCAAAGAAACTTTAAAAAATCTGAAAGCAGTTTTCGGAGAAATGGAGAGCTATTTTCACGGTAGAAGTTCAGGGATGGATCCGTTGATCTGTTATATGAACCTGCCGATTCTTATCGAAAATAAAGAAAACTTAGATAAAGTTGCTATTCCGGATGGTCAGGTTGGAAAAGGAGCTATATTCCTTATAGATTCAGGAATTACTGGCGAAACAGGACCGATGATTCAGATTTTCTTTGAAAAAATGAAGACTGAAGGTTTCCGTAAAACGTTGAAAGAAGAGTTTATTCGCTATAATAATGCCTGTATAGAGTCTTTCCTTAAAAAAGATATGAATCCGTTCTTTAGAAACCTTAAAAAGCTCTCTCATTGGGCTTACGAACATTTTCGTCCAATGATTCCTGAGAGTATTTTTAATATCTGGAAAAAAGGCTTAGATTCTAATGCCTACTACCTGAAGCTTTGCGGAAGTGGCGGTGGAGGATATATTCTGGGCTTTACCCAGGATTATGAAAAAGCTGAAAAAATGCTTGATGGTTTCCAAAAAGAGGTGATTTACAGATTTTAAACAGCCTGGAATGAATTCTGAAAAAGAAACTTTCCAACAGAAAAACTATATTCAGAAATCTCTATTTTACAGATTTTCACAATTTGTAGGCTTTCTTTTAGGAGCCCGCTTTTTTATTGCGGCCTTACTTACATTTGCCTTATACGTTTCCACGTTTTTCCTTTTTAATCAGGATGAAAATTTCAGAAAATTTGTTTTTGATTTTAAGGTTCATGGCATTATTTTCTGTACCGTTCTCACCATTCTTGCTGGGGGAATTATCAATCAGTTTTATGATTTTGAGAAAGATCATATGGTAAAGCCGTTCAGAACAAGAATTCAAAGCTTTATTAAGCAGAAGTACTTTTTGTATGCATATCTGTTTTTAAGCATTCTTTCTTTAGGAGTGGCTTGGCTTATTTCGCATCGTGTTTTTTTGTTTTTTGTTATCTATCAGTTCTTTATGTGGTTTTATAGCCATAAATTAAGTCGTGTTTTAATTTTAAATAATCTTACTTTTGTAAGCCTTACTTTATACCCTTTTTTTGGAATGATGGTATATTACGGAACCTTTTCAAAGAAAGTTTTATTGATGGCAGTTTTTCTGTTTCTTATTCTCTTATGCATTGATATTGTAAAAGATACATTAACGAAAAGAGTAGATAAGGTCTTCGATTATGTTACCATTCCCAATTATTTTACAAATAAGAACACTAAAATTATTATCATTTCATTGCTGATTATCACGATGGCAGTTTCAATGAAACTGATTACCCGTACCGGGATTTCCGGTTTCATGGCTTATTATTTTACAGGTGGAATATTTGTTATGATTTTATGTGTTTATCTTATTTTAAATTACTCTAGAAAAAGTAAATTCCTGACACTTAATGTTTTAAGATTTTGGGTTTTTGTCGGAATTATTGCAATGCTACTCAATGGCATAGAGAATAAATTATAGGAAAAAATTCTTTAAAAAACTACGGTTATGCTTACCTTTGCAAAACCCTAAACTATATAATTGTAATGCCCATTTTTAACGATACTAAAGTTGCATTCGCAGATAAATCTGATGCACAGTTAAAGAAAGCGTATTGGATGTTCAAAATGATTGAACAGCCTTCACTGACTAAAGTAGGAACTTCTGTTCTTAATTTTACCGTTCATAATAACTTTCCTTTTGTTACCGGAATTGTAAAGAATACATTATTTGAACAATTTTGTGGCGGAGAGACTCGTGAAGAAAGTATGAAAGTTGTTAAACAGCTTTTTAAAAGAGGAGTTGGAAGTATCTTCGATTACTCTATTGAAGGGAAAGAAGATGAAGCAACTTTTGATGCAGTGTGTAATGAGATTAAAGATATCGTAAAATTTTCTGTAGGTAATCCGGCGATTCCTTTTATTGTTTTTAAGCCTACTGCCTTCGGAAGAATCGATTTGTATGAAGCTGTCGGTAAAAATGCAGAGCTTACATCCAGTCAGAAAGAGGAATGGGAAAGAGTAGTCAGAAGGTTTGATGAAGTATGTAAACTTTGCCACGAGCATGATAAAAAAGTAATGGTAGACGCAGAAGAAACCTGGATGCAGGACGCTGCAGATCATCTTTGTGAAGAAATGATGGAAAAGTACAATCAGGAAAAACCAATTGTTTGGAATACGATCCAGATGTACAGAACCGGAAGATTGGAATACATGGAAGAAAATCTTCAGCGAGCAAGAGAAAAAGGGTATTTTATCGGATATAAAATCGTTCGTGGTGCTTATATGGAAAAAGAAAGAGCCAGAGCTGCCGAAAAAGGATATCCGGACCCGATCCAGCCTAATAAAGAATCTTCGGATAAAAATTATAATGCAGGAATCGATTTCGTAATGAATCATTTGGATAAGGTATCTGCCTTCTTTGGAACACATAACGAGATTTCTTCTGAGCTGATCATGGATAAAATGAAGGCTAAAAATCTCGAAAATGATAATCCTCATGTGTATTTTGGACAGCTTTACGGGATGAGTGATAATATTACCTTCTATTTGTCTGATAAAGGCTATAATGTAGCTAAATACCTTCCTTACGGACCTGTGAAAGATGTAGTTCCGTATCTTACAAGAAGAGCCCAGGAAAATACTTCTGTTGCCGGACAAACCGGAAGAGAATTAGGTCTTATCAAAAAAGAACTGGAAAGAAGAAAAGGAAGATAATTTTCCTTGAATATAAAATAAAAAGTCTGATCATTTTTGATCAGACTTTTTTATGGTTCAAAACTTTCAAATTTTCCATTTTCGTAGAAGAGAACAATTCGTTTTATCTTACTTTGTTGATTTACAGGAACTTGATTAATTATTTGCTGATGAGTATTTTCTAATCGCTGAGAATCGGATATTTTTTCCTGTGCTGTACCTTGGTGAGGTATAAACGATTCTCCAGGACTTTGTTTTGAAGGTTTGATTTCTGTTTCTTCCGAACCGAAATCTTCATCGTCATTCATCATCGTGAAAAGATCGGGAAGGGAGGTTGGCTTTAAAACTTCTTCAGCTTTTTCTTCAATAATTTCTTTGGCTTCGGGTAAATCGGATTTCAGCATTTGTCCTTCACCTGTTACCAGCCAGTCCCAAAGAATCTCAGGAAAGCGTGATTTTATTTTTATGATAAATTCCAAAGAGGGTTTGTTTCTTCCTGAAGTGATGTGTGAAATAGAAGAACGCTGAACATCTATCTCGTCTGCAAATTCAGAAGGAGTAAAATTAGAATATTCTATAACCTTGGAAATTCTTTCGTTTAAACTCATAAAAAGAGGTTTTAAATAGAGTTACAAATGTAAAAATAAAGTTTACAAATGCAAAATACAAAAGTAAACAATTTTAAACTTATTGACAATACATTTGTAAATATAAATAAATATCTATTAAACAGTAATTTACATTGTTTATAAAATTAAATTCTGATTTTTAATGAACAAATTTTCCCCAAAATTCACTTTTTTATATTTTACTTCAAGTAAAGGTTGAAATAAATGCAATAATAATTATTTTGGTGATAATGGATCTAGTAAATGTCTTAATAATGTACTATTAAAGGCTTTCTCAGACGATTATCCGTCTTTTAGGGTAGGTGAGTACTGTAAATACCTGATTACATTATTAAATTCAAATATAAAGCTCTGGAATTGATCTG
Source organism: Chryseobacterium sp. (assembly GCA_039594975.1). Lineage (GTDB taxonomy): Bacteria > Bacteroidota > Bacteroidia > Flavobacteriales > Weeksellaceae > Chryseobacterium. The sequence goes on along the minus strand of JBCNMJ010000120.1, from coordinate 4,270 downwards.
TATTTTGTCCTTAAACAGCCATTATTAGCTGATTTTAACTTTTAAATTTAAACTAAATATCTATTTACCGGATTGAATATTTTAAACAACTTACACATCGGGAATAAAGTTTAAAAACGAGCAAGATTTTAAATTCGTAGTTAAATTATTAACAATTTACATTTGTATAATTTAGTTATCAACACTATTTTCCACACTTTTCCATGTTTAATAGAATTACGCCCAAATGTTGATAAACAGGCAGAAATCAATTTAAAGTAAAGTTTAAATATAGGTTTATATAAATTTTATAAATCATTGATTTTAAATAATATAAATATATTGTTTTGAATTATCATTAATCCACAAATTTATCCACAGACATTTTGGCAATTTACATCGTTTAATGCAATTACAAATGTTAATTTCTTTTTTCTCTTAAAAATGGCTAAATTTGACTCTTGTAAATTATTACATAATGAACTTTGAACAGATTTATCAGAAGAATCCTAATTTTCCTAACCGCTATATTTCCCCTGAAAAATTATTTTTCTACTTACAGGAGAATCTCAGCGATTATATTCAAGAAATTGGAAAGTCCTATTTAGGAAAGCCTATTTATGAATTAACTATTGGTAACGGTAATATTGCTGTTCTGGCTTGGTCGCAAATGCACGGAAATGAATCGAACGCTACTCACGCAATGCTCGATTTACTCATAACTTTGGATAATCACCTTGAATTGAAAGATGAATTATTTAGTAAAATCCAGCTGGATTTTATTTTTATGCTCAATCCGGACGGTTCTGAAAGATGGACAAGGCTCAATGCAGCAGATATTGACTTAAACAGGGATTTTCATAATGAAGCAAGCACAGAGATTAGATTTCTGAAAAATGCGGTAGCTTCTAAAAAATACGACTATGCACTGAATCTTCATGAGCAGAGAACTATTTTTACTACAGACGGAATTCACCCTGCTACATTATCCTTTTTGGCTCCTTCTGAGGATGTGGAAAGAACTGTGACGGAAAACAGAAAAAAATGTATGGCGGTAATTGCTGATGTTTATAATCACCTGAAAGAAATGATTCCTAACCAGATTGGTAGATATTCAGATGAGTTTTACCCTACTTCTACGGGAGATAATTTCATTAAAGCAGGAATGCCTACTATTTTGTTTGAAGGGGGACACTTTATAGATGATTACACCAGACAGGGTACGAGAAAATATTACACAATTGCATTGTATTATGCTTTAAAGGCAATAAGTGAGCTTAATTCTGGAACTGATGGATGGGAAGAATATCTTAATATTCCGGAAAATAGAGAAACGCATTACGACATTATTTACAGAAATGTAAAGCTGAATACTGAACACGAATGTGTTTTGGATGTGGCAGTGCAATATAGAGAAATAAAAGAAGAAGGTAAGGATGAAATATCTTTTATCCCTTTTGTAATGGAAGTAGGAGATGTAAAACAGCGAAAAGGCTGGCTGGAAATAGACTGTACAGGAAAGAGATTTATTTCGGCTACTAAATATCCTAAACTGGATGAGGAAGTAAATTTTACAATAGAAGACTAAAAAAGCGGAACAAACTGTTCCGCTTTTATTTTATTTTATTTTGTTGCCATTTGAAGAAATCTGAGATTCTTCACTTCGTTCAGAATGACAAAGCCGTTCTTATTTTAGTTTACCACTTTAATTCCGTTGGCTACAAATCTGATTTCTTCTTTTGGAGTTGTGATAGCGTCGATCTCAGATTGAGGTCTTTTAGCGTCTTCCGCATAGTGTTTCTGCTCATCAACAGAAGTTACTTTTTTTTCAGCCGTTCCGTCCATAACCACTGTTTTACCCTTTAAAGCAGTAGGAACAAAGAATGCATAATCTTTCATTTTCACGAAAAACTTAGAATTGTCTTCGGTTTGGATTGTTAACCAGCATCCTTTTTTTATCACAAACATCTGTTACTTTTCCTTTTATGGCAACGTTTTCTACTTTTTTCTCTTTTTTAAGCTTTTTGCTTAATTTATTTACAGAGATTGCTTTAGATTCTACATTGGAAGCTACACCACCTCCATAAGTATCACCTACAAGAGCATTTCCTGCCGGTGGACCTGATTTTTTTGATTCCTGTGCAAAAGCTAGAGAAGAAGCACTTACGGCTACTGCAAATAATATCGCTTTGAATTTCATTTTTATATTTTTTTCAAAAGTACTAATAAAAATTGAATCATACTTGCCAAAAAAATTGATAAAAAACAGCCTTATTCTAAAATTTGAAACAAAACTCCAAATTCATTGCATATTTATTTATATTTGGAGCCTATATTTCACTATGCAGAAAAAACTAAAACTTTGGGATGCCATTATGTTGGTAATGGGATCTATGATCGGAAGCGGGATTTTTATTGTAAGCGCTGATATGATGCGGAATTTGGGTTCCGGGTTCTGGCTGATTATTGTTTGGGTCATTACAGGAATAATGACCGTTGCTGCAGCAATTAGCTACGGAGAGCTTTCTGCACTCTATCCCAAAGCTGGCGGACAATATACCTATCTTAAAGAAATTTTTGGGAAAAAGATGGGTTTCTTGTACGGATGGGGATTGTTTACAGTGATCCAGACAGGGACTATCGCAGCAGTGGCAATGGCTTTTGGTAAATTTACGGCTTATTTGGTTCCTGCTTTAAATGACGCAGCACCAATTTTCCAAAGTGGAGAGTTTAAAATTACCTGGATCCAGATTCTGGCAATAGCTATTATTCTTTTGCTTACATACATCAATACAAGAGGGGTGGAAAGTGGAAAACTTTTGCAAAATATATTTACAGGATCAAAAATCATTGCTTTGGTAGGATTGATCGCTGCAGGTTTTATTCTGGTAGATATTTCGCATATGGCTGAAAACTTCAGTTTGGGAATGGATTCTTTTAATAACCTTAAAAAAGATGCACTTGGAAACTTCCTGAAAGAAGGATGGGAACCTATTGGAGGAATGACTTTACTGGGTGGAATTGCTGCGGCAATGGTTGGTTCAGTATTCAGTTCTGTGGCTTGGGAAAGTGTAACTTTTGTTTCGGGAGAGATTGAAAATCCAAAGAAAAATGTGGTGAAATCAATGATCTACGGAACAACCGCTGTTATGGTTTTATATATTGCTGTTAATTATGTGTATTTAAATGCCCTAGACAGAGATTCAATTGCGTTTGCAGAAAATGACAGGGTAGCGGTTGCAGCTTCTCATTTTATTTTCGGAAGTGCAGGAACAGTAATTATTGCTGTGTTGGTAATGATTTCTACTTTCGGTTGTAATAACGGATTGATCTTAGCCGGAGCAAGGGTTTTCCAAACTATGGCTAAAGACGGAATGTTCTTTAAACAAGCTGAAAAAAACAATAAAAATGAAGTTCCTGCCAATGCTCTATGGATGCAGGGAATTTGGGCTTCTTTGCTTTGCTTGAGCGGTCAGTACGGAAATCTTCTGGATATGATTTCTTTCGTGATTGTACTATTTTACATGATTACGGTCTTTGGAGTGATTTATTTAAGATACAAACAGCCCGATCTGGAAAGACCTTATAAAACATGGCTATATCCAATCACGCCAATCATTTATTTATTGATTGGAACAGGTTTTTGTATTTTACTTTTAATTTATAAGCAGCAATACACTTGGCCTGGATTCTTAATGGTCTTAATAGGACTTCCTGTGTATTATTTTATTAATCTCAATAAGAAAACAGAAAAAGAATAAATGAAAGCTGACCGTTATAATTGGTCAGCTTTTTTTAATCATCATTTTAAACTTAGTAATCCTCTATTTCGTGAAAAATGTTTAATTTGGTATTTCTTTTCAAGTAAACCAGAATTATGAAGTAAAACACAGAAGTTGAATCATGGACACACCAAATTACAGAATGCCTTTTGTTCCATCAACATTAATGACGGAAGGAGGAAGTATTGACACCTGCGATATGGGAGAAAGTATTGCCCATAATATTATGTTGCTGATCACCACTAAAAAAGGCGAAAACAGATATGATGAAAATTACGGAAACGATGTTTGGAACCTGGAATTCGATAATGGAGTTACCAGTGCTGTTTGGGAAAACGTTTTCATTAAGAGCCTGAAAAGGCAGATACAGGACTACGAACCCAGAATCGTACAACCGCAAATTGAAGCTCATATTCAGTTTGTAGAGCACAATTACGACACGAAAGAGCACACAGAAATCAAGAAGAAAGTAAAAATAGCCATTAATGCGAAAATGGAAATGACGGGAG
>JBCNMJ010000119.1:0-11947 GCA_039594975.1 Chryseobacterium sp. | reverse complement strand
GTTTAGAGGTGAGTGATATTTTCTTTTTGAGTTTGAGATTGTGATTCCTGAGCGTATCCTTTAAAGCCGATAAAGAATAAAAGTAAGGTTATAATAGTTTTTTTCATAGCGTTTACATATCCGCAGACATCGATGAGAAGGTCATCTTAAGCTTCATCTCGGATTTTACAGGCTGTCCGTTGCAGGTAGCCGGAGTCCAGTTTTTTTTAATTCTTCTCACCACATATTGCATATCATCAAAGAACACCTCACTATTCAATACTTTGGGATCTCCGGAAATATCAATTACTTTTCCGGTAGCATCAATAGTTAAGGTAAAAGTAAAATCTCCCGACAATGTATAGAAATCAGAATTAAGATAGGTATACATATATTTTTTTAATACTTCCTTGTAAGCCGCAGCTCCACCTTCGTAACTGGCCGCTTTAAAATCATTGCAGTTTTTTGCTGCGATCTGCAAAAAGGGTTCTTTGATATCTATCTTTAAAAGATTCTTGTTGTTTTCTACAATAAAGGAATCATCTCTGTCTTCAAGATCTGTTTGTGCAAAACTAAAGTTCGCGACAAAGAGCCCTACAAGTAATGCTATTGCTTTCATAGTATCCTTTTTAGATTATTAATTACAAGTACCAAAATTACACCAAAAAAAGGAACTTTACCAGAGAGTAAAATTCCATTTAATATTTTATTGAAGATCGATCTGAGCTTTGCTTCCGGTTTCTTTTAACATTAATGAAACCATAATAGCCAAGACAATTCCTGAGATCCAAAACAGAACGGAATGCTGAAAATGTATATTTCCGGCAGAAAGCTCTAAACTTTTCCCAAACCATCTACTGAAAACAGGACTAAGCAAGGTAGTGACCCCAAAAGTGATAAAATTAATTGCTCCTGTTGCACTTCCTTTTACAAAATCAGGGTTTGCTTCTTTAATGACAGAATAAGGAATCATTGCTGCACCGGAACCAAGTCCCAAAATAAACATGCTTATTTTTGCAGGGTATAAATCAGGAAGATAAATTAACTGCAATAAGCTCACAATCATTACAACAGCTCCTCCAATCAACACAGGTTTTCTCCTTCCTATTTTATCGGTAATAAACCCTAACAGCGGGCACCCGAAAACCCAGCCAAAAGCTACCATAGCGCTGGTAATTGCTGCATCATGAAAAGCAAAGCCTTTATCTTTTTCAAAAAAAGCAACCGCCCAAGTCATTGCAAAAATAGTTGTCGGCGCAAATAGCAATCCTGAAATAATTCCACATAACCAGGATTGAGGGTTTTTGAAAACAATTTTATACGGCTCAAGATAACCAATGGGTTTTGTTCCGTTTTCTGTAGGCTCCTCGGGTTTTGTTTCTTTGGGAATCACAAAAAACAAGCAGAATGCAGTAATCAGTGTTATAATTCCGGACCCAAGCCAAAATGTATCAATATTCACTCCTTCTTCCACCCAGGGACCAACTACAAACTGACCAGCCGTTCCTCCCAACATTCCAATACACTGAGTAACTCCAATAGCCGTAGCTAAAGATTTTGAAGAAAACCCTTTACTTGCCAGATAAACACAGCCGGGAAATGCAAATGCACAACCAGCACCCTGCAACAATCTTCCTGAAACACCGGCAACCTGACTAGAAATTAAGAACAACAAGCACCCGATTCCCAGAATCAAAGCTCCGGCAAAGAGGGATCTTTTACCTCCAAATTTGTCTAAAGCAACTCCGGCAATTAAACTACAGGTAGAATAGGTATAATAATAGGTTCCAACCATACTGATGAGTTTCAGCTCGGTAGTATTAAAATTATTAACCAGTTCAGGGATCATTACTGCAGGAGCCGATCTGATTACATAATCCAGAAAGTAAAAGACAAGCCCGAAAATCCAGGCTATGACGTAATATCTTTTTAAAGATGTACTCATTACAGCAATCCTTTAATATGTTTGTAATTTGTTTTGACAGTATCCAATGCCTCTTCCATTTTTCCGCCCAACATGAGCTGCGCCATAGATTTTGTCATTCCTAAAACCTGTTCGAATTCAATTTTAGGAGGTAAAGCTAAAGCATTCGGATTGGTGAAAATATTAAGCAGATAAGGTCCGTTGTACTCCAGACATTCTTTAATCGCAGCTTCAACTTCTTCCGGCCTGTGAACGTTTTTCCCGGGATATCCCATAGCCTGCGCAATCATTCCAAAATCAGGATTAATCATGTCCGTTTCGTTATCCGGCATTCCTCCTACTTCCATTTCAAGCTTTACCATTCCTAATGCCCTATTATTGAATACGATCAGTTTTACAGGTAATTTATATTGAAAAATAGTTGCCATATCTCCTAATAGCATAGACAAACCTCCGTCTCCACACATGGCAATCACTTGTTTTCCGGGGTGGGCTAAAGAAGCCCCGATGGCCATCGGCATCGCATTCGCCATAGAACCGTGATTGAACGAACCCAACATTTTTCTTTCTCCTGTTCCGGTAATATATCTTGCCCCCCAAACACAGCACATTCCTGTGTCCACAGTAAAAATAGCATCTTTTTTAGCCAGCTTATCCAGAGTATAGGCTACAAATTCCGGCTGAATAGCATCTTCCTTCCCGGAATCTTTTACGTAGGTTAATTGGGTTTCTTTTACTTTTTCATAAAATTCCAATTGTTGATGTAAGAAATGAACATCCGTTTTCTCTTTTAATAATGGTAATAAGGCTTTAACGGTTTCTTTTATGTCACCTGCCAATCCTAATTCCAGCTTCGCCCTTCTTCCCAATCTTTCCGGGCTTTCATCAATCTGAACGATTTTATTTTTAACAGGCATAAATTTCTGATAAGGAAAATCTGTTCCCAACAGAAGGAGTAAATCTGCCTCGTGCATAGCATGATAAGCAGAAGGGAGCCCTAAAAGACCAGTTAGTCCCACTTCATTCGGATTATTGGGCTGAATAGCCATTTTTCCGCGAAAAGAATAGCCGACAGGTGCCTTTAAATACTTTGAAAGTTCTGCCACCTCAGCATTAGCGTTTCCTGCTCCAATTCCACAATAGATAGTCACTTTTTCACTTTCATTAATTAGACTGGCCAATTGATTTAACTCCTCATCAGACGGTCGGATAATGGGATTGGTTTTAAAAACCTTATTGGAAGTTGTTGCTTCTTCAGCGTCCAGCTCAGAAACATCTCCCGGAAGACCGATTACGGCAACTCCTTTTTTGGAAATAGCATGCTGAATTGCAGTCTGAACGGTTCTCTGAACCTGCTCCGGTCTTGTAATCATCTGGTTATAATGACTACAGTCATCAAATAATTTTATGGTATTCGTTTCCTGAAAATAATCCATTCCCATTTCGTCACTTGGAATAGTAGATGCAATTACCAGCATCGGAACATGAGAACGATGAGCATCATACACCCCATTGATCAAATGAACGTGTCCCGGTCCACAACTTCCCGCACAAACCGCAAAACCATCAAGTTCAGCTTCTGCCGCTGCTGCATATGCTCCAGCTTCTTCATGCCGCACATGAATCCACTCAATACTGCTTTTTTTTACGGCAATATTTAAATGATTGAGACTGTCGCCTGTTACTGCATAAATTCTTTTCACATTGGCATTTTCGAGCATTTCAACAATTTGCTCTGCGATGTTTTTAGCCATAATATTAATGTTTTGGTGTTATAGTTATTTGGAGAAAACGGTTGTGAATATGGATTGAAGAGGCTTCATTATTATTAGCCTCTATCAAATTTAGGGAATAATAAATATTTCAAAGATTCTTTACTATTAAAATTAGCTTAAGTCCATAAAAAAACTCCGCAATTTCTTGCGGAGTTACAATATTTTAATTGATTACTTCAATCTGATTTCTCAATAAATCTTCAAATTCATCTCTTTTTCTGATCAGATGAGCTTTCCCATCCAAGAAAAGAACTTCAGCAGGCTTCAGTCTTGAGTTAAAATTTGAACTCATTTCAAAACCATAGGCTCCTGCATTATGGAAAACCAGAATATCGCCTTCTCTTACTTCATTCAGTTTTCTGTCCCAGGCAAAAGTATCTGTTTCGCAGATATTTCCAACTACCGTATAGATTCTTTCCGCTCCTTTTGGATTAGACAGGTTTTCAATAACGTGGTAAGAGTCATAGAACATTGGACGGATCAAGTGATTAAATCCAGAATTTACTCCTACAAAAACCGTTGCTGTGGTTTGCTTGATCACATTCGCTTTCACCAATAAATAGCCGCTTTTCCCAACCAGAAATTTTCCTGGCTCAAACCATAATTCGAATTTTTTCCCTGTTGATTTTGAAAATTCAGAGATTACTTTTTCTACTTTCTTACCTAAAGTCTTTACATCAGTTTCTTCCTCTGTATCCTGATAAGGAATTTTAAACCCGCTTCCCATATCAAGATATTTCAAATTCGGGAAGTGCTCAGAAAGTTCAAGCATAATATCTAAAGCCTGCAGGAAAACATCAGGATCTTTGATTTCACTTCCTGTATGCATATGAAGACCTTCTACATTCAGATTGGTAGATTTCATCACTCTTTCAATGTGACGGACCTGGTGAATAGAAATACCGAATTTACTGTCGATATGCCCTGTGGAAATTTTATAGTTTCCTCCTGCGAAAATATGCGGATTGATTCTTACTAAAATCGGATAGGTATTTCCATATTTATTGCCAAACTGCTCAAGAATAGAGATGTTATCAATATTGATATGAACTCCGAAAGTCATTGCCTCCTCAATCTCCGCCAAATCTACACAATTGGGTGTGAATAATATTTTTTCTTTCGGAAACCCGGCTTTTAATCCAAGCTTTACTTCATTAATTGATACACAATCCAAAGAAGCACCTAGGTTCTTTACATATTTAAGAATATTAATGTTTGTCAACGCCTTCGCTGCGTAGAAGAACTTTGTGTGTTTTAAAAAAGAAGATGTAAGTTTTTCGTATTGATTTTTAATAGATTCAGCATCGTAAACATACACCGGGGTGCCAAACTCATTGGCGATCTTTAATAATTCTTTTGGATTCATAATTTCACTTTAACATAAAAAAAGGCAGATTCTTCGAAAAAGAGTCTGCCGCAATGATTATTTTTATGCAAGACAACTCTTTTAAATATTCCAAACCTTAGAGAACTTTACAGCCCCCTTCTTTCCAGTTTTAGTTTGTTTAAAATTTTGCATTGCTTTTACTTATTTTTTTGCAAAAATACTATTTATTTTGAGAAAATTGACCGAAATTCTTATAAAATGTAAATCTGGGTTTATTTAAAAAACTGCGAAATAACTCCGATTATAACCAAGATCAATAAAAATGCTAAAACAGATAACGGGTTGGCAAAATTTATCGTCCAGCCATATCCAAACCTTTTAGGAGAAAATATCCTTGTATCTTCTTTATTCTAATAAAAAAGCCCAAACTTCCAGTGAGAAGGCTCTTTATCCGCATTATTCATAATTTTTATTTTAAAATTACTTTGGTAGCGGCAGTGTTTCAAAATCACCACGCAGCAATGCCAGCTGCAGTTCGTTAGTAAGATCAGATGTGGGTAACGGTAAATCTATTTTGAGTTTTGAGATCTTACTCATCGTCTGAATTTGTGTAAACAATTCATAAAACCCATAAGAAACAGCTTTTCCGTTTTCGATGATAATGAACAGTTTTTCGCCTAATTTTCTACCGCTTCCCAACCAGAGCTCGTTTCTTTTTTTGAAATCGATTTTATTTTTGAGGTTTTCGGCAATACTAAATTCATCAATAGCATTAATAAATTGCATTGCTTTTGAACCCTGGGTGAAAGATCTGAATTTCAGAATTGGCTTTTCAACTTTATTCAGTTTGTTCTTTTCAACCAAATACTTGTCATTTCTATAGTATAATCCGAATGGAAGCGGGTCTCTCTTCTTGATTCCTTTTGAGTTTAAGAGCAGCTTGGCAATAATATCTGTTCCGGTAAGCTCATAATTAATTTGCTCAACCTCATTTTGAATCTCCTCCCATTTTTTAGATTTGGAATTAAAGACTTTCTTTGAAAATTTATTAATATCCTGCACATGATCTGAAAAAATGATTTTCCCTCCTTCATTTTGAAAATAAACAAATCCTTTTTCGTTAGGAAGATCCTGAGTCAATTCCTTGATTTTATTGATATAGGTTTTAGCATTCGTCTCATCGTGCTGTTTCTGAATGATTTCATTTTCAGTATCTTTCGAAACTAAAAGCTTAAATAATTCCAATGTTGCTCTTGCATCGCCTTCTGCTCTGTGATGATTAGTTAAGGGAATACCAAGAGATTTTACCAGTTTTCCAAGTGAATAGCTGACTTCATCCGGAATCAGTTTTTTGGCCAACGGAATAGTATCCAACGTATTGATTTTAAAATCATATCCCAGTCTCTGAAAAGACTGGCGCAGCATCCTGTAATCAAAATCGATATTATGACCTACCAATGTTGTATTTTCGGTAATTTCAACAATTCTCCGTGCAATTTCATGAAATTTCGGAGCCGTTTTAACCATTTTCGGAGTAATACTGGTCAGTTTCTGGACAAAAGGAGTAATATCACTTTCCGGATTCACCAATGAGATAAACTGATCTACAATTTTCTGTCCGTCATATCTGTAAACAGCTATATCTATAATGCATTCTTTCCTGTAACCTGCACCATTACTCTCTATGTCAATAATTGAATACATTTAAATTTTATACAACTTCTTTTTTTAGATTAAATTTAATAATTCCTGTCATCAAAAGCCCCATACTTAACGATACCAAGCTAATAACATAACCCATGCCATACACCCCAAAAGATTTCGGATCATTCTGCTGAATTCCTTTAACATGGGAAACAAACACGGCAAAGAATATATAAATACCAATCAACGAGATCAATCCGCCAAAAAGTTTATACATCCATTGCTTATGGAGCAGCAAGGGCAATCCTGCTAAAATAACAAAAATTATATCAATAAACCTAAAACCCACGTTAATACTGTCCATCATTAAGTTAAAGACAGCCAATCCCACAAAGAAAAATGCAGTTAGTTTTTGCATATATATTAGTTTTAAGTGTGATCGTATTATCTTCTCCTTCCGCCCAAACCAAGCATTCCCAAGATTGCTTTAGCACCTTCTCTCAGCAAAGTATTCGTAAAGGTCCTTCCCTGCCTGCTGTTCAGAACCTGTTCAAACATTCCCGGTTCTTCTTTTACCGGTTTTGTTTTCTGAGTCGGAGCCGCATTTTGTGCCGCCTGTTCCATTCTTGTCACTAACATTTCATAAGCCGATTCACTGTTGATCGCATTTTGATATTTCGCAACTAAAGCCGAATTATTGGTCAGTTCAGAAATTTCCGCATCATTCAGGACATCCATTCTTGATTCCGGAGAAATTAAATAGGTGTGAACCAAAGGTGTAGGAATTCCTTTTTCATCCAAAGCTGTCACAAAAGCTTCTCCAATTCCTAAATTTTGAATCAGTGTGGCAGCGTCATAAAATTCCGTTGTCGGATAATTTTCTACTGCTTTTGAAATTTCCTTTTTATCTTTAGCCGTAAAGCCTCTTAATGCGTGCTGAATTTTTAATCCTAACTGTGAAAGAACCGTTTCAGGAACGTCTCCCGGAATCTGGGTAATAAAATAAATCCCGACTCCTTTGGAACGAATCAGCTTCACCATAGTTTCAATTTGTGAAACCAATGCTTTTGAAGATTCATCAAAAATCAGATGAGCTTCATCTATGAAAAGAACCAGTTTTGGTTTTCCGCTGTCTCCTTCTTCAGGAAAAGTCATATAGATTTCCGCAAATAACGAAAGCATAAAAGTGGAAAACAGCTGCGGCTTACTCTGAATATCGGCAACTCTTAAAATATTGACAACTCCTTTTCCGTCTCTGGTTTGCAATAAATCATGAACATCAAAACTTAATTCTCCAAAGAAACTGGAAGCGCCCTGCTGCTCCAAGGCAACAATGGATCTTAAAATAGCCCCTAAAGAAGCCGGAGCAATTGAGCCGTAATTAGCAGCCAATTCTGCTTTCCCCTGCGCATTATCCGTTACATATTGCAGTACTTTTTTTAAATCATTAAGATCAATTAAAGGCAATCCTTTATCATCACAGTATTTGAATACTATTGCCATAATACTCTGTTGCGTCTCATTCAGCTCCAAAATTTTACTTAATAAAACGGGGCCAAATTCTGTAACCGTAGCTCTTAATTTCACCCCTCTTTCTCCGGAGATCGTCATTAATTCCACCGGAAAAGCCTGTGGATTATAAGGAAGCTGGGTTTTTGCATACCTTTCCTGAATTGCAGGATTTTCCGTTCCTGCTTCTGCAATTCCTGAAAAATCTCCTTTAATATCCAATACTAAAGATGGAATTCCCTGATGAGACAGTTGCTCTGCAAAAACCTGCAATGTCTTGGTTTTTCCCGTTCCTGTTGCTCCCGCAATAAGTCCGTGACGATTGATTGTTTTCAGAGGAATGGTAACATTTACTTCAGGAATCACTTCTCCGTCCAGCATTCCTTTTCCTAATATAATATGTTCTCCTTTTGGAGTATATCTTGCATTTTGTTCTTCAATAAATTGTGCTTTGTCTGCCATTTGATTTTTTTATCTTATAAATATAAAATTTTTTAGAAAACATTTCAACATCGAATTTAATCATGATTAATTTCAGCTGAAAAAATTCAGAAAACCCTTATTTTTAGCTATAAAAAATTGATTTATTGCAATTTAAAGGAGAAACAAACACCTTTATAGATTTATTCTATCGCTATAGATTCTTTATTTTTGATAAGTATTAAAAAATAAAGCCGATTTTTGTACTTAAATAAACATTAAGCTTTTACAATCAGATAATGAAAGTTGAACAAATATATACAGGATGTCTTGCTCAGGGAGCATATTACATCGTATCCGAAAATGAAGCGGCAATTATTGATCCTTTAAGAGAGATAAAGCCTTATCTTGGTCGTTTGGAAAAAGACGGGGTGACCTTAAAATATATTTTTGAAACCCACTTCCACGCAGATTTTGTCTCGGGGCATTTGGATTTAAGCAAAAACACAGGAGCTTCCATCGTATATGGACCTACTGCACAGCCACAGTTTGAAACAATCATTGCTGAAGACAACCAGATTTTTGAAATCGGAAAAGTAAAGATAAAAGCTCTACACACTCCCGGTCATACCATGGAAAGTACCACTTACCTTTTGATTGACGAAAATGGTGTAGAAACGGCAATTTTCACAGGAGACACTTTGTTTTTAGGAGATGTGGGAAGACCGGATCTTGCTCAGAAAGCGGGAAGTGTTACCCAAGAGGATCTTGCAGGAATTTTATATGATAGCCTTCAGACGAAAATCATGCCTTTGGATGACAGCATTACCGTTTATCCGGCTCATGGAGCAGGTTCTGCCTGCGGAAAAAACATGCAGAAAGAGACTGTTGATATTCTAGGCAATCAAAAAAGAACCAATTATGCTCTTAACCAACCTGATAAGGAATCTTTCATCAGGGAAGTATTAGACGGATTGACAGCTCCACCAAAGTATTTCGGGATGAATGTTGCCATGAACAAAGGCGGCTATGAGAGTTTTGAAACCGTGATGGATAAGGGATTAACCCCAATTTTCGTTGAAGACTTTGAAGCTTTTGCAGAAGAAACCGGAGCTTTAATCTTAGATACGAGAGGTGCTGCAGATTTCCACAAAGGTTTTATTCCCAATTCTATCAACATTGGCTTAAAAGGTGATTTTGCTCCCTGGGTAGGAACTTTGATCGTTGATGTAAAACATCCGATATTATTAGTTTGCGAAGAAGGAACGGAAGAGGAAGCTATTACCAGATTAAGCCGCGTTGGATTTGACCACGTCGTGGGATATTTAAAAGGAGGCTTTGAAGCATGGAAAAATGCAGGAAAAGAGACTGACGAAGTAAGAAGAATTTCGCCCTCTGAGTTTGCAGAAGCTTTCAACGAAAATTCTAAAGTAATTGATGTAAGAAAACTGACAGAATATTCTGCTGAACATATTGATAACGCTTACAACAAGCCTTTGGACACCATCAGCGATTGGATAACATCTATTGACGATTCTGAACATTTCTTCCTTCACTGTGCGGGAGGCTACAGAAGCATGATTGCCGCAAGCATTCTTAATTCACGCGGAATCAGAAACTTCACTGAAATCGAAGGAGGGTTCAACGGAATCAAAAAAACAGAAAAATTCCCAACTTCAGATTTCGTTTGTCAGTCGAAAACTTTGTAAAAAATTAGCTATGTCACAAAAATTTCAGGAAATCATAAATTCCGAAAGACCTGTCCTGATTGACTTTTTTGCAACCTGGTGTCAACCTTGCAAGGTGCAGTCTTCGGTTTTAAATACAGTAAAAGAGAATGTAGGCGAAGGAGCAAGAATCATCAAGGTAGATGTGGATCAATATCCTGCTCTTGCAGCCCAATATGGTGTTCACGGTGTTCCGACTTTAGCGATCTTTAAAAAAGGAGAAATGCTTTGGAAAGAAAGCGGCGTGCATGACGTTAACACCTTAACGCAACTTTTAAAACAATATTCTTAATATTAAGGCTAAGGTTGAGAAATCTTAGCCTTAATTTTTATAATTCTATTGAAAAAGAATCCCGGTCATTTAAAAACTGAAAATGATTTCTAAAGTCTTTCAGTTCCTCCATATTTAATTCTGCGGAAACAATATTTCCTTGTTTTTGAGTAATTTCTTTTCCGTCCGCAAAAAAACAATGTGAGCTTTCCTGATACAGCAGATTATTGCCATCTGTTCCGATTCGGTTTAGTCCAAAAACAAAAGATAAATTTTCAATCGCTCTTGCTTTCAGTAAATGTTCCCAGGCTCCGACTCTTTTTTCAGGCCAGTTGGCAACATATAAAATGGCATCGTAATCATTATTATTTCTTGCAAAAACAGGAAAACGGAGGTCATAACAAACCTGCAACAGAATCCTGAAACCTTTGTAGTTCACAATTACCCGTTCTTTTCCCGGAGTATACACTTTATCTTCTCCCGAAAAAGAAAACAAATGCCTTTTATCATAGAAGTCAACCTGAGAATTCGGCTGTACAAAATACATTCTGTTGTAAAATTTCCCACCATCTTCCACAGGAGCGCTCCCACAAAAAGCTGCATTTTTCTCTTCAGACATTTTCTTTAAAAATTCTAAAGACTCCTGATTTCGGTCTGAAACTTCAGATGCATCCATACAAAATCCCGACGAAAACATTTCAGGAAGTAGAAATAAATCTGCCTCCTGATCTTGCAATTCTCTTTCTATAAGCTCAAAATTTGCTGTTTTATTTTTCCAGATGATATCTAAATTCAGTCCTGTGATCTTCATAAACTTTGTTAAAAAACTTCAATAAAAATACGATTTTCCAATGATTTCGGTTCTATTTTTGATACGGATTGTTTTTAATAATACTATAAAATTGTAAAATTTATGAAGAAATTGGTTTTTATGTTCGCGCTGGTTTTTGCAGGAGCAACAGCCAATGCACAGGCATGGACAGGAAAGGGAGATCAGAAAATCAACGCAGGATTAAGCGCTTGGGGATATGGAACAGGAATTACCGGGACTTATGATTACGGTTTAAATAATTTAATCTCGATAGGAGCCGGTTTGAACGGTTATTTTGATAATTATAAGGATAATGACAGCGATAATAATGTTTTTATCTTCGGAAGACTGAATTTCCATTTAAAAGAGGCTTTACAGTTACCTGAAAAATTAGATATCTACCCAGGTGTTGATGTTGGAGTTCTAGGGAAAGATTTCGGAATCGGGGCTCACATCGGCGCTAGATACTTTTTCACTGAAAGAATCGGAGTTTTTGCAGAAGTCGGAAACAATGGCAGCCTTGGAGTTTCCATTAATCTGTAAGAAATCATCTTATTATA
>JBCNMJ010000118.1:0-12124 GCA_039594975.1 Chryseobacterium sp. | reverse complement strand
CAGCAAAACAAAAAAATACATGTTTTCTCAATTAAACAACCTCCTAAACTCTCCCGGAGATTGATTCGTTTTCTGCTTAAACAATTTACTGAAAGACTGCGGATGTTCAAAACCCAGTTCATAAGCAATCTCGCTTACTGAAAGATGGGTTGTACTCAAACGTTCTTTGGCGGTATCGATGATCTTATTCTGAATATGCTGTTGTGTATTTTGTTGAGTGTGAATTCGCAATAAACTTCCCAGATAATTCGGGGAAATATTCATTTGTTCGGCAATGGATTTTACAGAAGGAATGCCGTTTTCGATAAGATTTCCGTTTTCAAAATACTGGGCGAGAACTTCCTCAAACCTTTCCAGCAATTCATGACTGGATTTTTTCCGGGTAAAAAACTGACGCTCATAAAAACGTTCGGCATAGATCAGGAACAGTTCCAATTGGGCAACAATAAGTTCCTGCGTGAACTTATCAATATTCGTCTGATATTCCTTTTCAATATTTTTAAACAGATCCACAATAATTTTCTCTTCCTTATCCGAAAGGAAAAGCGCTTCATTGATTTGATAACTGAAAAATTCATAGGATTTGATCTTCTTGGCGAGGGAAGTTCCCCAAAGAAAATCGGGATGAATCAGCAATAAATATCCGGTGGGTTCCACTTCTACACCGGGTTTCATTTCAAGACTCAGAAACTGAAGCGGAGAAACAAAACACAATACGCCGGAATCAAAATCATATTCCTGCTGCCCGTAATTGAACTTAGCATTTACATTTCTTTTCAGGCCGATTGAATAGAAATTCTGAATCCATTTCAGTTCTGTATCATCCACAGGATAACGGACTTTGCTGTAATCTATTAAACTGATCAACGGATGTTCAGGATTCGGAAGATTACAGAAGCTATGAAAATCTGAAAGCGAATTAAAACGAAACGTATTTTTCATAATGACTAAGTTATTTAATTATTTTGGATGTTGACTTGAACTATTAAAATTATTAGATCCTTCGGCAAGCTCAGGATGACATTGTAGAAAAAATTTCCGTACTAATTATATTATAACAGTTAATATTAGCACCTGTCATTCTGAGCGAAGTCGAAGAATATATAATGACCTAGGAAAATGAAGCGTTAAAAAAATAAATGATGTGAACGTTTAAGAAAATTCTACTGTCTGAGCGCGAGACAAATTTAGAATCGAATTGTCAATTGTGACATCGCGCGAGTTTTAGAATTTTTAGAGAACAGAATTTATTTTTAGCATTCATTTTCCAAGTCTTGAATTTTTGTTTCTTTTGTTTCAAGACAAAAGAAAACTAGATCACAGTAGAAAACGTCAGTTCACTCCATTTTTTAGCATCATCTGTAATAATCTGAATCTTATTATTCAGATACTCATCCGTTCCGCTTCCCAATAAGAAATGCACCGGCGGATTTTCCACTTCACTGATGGCAATGATTGCTTCAGCCCCTTTATCAGGATCATTCGGCTGATTTCCATTAATTTCATCAAGGTGAGCCTGTTCAGAATTTCTTGCCGCTTCATACTCAGGAATCGAATTTTCAGGAGTTCTTACAGATTCTTTCGACAAGAAATCCGTTCTGAAATATCCGGGATACACTACTGTTGCTTTTACCCCAAAATCTTTAATTTCTTCAGCCAAAGCTTCCGTTAGACCTGCCACAGCAAATTTTGTAGAACAGTAAATTCCCCAACCCGGAAAATTCCCTGAATATCCTCCGATTGAAGAAATGTTGAAAATATGTCCTGATCTTTGCTGACGAAGATACGGCATTGCATTTCTGATCACGTTCAGTGTTCCGAAAACATTGACATCAAAATTTGCTCTCGCTTCTTTGTCGGAAAGTTCTTCCAATGTACCTAGTTGTCCGTAACCTGCATTGTTCACGACAACATCTAATTGTCCGAAATATTCAATGGTTTTAACGATGGCAGATTGTACGTTCTCATTATCCGTTAAGCTTACTTCAAGCGGTAAAAATGTTTCCGAAGTTTCTCCGATTTCAGAAATAAGAGACTGTACATTTCTTGTTGTAGCAGCTACGCGATAATTCTGTTCTAATAATTTTTTAATTAAGGCTAATCCAAGTCCTTTTGAAGCTCCTGTCACGAACCATACTTTTTTTGTTTCCATTTTTTTAATATTTATTGGTTTTAAATGATGGGACAAAGTTGGGAAGATGACAGATGAGAAAAGTAGCTCAATCAACGAATGATGTAATCGAATCGTGAATCTTTATTCAATACATAAAAAAGAGAAACCCGAAAGTTTCTCTTCACACTGTTATTTAAAAAAATTACCAAGGACTGATTCCTGTTTCGTCCTCAATATCGTTACTGTAATATTGCCCTGTTGGCGCACCATGATCAGTCAAAGTATGTTTGATAATAAAGGAGGCTGCGCTTTCTACAGATCCTGGGCCGCTGTGCGCATTGAAATCCGTTGCGGTATATCCGGGATCAATTACGTTGACTTTAAAAGGTAGATCTTTCAGTTCGTAAGCCAAAACAATGGTGTAGGCATTCAAAGCTGCTTTTGAGGTTCCGTAACCGGCCGTTTTGATATTGTAATATTTCCAGGACGGATCGCTGTGTAAAGTCAATGAACCTAATCCCGAAGTAATATTGCTGATTCTGGGACTGTCCGATTTTTTAAGCAAATCAAGAAAAGCCTGTGTAACACTGATGACTCCAAAGAAATTGGTGTCAAAAATGGTTTGAATTTCCTGAATGGAAAAATCTGAAGCCTGCTGAGGTGTATTGCCTAAAATTCCTGCATTGTTGATCAGGATATCCAGTTTTCCCTGCTCATTTTCTACTATATTTTTTGCTTTTGAAATAGATTCTGGATTGGTAACATCAATTTCAATAGCTTTGATATTTTGAAATCCCTGTCCATTCAATGTTTTTACTGCTTTTTCTCCGTTTTCAAGATTGCGACTTCCTAAGTAAACGAATACTCCTTTTGCTGAAAGCTGTTTTGCTGTTTCAAGACCAATGCTTCTGTTGGCTCCTGTAATTAATGCTGTTTTCATTTTTTGTTTTAATTGATAGTGTAAAATTCCGTCAATTAAATAAGGTGACATTTGCCATTTGGCAAAAAAAGAATTTTTACATCAGAACCGGATAAAAGTGAAATTTTGAAGTTTTATGACACGATTAAATTCCCGGCTATCTTATATTCTTCCTGATTCTGCTTAAAGAAGACTGGGTGACTCCCAAATAAGAAGCCACATAAGAAAGCGGAATCCTGTTGACAGCAGTAGGATAGATTTCCAGAAATTTAAGGTAACGGGTTGTAGCATCTTCTGAAACCAGCGGACTTCTTCTTTCTACTTTCTGAATCAATGCTCTTGAAATAATTTTATGGACAATGGCATCAAAACCCACAATCGTCTGCAAAAGTTCCAGCCAGTCTTTTCGTTGAAATACAATCATTTTACAGTCTGTCACCGCTTGGACATAAGCACTTGAACAAATCTGATTGTCAAAGCTTTCAAGGTCTACAACGAGATTGTTTTCTTCAATGAAATATTTTGTAATTTCTTCACTTTTGTTGTTGTAATAGCAAACCCGAAGAATCCCGTCAACAACGAATCCGACCTGCTTTGCAATTTTCCCTGCTTCAGAAAAGTATTCCTCTTTAGAAAGATCCAGTTCCGTAGCTTTACTTGCAATGAAATCCATTTGCTGCTGATTTAGGTTTCCAAATCTTAACATAAAATCAAATAATTCTTTCATAAATGCAATTTAAGTAAAGAAAATTGTATGGCATTTGTCATTTGACAAAAAGAAAGAGAAACCCGAAAGTTTCTCTGTATGATTAATTTTCTAGAACAGGAATCAAATGTTCCCAATTCAGTTGTTTTGCAAAATCCAGGGCTGTTTTTCCTTTACTCGTTTTTAAGTTTTTGTCACCTCCTGAACTCAAAATCACCTCTACGGAACTTAAGTTTCCGGCAATGGTTTCCCTGTGAATAAGAGATAATCCGTTATCATCCAGGCTGGTCAGTTCATCAGGATAATTTTGTAAAAATTCCACCAGTTTTTCCTTCATATTTTTGCTCATAGGATGCTCAATAAGGTTTTCCGGTTTTTCCTTTTGTTCGTGAACGATTTCAATATCGTTATAATCTCCAAAATCGAGATCCCAGAATCCATCATGCTCTTTTCTTTCCGTTTCCGACATATCAGCGCGCATTTTCTGAATGGTAAATCCTCCATATGCTTTTGGAATTGGATCTTTTGAAGATGAAAATAATTTTGAAAGTCCTTTCTTCTTTGCTGTCGGTGTAATGGCAAAAAGCCAGTCACTGATTTCATTCAGTGGGATTTCAAAATAATCTCCTTCCCTGATTGTTGTAAGATTATTCGGTTTGTTAATCAGATAGCCTTTTACATTATCACCGTCGAAATCAATATTATTGATCCACATATGCTCTACAATATCTTTCCCGGTTTCGGGATCCTGTTCCGAAAAAGCGACTTTTACACAGGCCAGATTAAGTCCGGGAATGATTCTTCTATACTCCCATGACAGCTCTCTCCAGAAATATTTAAAAGTTTCCTGTGCCTTTTTATAAGCTTCTATCATTTTGGGATCTGCACCGTCAGTAAAAAGAAATGTGTTTTCTTCCATTGTTTAAAATTGTGATTTAGTATTAAAGAAATAGCAGATTTGTTTTAGCTGAAAAGCATTATGAATAAACAAGTACTGATATTTTTGGTCTGACTAAAATACACAAAATTTAAACAAAAGTTTGAATTTTGTGTAAGATTTTTTTACTCAGAATACTCATAATAGGTCATTGTTGAGCCAATTTTTAAAATTTCTTCAGTAATCGGCTTGTCATACTTATAATCTCTTTTAATTAATGTTTTAATTGTTAGATTATTATCTGTTAAATTATATATTTGATTGAAAAATTTACCGCAGAAAATTAAAAAGAAGATAAATTTTTACTCCTTACACATCCTTTATAAAATCCTCATACTCGTAATAAAACCTTTCGAAACCATCCATTTTCTCAACAAAAAATTCAAAAACTTCCTGCCATGTATTTTTATTGAAAATAGAAACTCCGTGTTTTTCTACCCAGATCCTACTGATGATTTTTCCGTTTTCAAGCGTATAAAATTCTTCCTTATTGAAGTCTCCAATAAAATCTTTCAGAATATCCTCCAACGACCATATTTTATTGTAATAGGCATCCCTGAAAACTTCGTCTCTCATTTCGATATCTAAAGAAACTTCCGCTTTTTTATTATCTGCATAAAATTTGAACGACATATCCTTTATTTTGGTGTCATACAAAATCCATTTCCTGGGGAATGACTTTCCGAAAGCCGTCCAAAACTCTTTTTTTAATTGCTGTGCTTCTTGTTTACTGAACATAAAGCAAACTTAATGATTAATAGGTGAAATCGCAAAAAGCAGGCGGTTAAACCTGTTTAACGGTTTGACAATTCATGATTTGTAGGTTTTGCAAAAATTAAACAATTTTCTTATTTTTGCTATAATGTTGTCAAAAAAATCTCAATATGCTTTTAAAGCGCTTTCATACCTTGTAGAAAAAAGGAATGATGGCCCTGTACTTATTTCTGAAATTGCAGAACATAAGAAAATTCCTCTGAAGTTTTTAGAAAACATTCTGCTGGAATTGAAAAAAGCGGATATCCTTGATAGTAAAAAAGGAAAAGGAGGGGGATATTTTTTCAGAGAAAATCCTGAAAATGTAAAGCTGGCGAAAATTATACGGCTGGTGAACGGACCCATTGCCATGCTGCCTTGTGTAAGCCTTAATTTTTATGAAAAATGTGAGGACTGTAATGAAGATCACTGCGGTCTGCACGATGTTTTAATAGAAGTGCGGGATGCTTCCTTACGTATTCTGGAAAATAAAACTTTAATGGATTTGATCGACTGATTCAAATCCTTTTTTTTGATTAATTAGTCTACTTGTTTGGTAGGATAATTATTTTGTCTGATATTTGCATGACTTCAAATGACAAAATATGATTTCAAAAGAAGATGCAGATAGTCTGAAACAGCTTTCAGCAGAAGAGGGATTGAAATGGATCTCAGCAAAATTCTCAGAAGGCATTGTTTTCTCAACTTCACTTGGACAGGAAGACCAGGTGATTACCGATATAATATTTAAAAATCAGTTGCCTATTAAAGTTTTTACACTGGATACAGGAAGACTTTTCTATGAGCATTACGAACTCCTTTCACAGAATAATTCAAGGTATAAAATAAAAACGGAAGTTTATTTTCCGGAAAGCTCCGATGTTGAAAAATATGTGAATGAAAAAGGAGTGAATGCGTTCTATCATTCCATTGAAAACAGGAAAGAATGTTGTTTTATCAGAAAAGTTAAGCCATTGAACAGGGCATTGGAAAATGCAACCGTCTGGATTACGGGATTACGCTCCGAACAATCAGAAAACCGTGAACATATGCCGATCATCGAATGGGACGATGAAAGAAAATTATGCAAATACAATCCTTTGATCCATTGGAGCTATCAGGAAGTTCTCGAATATCTTGAGAAAAATAAAGTTCAGGAACTGTCTTTACATAAAAAAGGATTCATCAGCGTTGGTTGCCAACCGTGCACAAGAGCCACTGAGCCAGGTGAAAATCCTCGTGCCGGTCGTTGGTGGTGGGAAAACTCCCATAAGGAATGCGGTCTGCATACCCATTAATTCAAAATTTTAAAAGCAAAAATGAGTACATATACATTAGATTATCTTGAACAGCTGGAAGCTGAGAGTATTTATATTATGAGGGAAGTAGCGGCACAGTTTGAAAAGCCGGCTTTACTTTTCAGCGGTGGAAAAGATTCCATTACATTGGTGCATTTGGCAAAAAAAGCTTTTGCTCCGATGAAAATTCCGTTTCCGTTGGTACATATTGATACGGGGCATAATTTTCCCGAGGCTCTTCAGTTCAGAGATTATCTGGCAGAACATATAGGTGCTGAATTGATCGTAAGAAAAGTAGAAGATACCATTAAAGCTAAAAAATTAACCGAACCTAAAGGGAAATTTGCTTCCAGAAACTGGCTGCAAACCCATACTTTATTAGATACGATTGAAGAATTTCAGTTTGATGCATGTATTGGCGGAGCAAGAAGGGATGAAGAGAAAGCCAGGGCTAAAGAACGGTTTTTCTCGGTTCGAGATGAGTTCGGACAATGGGATCCGAAATTACAGCGACCGGAACTGTGGAATATTTACAACGGAAGGATTAATAAAGGAGAAAATGTAAGGATTTTCCCAATTTCAAACTGGACAGAACTTGATGTATGGAATTATATCAGAAAAGAAAATATTCAGCTTCCTTCCATTTATTTTGCCCATGACAGAGAAGTGATCGAATATGATGGCCAATTAATTGCCGCTTCGGATTTTATTCAAATTGATGAAAATGATGAAGTGGTCACTAGAAAAGTACGCTACAGAACTGTGGGAGATATGACCTGTACAGCAGCGGTTGAAAGTGATGCTGAAACTTTAGATAGTGTGATTAATGAAATTATAGCTTCCAAAATTTCCGAACGTGGTGAAACAAGAATTGATGATAAAGTGACGGAAGCCGCAATGGAAGACAGAAAGAAAGGAGGGTATTTTTAATATAAATGATAAGCGATAATTGATCAACGATCATTCATCAATGATCATGAATAACTAAACTTATGGATATACTAAGATTTATAACTGCCGGAAGTGTAGACGACGGGAAAAGTACCCTTATCGGGAGACTTTTATATGACAGTAAAAATATTTTGATTGATCAGCTTGAAGCATTGGAAAAGCAGTCAAAAAACAAAAATGAAAACGGGGTAGATCTGGCGATTCTTACCGACGGATTAAGAGCAGAGCGGGAACAGGGAATTACCATAGATGTAGCTTACCGATATTTCTCTACACCTAAGAGAAAATTCATTATTGCAGATGCTCCGGGACATATTCAGTATACCCGGAATATGATTACTGGAGCTTCCAATTCTCAGCTGATTGTGATTTTAATTGATGCAAGACAGGGCGTTATTGAGCAGACCAGAAGACATTCCATCATTGCTTCTCTATTAAAAATGAAAAATATAGTCGTGGCCATCAATAAAATGGATCTGGTGGATTATGCGGAGGATATTTTTAATGACATAAAAGCCCAGTATCATTTGGTTGCACAAAAATTAGGATTGGAAAACGTACAGTATTTCCCGATTTCTGCATTTTATGGAGACAATATTGTTGAAAAATCTGAAAAAACTTCATGGTATAAAGGATCTGCCTTACTTGATTTCCTAGAAACAGTAGAGGTGAAAACCTCTGAAAATATAGATAACAGCAGATTTCAGGTGCAGTATGTAATTCGTCCTCAGACTGGGGAGCTCCATGATTACAGAGGATATTCGGGAGAAGTGATTTCAGGAACGTATAAAAAAGGAGATAAGATAACCGTTTTACCACAGAACATCGAGACGGTTATCTCAAAAATTGAAACTGGAGGGAAGGAAGTAGACACCGTATTTACGAATCAACCTGCCGTTTTACATGTTGAAGATGATATTGACATCAGCAGAGGTGATTTTTTAGTGAAAACGGAGCAGCTTCCGAAAGTAGAAAATGAAATGGAAGCTATTGTGTGCTGGCTTGATAAAAAGGAATTAAATGAAGGCAACAAATATTTTATTCAGCATAAAAGTAAAGTACTAAAAGCGATCGTAAAAGAAGTTGAATATAAAATTGATGTCAATACACTGGAAAATACACCCATTTATTCAGGAATTAAGCTGAATGAAGTTGTTAAAGTAAAACTGAAAACTTCTTCTCCGCTGGTTTTTGATAGTTTTAGTGAAAATAATAATACAGGAAGTGCTATTTTGATTGACGAAACGAGCAATTCTACAGTGGGAGCAGTAATGATTTTATAATAATTCAATAAACACAAATACGAATGGTGATTTCAAGAAAAGTTCAGCTCAGGCTTAATGTATTTTTTGTAACGGTTGCAATAGTGTTGATCGTGATTCTTTCAATGTATGAATTGGGTTATTTGGATGAACTTCTCACTGTTTTGGCAGAAGATAATTATATTTTTTACTGGATGATGCTTATTGGCTTTTTAGCCGAAATTGTAGCGGGATCCATGGGAATGGGATATGGTGTGATATGTACAACAACATTGTTATTTCTGAATATTCCGCCACATATTGTAAGTGCGAGTATTCATTCGGCAGAAAGTTTTACGACTGCGGCCGGAAGTATCAGTCATGTCAAGTTAAAGAATGTAAGTAAAAGCCTGGTCAAAAAGCTGGCGATTCCGGCTGTGATCGGAGCGGTTATCGGAGCACTTTGTCTGACTTATCTAGGTGAATATTATGCTAAAATTACCAAAACCCTCATTGCATTTTATACCTTATATCTCGGATTCCAGATTTTATCTAATGCTTTCAAGAAAAAACAAAGCAAAGCGCTGAAAAGAAAAACCAATCTTACCCGGCTTGGTTTAATTGGAGGTTTCATCGATTCCTTTGCTGGAGGAGGATGGGGACCTTTAGTGACCGGAACTTTAATCAAAAATTCTTTTACTCCAAGATTTGCCGTTGGAAGCTCTACGGTAGCAAAATTTATTTTAACATTAACCGCAGCAGTCACCTTCTTTTTTACGTTGGGAATCCAACACTGGAGCATCATTGCGGGACTTTTGCTCGGAGGAATTGTAACAGCTCCTTTTTCTGCCATGCTTACCGCAAAACTTCCCGTGAAAAGTATGTTCGTAGTAATCGGATTATTAGTTATTATTATGAGCTCAATAACGATCTATAAATCTGTTTTTTAAATAAAACTTCGTTCCATTGTGGAAAAATAAATGAAGAGAAAAGACGGATGGCTTTGAAAATATTTTACATTTACAGTAATAAAAACAAAGCAAAGCATGAACTTACATATCGTTGCGCTTTTCAGGTTTAATGAAAACTATCTGATGGAAGCGGTTGAATTGTTTCAGACCTTAGTGAAAGAAACAAGAAAAGAAGAAGGGTGTCTGCAATATGATCTTATTGAGGATAAAGACAATAAAGGTACTTTCTTCCTGGTTGAATTATGGGAAAGTGTAGAACATCATAACCGCCACAACGGGCAGGATCATCTGCTGGATTTCCGAAGAGATTCTTCAAAAATGCTGGAAAGCTCTACGCAGGTTTATAAAGGATTTAAAATCTTATAATTCATAGATTATACAAGATTCTTGTCATTCTGAACAATAATAACATGGTGAAGAATCTTCTTTCTTTTTAAGAATTTCTTCTTCGTCGGAATGACATTGTTGCAGTGCATACTTACTAGAAATAAAGCATGTTTCGCATTAAAAATTTAAAAGGCTGTTCACCAGAGTGAGCAGCCTTTTATTAGAAAAAATAGAAAGTATTATTTTTTAATGAATTTCGATTGAGTAACAGCTCCTTTGTTATCTTCCGAAACAAAAATATAGACGCCTGTTGCTAAATTTGAAATGTTAAATCTGTTGTTGTTAACAGCTCCTTGAACGATAAGATTTCCTGATGCAGAGTAAACTTTGATAGATTTTACGTCTGATTTTCCTACAAACTGTAATTCATTATTTGCATTGATGGCAAAATTTAAACTACTGTTATTCGATTTTGTTTCGGATGTTCCCAAAACAGACAGTACATCATAGATAACATCGTCTACATACACTGCTGAATGATTTGCTGCCCCTGTAAATTTCCATGCAATATACTGTTTAGCAGAAGCAGGAACGTCCAAAGTAAATGTTTGTGGGGTTGTATTTGATGTTGTTATGGTGATCGGAGCTCCTAATGAAGTAAAAGTAGACATATCCGTAGGGCTCGAAACTAAACCAACTTCCAGAGTGCCACTTCCATTAGCACTTGCAGATATTCCCGTTGTATATCGTAATTTTTTACTTCCATCCGGTGCTACGATTTTTGGAGCGATAAGATATGAAGTTGTATTGGCTGTATTGGCTGCATAGAACTGAATAGCGTTGCTTCCGTTATTTGTTGCTATATATACATTATACGCTGCTGTAGCAGTTACTTTATTCCAGCCCATTTGAGGAATTGCAGAAGTTCCTGAAGTAAAAGCATTAAAGTTTTCGTTGATGGTTCCTACTGCAGGGGTGTCATATACTACATTGTCAATCAATGTTGCGGTATGTGCAGCTGTAGGAGTAATCTTGAAAACGATATATGAAGATGAAGACGAAGGAATATTTACTGTATAATTCTGAGCAGTTACACTAGAAATAGAAATTGGATTTCCAATTGCCATAAATGTTGTCATGTCAGCAGGGTTGGATGCCAGTCCGATCTGAATTGTTGAAGTTCCTGGGGAAGTACTTACTAATCCTGAAGAAAAGGTTAGAGTTTTATCCCCTGTTGGAGCTACAATTTGAGGTGTTATCAGATAAGATGGAGCAGTTCCGTTATTACCCGCATAAGACTGAACCGCTTTGTTTGCATCTGCAGTCACAATCATCATTGGAGCCGGAGGATAAGGAAGGGGATTGGTCGCCAATTGAACTGACCATCCATTTTGTGGAAAGGTAGTGTTCCCGCTGGTAAAGTTATCAAAGTTTTCATTAATTGTTGCTACTTGAGCATGAACGTTAATAGCAGTAAAAGCTAAAGCTCCTAAAAGTAGTTTTAATTTCATGATGTTATTTTTATTTAGAATTATTCCACAAAAATATACATTTATTTTTAATGAGTCTAAATAAAGTTTTATATTTGTCGAAAATTTGTACCCTTATGAAGAAGAAAGTGCTGTCCGTTCTATCATTATCCATGGCTTTATGGATAAATGCACAGGAAAAGGATTCTCTTAATCTAAAGAAAATTGAAGAAGTTGTTATTACAGGACAGTACATGCAGCAGTCCATCAACAAATCTATCTATAAGGTTGACGTTATTGATGCCGAGCAGATTAAAAATATGGCCGCTACGAATGTTGCCGAAGTTTTAAATCAAAGTCTTAATATACAGATTACACCCGATACCCGTTCCGGGAACTCTACCGCCAATATTATGGGACTTAAAGGCGATTATGTAAA
>JBCNMJ010000117.1:0-12215 GCA_039594975.1 Chryseobacterium sp. | reverse complement strand
TCAAATTCACGATGAAGGCACTCTAAAACCCCTTCTCCGTATTCCAATCCACCGCCTGGAAATTTCATTAAAGCTTCACCGGCATACTCTTCAAATAAGGTTAATACTTTTTTGTCTTTAACAACACAAGCATAGACTCTAATGTTGATCTTATCTATCATATATAATAATTTGTATCGCTAAAGTAAGGAAATTTGGAGAGAAGTTAGAGTCTGGTTTAGAAAATATATTGAGCTTTACATTACTTATTATTCTGCTGACTTCTTACTTTTACAACTTAACTGCATTAATCATTTCTCTTTTTCCTGGAGGACCTTGCTTCTTTTCTACTTTAAAGTTCAGCTCCTGCAATATTCTTCTTACACTGCCTTTTGAGGAATAGGTTGTTAAAAGTCCGTTAATTTCCATTTTATCAGCTACCATTTCAAATAAAGGCTTTTCCCAAAGATCTGGTTGTACTCTTGCCCCGAAACAATCATAATACACCAGGTTTATTTTAGGTAACACAATGTTTTTCAGCTCAAAAAAGTCACATTCTATCTTTTTGAGGTTAAATCCTCTAGTGATTTCTACTGATTTTTCCCATTCTGCTAGATGAATTTTTTGATAAATATTTTTGAATTCCGGGTTATCAAAATGTTTAAAATAGGCTAAATCGTTAATTTCGGATTCATTTATGGGGTATTTTTCCAGTGAAAAATAATTGATAATATGATTTTTGTCAGTTTTTAAATATTCATTAATTGTCACCAAAACATTCAAACCTGTTCCAAAACCTAGTTCTAAAATATTAATTTCGTAATCATTTATTAGATTTAATCCATTTTTAATAAACACGTGTTCAGCTTCCTGAAGGGCGCCATGATGAGAATGATAGTTTTCATTTAAATCATTGATAAACAGTGTTTTGCTTCCGTCGTTTGTTGTTTTTATTTCTCTTTTCAAGCTATTTTTTTACAAATTTACTCTAAAATTTTTATATTTAGAAAATTATGTTAAATTTGTAGAACATCATAAAAAATTTTAGAAATGATAATTCAAAAAACTGAAAACTCCAGAATTTCTACATTCGACCCAAACAATTTTTCATTTGGAAATACTTTTATTGATCATATGGTGATTTGTGAGTATGAAAATGGAAAGTGGGGTGATGTGAAATTAGTTCCTTATGGTCCAATACCATTTACACCAGCAATGATGGGAGTAAATTACGGACAGGCTTGCTTTGAAGGTATGAAGGCCTACAAAGACAAAGATGGGCAGGTTTTCCTTTTCAGGCCTGAAAAGAATTTTGAACGTATCAATAAATCAGCGAAACGTCTTGCTATGCCTGAAGTAACGGAAGAAATGTTTTTGGATGGTTTGAAGGCTTTGGTAGATATAGACAGAGACTGGATTCCTCAGGGAGAAGGAATGTCTTTATACATACGACCATTGATTTTTGCTACGGAAGAAGCATTAAAAGCAAGAGTATCTGACAAATATATGTTTGCAATTGTAGCAACCCCTGCTAAAATGTATTATACTGAGCCTGTTTCTGTGAAAATTTCTGATCATTATTCAAGAGCTGCAAATGGTGGAGTAGGTTCTGCTAAGGCTGCAGGAAATTATGCGGCATCTTTCTACCCGACTCAGTTAGCGATTGAAGAAGGGTATGAGCAAATCATCTGGACGGATGATGCTACTCACGAATATTTTGAAGAAAGTGGAACAATGAATGTATTTGTAAGAATTAACGATACGATTTATACACCTCCGACTTCAGAGAAAATTCTTGACGGTGTTACGAGAGACAGTTTTATTCAATTGGCTAAAAAGAGAGGAATTGAAGTGAAAGTTGAGCCAATTAAAGTAGAAGATGTTGTAGAAGCTCAGAGAAACGGAACATTAAAAGAAGTTTGGGGAGTTGGAACAGCTGTTGTAACTACCGTTTTCCAGGCTTTAGGATATAAAGGAGAAAAACTGGAATTGCCAAAACTTTCTCCTGAAGAGAGCTATGCTGAAACTCTGAAAAATGATTTAGTGAGTTTACAGACAAACCTTTCTGAAGATACATTCGGATGGAGAGTGCTGGTAGATCATGTCTTAGAAACAGTTTAATTCAATTCAATAAAATCTATATGAAGTCGGGAATATTTCCCGGCTTTTTTGTTTTAAAGGAATTGTTGTACTGTCATTCTGAAAGGAACAAAGTGAATTGAAGAATCTTTGGTTGTAATTGTCTGAGATTCTTCCTTCGTCAGAATGACAGTTAGAAAATCTGGACATTGAAAAAGCTATAACAATTTAAAATCAAATTATTGTAAAAGTTGTATAACTTTTATCTAATAAGTTATACAACTTTTGTAATTAATTCCCGAAATGTGTATTTTCGCAAATGTTTATGAAAAAAATACTCTTCATATCTGTATTGGGCTTATTGAGCTGCAATAGAAATCCACAGCAGGCACATCCTCCTGTAGGTGGTGTTCTGAGCAAAAGCGATCTTGATGTTTCAAGGGAAAGAATGAAAAACCTCAACACATTGGAAAGAAATCAGATTCAGGATTGGATTGGCGGACAGACTGAGAGATTTTATCCGACACAGCTTAATTACTGGGTGAATGCTCAGGGGTTTGATAAAAGAGAAAAAAGAGCGGATGAAAGTCTGATTTCTTACTCTTATGACCTTTATGATTTTGATCAGACTAAGATTTATGATCAGCCCGTTGCAAGAAGAGATGCTAAATTCGGACATTTTGATGAATTAAAAGCGGTAGAAAATGCTTTACGTTTTATACATGATGGTGAGGAAGTTACACTTTTGGTTCCCTCTTCTCTTGCTTACGGAACTTTTGGAGATGAGAAGAAAATTGATAACGATATCCCTTTAATCATAAAATTAAAAGCTTTATAATAAATGAAATTGTTTAACAAAAATATAATTCTGGCAGCGGCAAGTATTTCGCTGATGAGTTGTACCCCAATTTATAAAAAAATGAACGTAGACAAAGAAACTTACGAAGGTCTTAATGACGGACTTTATGCCAATTTTCAAACGACAAAAGGAAACCTGATTGTAAAATTTGAAGATAAGAAAGCACCTGTAACTGTTGCGAACTTTATAGGTCTTGCAGAAGGTAAAATCGATAACAAAGCTAAAGCGAAAGGAGTTCCTTACTATGACGGAACTATTTTTCACAGAGTAATCAAAGATTTCATGATTCAGGGGGGAGATCCTCAGGGAACTGGAATGGGAGATCCTGGATATAAATTTGAAGACGAAAGAAACGATCTTAAGCATACAGGAAAAGGAATTCTTTCTATGGCGAATTCAGGACCGAATACTAACGGATCTCAGTTCTTCATCACAGAAGTTGCAACACCTTGGTTAGACGGAAGACATACGATCTTCGGGAAAGTAGTAAAAGGAGAGGATGTAATCGATGCGATTGCTAATGTAGAAAAAGGACCTCAGGATAAGCCTAAAACAGATATCGTCTTAGAAAAAGTTTCTGTTTTCAGCAAAGGTGATGAGTACAAAAACTATGATCCGGCAAAAACTTTCAACGAAGGAAAAGCTAAAATCGCTGAGAAAAATAAAGAATTCGTTGCTAAAGAAGAGGCGGAGAAAAAAAGAAAAGAGGAAGAGTTTAAAGCTAACCAGCTGAAAATGGTTGAAGACTTAAAAGCAGGAATGCAGAAAACGGAATCTGGTCTTTACTATAAAATTACAAAAACAACTGAAGGAAAAGATCCAAAAGCTGGGGATAATGTATCTGTACATTATGCGGGTAAATTGATAGACGGAACTGAATTTGATTCTTCATTCAAGAGAAATGAGCCTATTGAAATTCCAATCGGGATGGGTAGAGTAATCAAAGGATGGGATGAAGGTATCCTTTTATTAAAAGAAGGAGAAACTGCTACTTTATTGATTCCGCCAGCAATGGGATATGGAGAAAGAGGAGCAGGAGGTGTAATTCCGCCAAACGCTTGGTTGATCTTTGATGTTGAGCTTGTAAAAGTACAATAATTGAATCTTAAAATATTTTGAAAGCCGTCCCTAAAGACGGCTTTTTTTGTTTGATTAATATCGTGTTGTAACGAATTTTATTGACACTGCGACATATTCTCTAAAAGTTACACTTAAAAATTAGTAATGATGAAAACCAAATCACTTTTATTGCTGTTCGCTCTCTTATCATTTATTTCTTTTGCACAGACAAAAGTGAATACAGATGATTTAGCCATAAAGAAAAACCTTACCTATTTTATAAATACAATTAAAACTAAAAAAATAGATCAGTCGGTAAATTGTATTTATCCTAAATTTTTTACCATTGTTACCAAAGAACAAATGACACAGATTTTGAATTTAACCTACAACAATCCTTTTATGAAGATTGATGTACAGGATTTGCAATTCGGGGATATTGAGAAACCGGAATTAATTGGCGGTGAATATTTCTCTATTGCCAACTATTACCTTAAGATGAAATGTAATGTAAACTCATTGAATGATGATCTGAAAAAGCAGATGAATGCAGCTTTAGTGAGTAAATATGGTAAAAATAATGTGAAATATTTAGCTAACGAAGGTTCATACCTAATTAATGCCAATATGAAAGCATGTGCCGTTTCAAAAGACAGAAAATATTGGAAATTTGTAATCCTCGAAAAAGAATTTAAAACTGAATTAACAAAAATATTACCGAAGAAAGTTTTGGATAAGATTTAAAACAATAATCCCTCTCTTATTTTAGGAGAGGGATATTTTATTTGGAGCTTTTTTTTATTCAGTCTGATCTAGATAAGTCAAATTTGATTCTTTTATAAAATCTTCAAGGGGAGTATTCTCCTTTGCACTTTTGTTGGTAAGCTCAATCAGATAGATGATTGTACTGTTGATTCTGTTATCCTTAAAAGTTAGTTTGAATCTTTTTGCTTTAGGGTTGGAGTTGGCAAAGGTAAGTTCTTTAATGCTATTGAGTTTTACATTGTTTACATCAAAACCGGCACGAGGATCCTTCTGAAGCTTCAGGAATCTCTTTTGGGTTTTATCTGTGGTTTCAGCCAGAAATTTTTCCATTTGATAATCGGTCAGTAATTGCGGATATATGAGACCTTGTTTCAGGATAGAAGCTATGGTCTTATCTGATTTGTCATAGAAAATAACCTTATCATCAAACAGTACCTGAGTATCTTTAACATTTATTTTTCCTTCAAATTTTTTATAGTTCTTCTTTTTATATTCTGTTTTAAAATGCTCAACAATTGCCTGATCTTTGGAGTTTAATGTTTCTGTTTTTTGTCCGAAAGAATAAGCAGATAATGATAAACAAAGACTTAATGTTAATAAAAGTTTCATAATTTGAAATTTAACGTATGGTAAGAATTTTATAAAATATTTTTTAGACGGAGATATTGAATCAACATGATGGTCTTTGCATCTTTAATACCTCCCTTATCAATCAGATGAAGTGCTTCTTCAAAAGAAAGCTCCAAAACCTCAATATTTTCACCTTCCTCTTCAAGTCCGCCTCCACCAGTTATTTTCATCTCATTTGAATATTCAGCGATGAAAAAATGAAGAATTTCAGTAACCGAACCGGGTGACATATAGGCTTCAAAGACTTTTTGCACTTCAGAAATTTTATAGCCGGTTTCTTCCTCTGTTTCCCTTTTTATGCATTCTTCAGGATGGTCATTATCTAATAATCCAGCGCAGGCTTCAATCAGCATTCCGTCATTATTGCCATTGATGTAGGTGGGTAACCGAAACTGTCTGGTAAGAATGATAGTTTTTTGAGAAGTATTGTAAAGGAGAATTACAGCTCCATTTCCTCTGTCATAGGCTTCTCTGCTTTGTATTTCTTCATTACCATCTTCTTTTTCAATACTAAAGGTTACTTTTTTTAAAGTGTACCAGTTGTCGGATAATATTTCTGTGTTTTTGATCTTTATTTTTGGATTTTGCATCTGTAAATTTTATACTTTTTTTGATAATAGATCTTCTAAACTGTTTTGTAAATTGGGAAATTCAAACCGGAAACCTGTATCCTGAATCTTCTGTGAAGAAGCTCTGGAACCTTCTAATAAAGCATTAGCAAGCTCTCCAAAGATAAGCTTTAAGATAAATCCAGGGATATTTGGCATGAATAAAGGCTTTTTTATTGTTTTAGCAATTTGTATTGTTAAATTTTCATTAGTTGTATGCTCCGGAGAGTTCGCGTTGTAAGCGCCATTTATATGTGAGTTTTTTAAGGCGAATTCATAGATAGAGCAAATATCTTTAATATGAATCCAGGGCATATATTGTTTTCCGGTCCCTAAAGGTGAGCCAATATAATACTGAATTGGAGGAAGCATCTTCTTTAAAGCACCCTCTTTTTCGGATAGTACAACGGCAGTTCTTATTTTTACTACTCTTTCTGCCAGGTTCTGTATTTCAAAATCATCTGCAGCTCTCTCCCATAAGACAACGATTTCGCTTAAAAAATCATTCCCGGGAGCATCTTTTTCTGTAAATATTTTTTCGGAAGTTACTGTTCCATAATAATTAATTCCGGAAGCAGAAATGAAAGATTTTAGTTTTATATTTTCTTTCCTTACAGTATCTAAAAGAAGCTTTACAGAATCTACACGACTGGAAATAAGTTCTTTTTTTCTTTCCGTACTCCATCTTTTTTCTGAAATATTGGCTCCCGCAAGATGTATAATATGAGAAACGTTCTCTAATGCAGATTCATCAATAGTGCTTTTTTTTACATCCCATTCAAAATCATTTTCATGCTTTTTGTTCCGGGTGAGAAACCTTACTTCGTAGTCATTACTTATTTTTCTTGACAGCTCTTGAGCAATCAATCCGCCGGCTCCTGTAATCAGTACTATTTCTTTCATATAGCAATTCTTTTTATGCTTGATTTTTAACGATCAGTATGTAATCGTCTTCCAGTATCTTATATCCGTAGTCATAGATGAATTTATATTCAGCTCCGTTTTTATATACTTTGATATTGGTGAAATAATTGAAATCAAAACCTAAGCCATCCAGTTTTGCTTTTGCGATTTTAGTTTTCCCTTCAGTATTTATCTCTGTCAGAATACGGTAATTTTTGCGTAACTTATTATTGACATTACGCATCAGATTGTTTGAATCTTTATTCTGCTTATTGTTGTAGGCGTTTCTACAAGCATCATTGCAGAATTTTTTGTCGGATCTTCCGATAATTTTTTCTCCACATTCTAGACAATTCATAATTTTTATTTTTTCATTTTGTGTGGATGTGCGTGCTTTTTCTTTAATAACCTTTTAAATCTTGTATGGTTGGGATAACTTCTGTTAGGAGTTAAATTATTAAAAAACAAAGCAACAATCAATAAGATAATGCACCCTGATAAAACAGGAGATACAACATACCAATATCCTAATTCAGGAATTTTCCCGGTGGAACTTACCGCAATAAGTGCAGTTGCTCCTCCAGGAGGATGCAGAGTTTTGGTATATTGCATTAAAACGATAGAAAAAGCAACGGCAAGTGGTGCCGAAAGCCAGATAATATCCGGTACAATTTTATAAACTGTAACGCCAACCAAAGCCGAGAGAACATGTCCACCAACTAAATTCCTTGGTTGTGCTAAAGGACTTTGAATAGCCCCATAAATTAAAACACTCGATGCTCCAAAAGAACCGATAAGGAAAATGTTTCCAGTTGCAGACAATGTGTGAGATTGGATAAAAGCTATGATCCCAATTCCAAAAAAAGCACCTAAAAATGACCAGAAATGTTCCTTGTAATCTACCAGTGTTTCTTTGTAGATTACATATTTTGATACTCTGAAAGTTCTTTTTATAGTCTTCCTCATTTATCCTCGTTATTTATAATTTTAATTAAATTTTCAATGAATAGTTTAATATATCCACCGTTTGGATCATAATCAGGATCCAGAATGGTGATCTCCATTCCGAAACATTTTTCATCATGAATTAAGGGTTGTAGAATTTCTTTCAGGTCGTTGTAATCGATCCCGTCTTCCATTCTGCTGTCGACACAGGGCATGATGCTGTCATTCAAAACATCAACATCAAAATGAATGAAGAATCCGTCTAAATTTTTTTCGCTAATTAAATCTAAAAAGCTTTCAGAAGTTTTTCTAAAACCGTTTTCTCTTAGTTTATATAAATCAAAATAATGGATGTCAGAATTCATTATTTCTCCTACATATCCTTCATCATCAATTTCTGCGTTGCCTACACAGAAGATATTTTCTTCTAAAATATAAGGTTTTTGGCTATTAATATTCGTAAGTTTTTCGTGTCCCAGACCGGAAACAATAGCAAGGTCCATCCCGGCAGCACCGCCGCTGGTAGAAAGCCTTGGTGGAATATAATCGGTATGGCCGTCGAGATAAAAAAGCCCGAAATTCCCTATTTGCTTCAAAGCTATTGCAGTTCCTATTAAAATGCTGCAGTCACCACCAAGAAGAATATTGAAATTATTTTTGCGGGCATTTTCTAAAATAAGCGTGGATTGTTTTTTAGCATATCCGATGATCTGATCCGGATTTTTAACGCCGGTTTCCTCATCGTAATCCATAGCATAATTCGGAGATTCCAGCCTGAAGATATTTTTAGGCTGTATTTTTTCATGAAATCCAAATTTCCTGAGCCAGTCCGGAAGTTTTTTTACGCCAGGTTCTGTCTCGTGTTCCTTTTTCGTAAGGCCGAGATTAAAAGGAAACTCAAAAATAGTAATGTTTCTTTTCATGATATAGATCAAAGATACGAAATATCCGTTTACAAACGACTACAAATGAATTTAAATGATTTTTAACCGATTCAATAAACAGATTTCTAGAATCTTTGCAACAGAGATTTGAGAAAACAGTGAGCCTCTCTTATCTGATTGTTTAACATATAAATTATAAAATCATGTCACTAAGAAACAAAGTAACATTAATTGGTTACACAGGAAAAGAAGTAGAAATTACAAATTTCGAAAACGGAAACAGCAAAGCAAGCGTGTCTTTAGCTACGAATGACCATTATACCAATGCAAAGGGAGAGAAGGTGGAAGAAACACAATGGCATAATCTGGTTGCATTTGGCAAAACAGCAGAAATTTTCCAGAAATATGTTCCGAAGGGAAAAGAAATCGCTGTAGAAGGAAAACTAACATACAGATCGTATGATGATAAATATGGAGTGAAGAAATATATTACAGAAATAAGAGTAGATGAAATTTTACTTTTAGGAAGTAAATAAATAGTACGATTACCAAATCATTTAAAACAATAAACACAAATGAAAATTAAAGTTTTAAAAGTAAGAATCGCGGAAGAATTTTTGCGCATCGATCAAAAAAATATTGATGAGTTTCTGAATGAACATCAAATACTAAATGTTGAAACGGCTTTTGTACATGATGAAAATTTTTGGTCAGTTATCTTCTATTATGATGAAATTAAAAAAACAGTAAACAGCGTAAAAGATTCTAAACCTGTAAAATACTCTGCTGAAGAAGAGATTTTAAGTGAAGATGACATTAAAATATTGGATGCTTTAAAATTGTGGAGATCTGAAAAGGCTAAGGAGCAAAATCTACCGTCATATTTTATAGCGACTAATAAAGAACTGACTTCTGTTGCGAAATATAAACCCGCTAAAAAAGAAGAATTATTAGACATTAAAGGTTTTGGTAAACATAAAATTGAAAACTATGGAGAAGAAATTTTAGAAATTTTGGAAAGTATCTGATTAAATATTGATTCAATAAATTAGAACAACACAAATGATGAGTTATTTCCAGAGCCAAAGATGTATTTCTTTGGCTTTTTGATTACGAAAAGTCTTTGCAAATGCTTACTTTTGCATACACAATTATCAACTATCAATCATTTATAAATGAAACCAAGTTTAGCGAAAGGAACTAGAGATTTTACAGCTTTAGAAGTTTCCCGAAGAAGATATATTATCAATATTTTACAGAAGAATTTTGAATTGTTTGGTTTTCAGCCGCTGGAAACACCTAGTTTTGAAAACCTGTCTACATTGACCGGGAAATATGGTGAAGAAGGAGATCGCTTAATTTTTAAAATTTTAAATTCTGGGGAATATACCTCGAAAGTAAATCAGGAAGACTGGGAAAATAAAAACCATCAGAAGCTAACCTCTCAAATCTCAGATAAGGCCCTTCGTTATGACCTTACCGTGCCTTTTGCCAGATTCGTGGCCATGAATCATGGAAAACTAACGTTTCCTTATAAACGTTATCAGATCCAGCCGGTTTGGAGAGCAGACCGTCCTCAAAAAGGAAGATTCAGAGAGTTTTATCAGTGTGATGCAGATGTGGTGGGAAGTGAAAGCCTTTGGCAGGAAGTGGAACTGGTTCAATTGTATCTGAAATCTTTTTCACAGCTAAATGTTTCAGTAACCATTCATATCAATAACAGAAAAATTCTTTCGGGATTAGCGGAATATGCAGGAATTACAGATAAACTGATCGATTTTACTGTAGCTCTGGATAAGCTGGATAAAATTGGAAAAGATGGAGTAGTAAAAGAACTATTAGAAAGAGGAATTGCTCAGGATTCAATTGATAAATTGGATTTCCTTTTTAATCAATCGAATGATGCTTTAGAAAATCTTCTTCAGCTGAAAGAAAAATTTGCGGGTAACGAGATAGGTTTGAAAGGAGTAGAAGAATTAGAGTTTGTTCTTACACAATCTGTTAATCTTGGGGTTGATATTCAAAATCTTGTTTTTGATATTACATTGGCAAGAGGTTTAGATTATTATACAGGAGCTATTTTCGAAGTAAAAGCAGATGAAGCGCAGATGGGATCCATTGGAGGCGGGGGAAGATATGATAACCTTACCGAAGTGTTTGGTGTGAAAAATGTTCCGGGAATTGGAATTTCATTTGGTCTTGACAGGATTTATCTGGTGATGGAAGAATTAAACCTTTTCCCTGAAGAGGCAACAGCGAATATTGAATATCTGTTTGCTAACTTTGGAGGTGAAGAAACATTGGAGTCTTTAAAGCTAATAAGTCAATTACGAGAAAAAGGAATTTCTGCAGAGCTTTATCCTGAAAATGCTAAATTGAACAAGCAATTTACTTATGCAGAAAAGAAGGGAATTAAAAACCTTGTGTTTTTGGGTGAAGAAGAAATTAAAACGAATACAATCCGATTTAAAAACTTAGAAACAGGCGAGCAAACCATAATTTCTCGGCAAGAGTTTTTAGAATAAGTTTATTTATAGATCAAAATTAAAATCCGGCCATTCTTCTACGAAGAGGCCGGATTTTTTTATATATTTTATTTACGTTTTCTTATGAAAGGAACTCAAAATCCTTTTTCTCCATGGCATATTTTTTATCCGAAAGGCCTTTACCGATTGCCTCAAATTTCCATTCATTATTCGTTTTAAGAAGTCTTCCTACGAGTAAAGTTCCTTTTTTAACTGAATCATTATTCTGTGGAATCTCAAACTGGCAATATGTTTTGTTGATGTGATGAATATTGCCCTCAAATATGTGAACTGTTACAGAAGGTATCAGAGAAAAATCTATCGTATTAACCCTTTTTGGATTAATATGGAGGTAAAAAAAGATCTGATCGATCTCAATATTAATCTTTTCCAGGTTTATTTTTATTAATTTCTTATCGGAATTATTTAAAGAAGAATTCTCGTTTTCCTGATGTTTAAAAGCTTCATCTTTGGAAGAAAGTTTTCCTAGCGGAAAATTATTCTGAATAAGCCAGCTGTTGTATTTGGGAGAATGGATCCAGTCGAGCCTGTTTCCATTTTTATCAAGCATGATACAAGTTAGTTCAAGATCAATTTCTGTTAAACTTTTTCTGTTAAAAAGATTTAGATAAAAAGGGAGAGGCAGTTTAACCTTACTCCAGCTAACTCCCAAACAGAAGTCAGTGAGGTTTTGTCCTGTATTTTTTTTTAGAGTAAAAAAGTCTCCTTTTTTTAAATTTAACATGAGCATGGTTTATTTTGAATAATGGCAATTTTAGTTTTATAAATTTTGATTAATGGCGTTTTCACAAATATATATTTTTTTTTGCTTATAAATCTGTGAATTTGTGTAAAAAAAATGTAAATTTTTACAACGGCAAGAATTTTTTTCATTAAATTGTGATATATTCGGTAAAATAAATGAGGTTGTATTGTAAATAACACAATGGGGAATTGTGTAAATAGTCAATAGAATCTT
>JBCNMJ010000116.1:0-12257 GCA_039594975.1 Chryseobacterium sp. | reverse complement strand
CTCACAAAATACTTCTTTTGCCAGTGGGATAAGTATTGTGAATAATGATAATGTATGGGCATATGATTCTGGCACGCCCAAAAAGTATGCAAAAACTACTAATGGTAATGCAAGTTGGGTTTCAGGAGAACTTACTGATATTAGTACATATTATAGTAGTATGAATATATCACCATATGGAGTTGGTTTAAATAGCTTTTCTGCCGCAGATCATATGAATGCTTGGGTAATGCTTCAATATAATGATCCATATATGCATAATGATATTTGGAAAACTTCTAATGGAGGACTTAATTGGCAGAAACAATTTACTTTCCCCCAACAAAATATTGGGGGTAAATTAGTTCACTTCTTTGATACCAATACGGGTATTGCTGTGTCACTTAATACTGAAGGGTCCGAACCGAACCGAAGATATGCAATATATAGAACAACAGATGGCGGGACAACTTGGGTTTCAATAACGAATAGTCCTGACACTCCAGGCGCGGCTGCGGTATACTCTTATGCTTTGGGTGATGCTATATATTTTTGGGAAACTAGGGTAGGCGCATATAAAATATTTAAATCAATTGATAAGGGTCTTAGTTGGACAGTACTACCACAAAATTTTGAAGGAAGCCAATGGAATCTAACGGCATGGAGCGATTCTAATAAAGGAATAGTTGTTGAACAGAATCCAACTATGGCAGTTGCTATGAAATTTTTAAGAACCACAGATGGTGGTATAACTTGGAATGAGTTTACATCAACAGGAATACCAGTTTCGTGGATTGGAGATATAGCTTATCTTCCTGGTACAAATATTTTAATTGCAGTAGGTCAGGATAGTAATATATCAAGTACACAGGGTTCATGGATAAGTACAGATAACGGAAATACATTCACGGCTATTGATTCTGGTGTTTTCCACAGAAATGTAAGATGTTCGACAGGAGGTGTTTGTTATTCTGCAGGTCATAATCCATCACTTATCAAACCTATAATGTATAAAATGGATCTATCTTCCTATCTCAATACCGGAGAGAGAAATTTTGAATGGGAAGGGATTTTCCCTAATCCAACTAATGACAAGATAAATATTCAGACCCTAAAAGAAATTTCAAATTCATCTTTATATGATATTTCCGGGAAATTATTATTCAAAACGAATCAGAAAAAGATAGATATGTCTTCTTTAATTAAAGGCGTTTATATCTTAAAAGTGGAATTTAAAGATGGGAATACTGTTTCAGAAAAAATTATAAAGCAATAGAAATTAATATAAGATTGATCAATAAAAAGCACCTTAGAAAAGGTGCTTTTGTCTTAGAAATATTTTGTTAGGTTGTCATGGATTAGAAATAATCAGAGTAGAAGGAATATCAGATAGCCATAAACTTTTGCTGTCGATGAGATTTTTCCAGCTTTTACTGCTGATCAACATGAGATCCTGAGAATTTAAAAATTCTTTCTCGATTTTCTTCTCGTTATATAAAGTGATGTGATTCGGAGCAACTTGTTCGATACTTCTAATTAATTCTTTAACTTCAATATTATTCCTTATTTGTCCGGCAACATCCAGAATAATAATTTGAGAATTGTTATTATTAATCAGCCTTTTTGCATATTCAAGCAAATAAAAGTCACTTAAATTAAAGATGGGAACAAAAACTTTGTCTGCAGATTTGAAGTCTTTTTCAACTAGAATTCCTACAGGAATATTGGTTTTATCCAGAATTTGCAATGTAAAATCGTCAAAAGGAGAGTTGTTGAAAATGTTTCCTTTGCCCTTTACAGTATTGAGAAGTTTTTCAGGATTTATAATTTTTGTGGTAAAACCTAACAATCTACCCAATAAGCTCCCCTCATACATGGATTTACCTAGCATAATAAGAAGGAGATCATAATTTCCTTTATTGGAAATACTGGTTAAATCATTTTCAATGTCTGTAGAGGCTTTGAAAAGAGTAGTAACTTTTAATTTTAAATCATGAGAGGTGTCGATTACGTTTTTAAACTGTTCATTCTCGTATTCATTAATATCATAAGCATGCATTTCTTCAACGGGAGCGATATTCATTGCAGTAATGCTCTTGTTTCCGTTCATTTTGCTGGTAAAGTCATGAGCAAGTTTTAATAAAGTACTTCCTGATTCCGGATTGTCAAAAGAAAGAAGAACTCTGTATTGTGCATCATTATGGTCTGAACTTTCTTCATGTTCGGCTTTTTTAG
The DNA here is from genome assembly GCA_039594975.1 of Chryseobacterium sp. Lineage (GTDB taxonomy): Bacteria > Bacteroidota > Bacteroidia > Flavobacteriales > Weeksellaceae > Chryseobacterium. Next base: position 10,043 of record JBCNMJ010000116.1, on the reverse strand, counting down.
ATTTAAAAATAAAATTAATGAAATCCAATGCGGGACCTGTCATAAAGGTTGTAAATAAGGCCATAATAACCATCATTGCGAAGATTTCAGGGCTTAATACTCCTAAATCGTATCCAATATTTAAGACAATGAGCTCCATTAATCCTCTGGTATTCATTAAAGCCCCGATAGTCAGACTTTCTTTCCAGTTAATTCCCAAAAACTTAGCGGTCAATGCACTTCCTGCAAATTTCCCAATTACTGCAGTAAGAATTATAAATCCGGCAGTCATCCATAAATGGCTATCATTTAAAAGCCCTATTTGGGTACGGAGTCCGGTAAAGACAAAAAATAAAGGAAGCAGAAGTACCAAAGCAACATCCTCTACTTTATCAATAAACATGGTACGGAATTTAGTATTTTCAGGCATAATTGCACCTGCCATAAATGCTCCGAATAAGGCGTGAATACCAATAACTTCAGTTGCATATGCTGAAAGAATCAGTGTTAAAAAGAAAATAGCAACCATCGGTTTATTGATGTTGTTTTTTCCGGCTTGGAGATCACCAATTCTTTTCAGGAATGGTCTTACAATTTTAATCATTAAGAAAACATACCCGATTGCCATTATAATAACATAAATAGAACTGGCGAAAGATCCTGCTTTTACAATAGCAATTACGGCTGCCAAAATACACCATGCTGTAATATCGTCGGCTGCAGCACATGTAATCACAATTGTTCCCAGTTTTGTTTTTTGAAGGTTTCTTTCCTGAACAATTCTTGCTAAAACAGGAAATGCTGTTATACTCATTGCAATAGCAATGAATAAAGCAAAAGATGTAAACTGAATTCCCTGTGGCGCAAATTCCTGATAGATATAATATGAAAGACCGATCCCTAAAGCAAAAGGTATAATAATACTCGCATGGCTGATTACAACGGCATCATGAGCTTTTTTTCTTAAAACACTCAGATCCAGTTCCATTCCGACGATGTACATAAAAAGGATCAATCCTATCTGACTCAAAAACTGTAAATTACCTAAAGATTCTTTTGGAAAAAGAAATGCTGAAAACTCAGGAAAGTACATTCCCAAAAGTGAGGGACCTAAAACAATACCCGCAATCATTTCTCCAATTACAGAAGGCTGCTTTATTTTCATGCAGATCCATCCGAAAAGTCTTGCTACCAATATGATGGTAACAATTTGTGCCAACAATAGAGCCAATGGATGGTGAAGGTTAGTTTTAAAGGATTCTAAAAAATTATCCCAGGTAGATCCGCCGCTGGTTTTTGCAACAATATTTTCTTTGACTTCCAAAGTCTGCCCTTCCACAATAAAAAAATACATCAGGCAAGAAAAAACTGCGATGGTAGTGATATAGAAAATAATGTTTTTGTATTTTCCCAAATTCATGATTCCAGATATTTTATGCAAAGTTGATAAGAATATAATTATGATAATTGTTTTTATTTCTAAAATGTAATCAATGTCACAAATAATGTAATGAAAATCTACCTGAAAGCATAGCCAAGTCCTATTCCGACTTTCCAGGCACCATTTTGAGTTGATGTTTTGGAATTGTAGTAGATAGGAAGCTGTGCCGCCCATTTTTTATAAACAATTGTTAAACCTGCTCCCAGATTCGGTGTAATAGCACTGTTTCTCGTTCCTGACGACTTGTCTTCTTTAATTCTAAGAGAAGGAAGCATTCCCAATATTAGTTTTAAATCTTTATTTTTAAAGTTGATATTCGGTCCGGTAAAATTGACGAAAGCGCCATGGTCGACATACCCTGCAACAGCAATTCCGTCAAAAAATGAGGCTTTGATCCTGGAATTGGCTTCCTGCGAAAAACAAAGACTGGAGATAAGCATTCCACCAGCATAGAGAAATTTTTTCATGTATAAAATCATTTAACCGGATGCAAAAGTACATGGGTAAAACAATTTAAAATACAGGGTGTAATGAAACTGACAAATTCTGTAATAAAAGTAAAAATGTCTGGAAAATCTACTTGCCAAACATTTCCATTAATGAATTTTTATAGGTTTCTCCAATTTGCAATTTCAGAAAGGACTCTCCTTCTGTTGTGATGGTTGTGATGATTTCGTTGGTAGAAAAAGCTTTAATGGAAGACAGGGCAATAATTTCTTTTTTATTGACTTGGGCAAAATCTTTTGAAGGCAGCATTTCGAGAAGATTTTTAAAATTCAGATTTTTCAAAACAATCGTTGTGCCGTCATTCAGGATGATATCTTTGTCACGGCTATCTATTTCGGAAGTTTTTATATAGGCAATCTGTTCCGTAAAAATAATGGTTTTACCAATGTTGGTATTCCACTCGATTAGGTTTTTCTTCTGGGAATTCTGAAGTAGTTCAGCTGCTTTTTCAAATGCCTGTATCAAACGTTCCTTTTTGATAGGCTTTCTTACATAATCCACAACATTCAGATCAAATGCTTCGGCTGCGTATTCTTTGTAAGCGGTTGTAAAAATGATTTTTTTTGAATCCGGAATTAGCTCAGCGACCTGTAAACCATTCATTCCCGGCATTTCGATATCTAAAATACAGACATTGCAATCCAGTTCATTAATTTCGTTTAAAAATACTTTAGGATCATTAAATGCTTTTACAACTTCTACGTTATCAATTTGCTCGCATAGAAGTTTTAAGTAGCTGATTGCCAGTAATTCGTCATCAAGAATAACGCATTTTATCATAGAATTCTCCCAGATTAATTTTTAATTCTGCAGTGAAGATACCATTTTTTGAATGTTTTTGAAGGGAATAATGATTATTGTAGATCATTTTTAATCGCTGATCCAAAGACTGGCTTCCAAAGCCGCTTTTTTCTTTTTCCAGCACATTTTTTAAAGAAGCTTTATTGCTTACTTTCATGGTGAAAACACGGTCTTCAAGCTCCATCTGAATGGAAATAAATGAATCTTGGGCAAGAAAATCAGTATGTTTAAAAGCATTTTCAATCAGATCAACCGAAAGAAGCGGTGCAAAAACTTTCTCTTCATAAATCTCATCAGACTTATTGATTTTAGACTTAATTCTGAAATCAAAAAGAGGATTTATTTTTATTTTATTGATTTCAATGAGACTTAAAGCAAAGTTCAGTTCATCTTTTGGGCTTACAAACTTACTGTTGCTTTCATATAAAATATAATCCAGAACGTTGGCAAGCTTGTCTAAAGACATATATGTCTGATAGGCATGAGACTGAACAGAGTTTAAAATGTTTTTAAAAAGATGCGGATTTAATTTTGTCCCGATATGCTCAAGCTGTACTTCATTCAGTCGTTGCTCAATAATTTTGTTAGCTTCCGAAAGTTTTGCATTCCGGATTTTAAATTTTTGATTCTGGCTGAATAAATAAATACTTACCGTCACAAAAAAGAAAATAGCAAATACTCCGATGAATATCAGATAATCATGAATCATGTAGTAATTGCCTTCCATAGTTTACTCTTTATTCTAATTTTAACAATGTCATGCTGAGCGGAGTCGAAGCATCTCAATATTTTCCTACAATGAGCTTAATTTTAGTCATTAAAAGTATTAAAGTTAACTAAGAAAATATCAGGATATTTTATAAATTATTACTTGTTGTTTGATTAAAGCAACTTTTTTTTAAAATTCTTATTGTTAAAAAACTGTTATTTATTTTAACTTCTTCAAAGAATTCAAAGTCACACTTTCTTCACATTTTTCATAAGTGATTTCATAAGTGGGATTTTTTTCGGGGTACACCAAAACATAATCCGGACAAGGCTGTTTTTGGGCGTGACTTCTGTCAAAATCTACTTTTCCAAGAGTAATAATGCTGTCTTTTAAGAATTTTTCATCGATTTTTAGTGTATTCATTTCTGCTTTAAAAGTTTCAGAATACTTGAAATCTTTGGATAAGGTTTCGGCAATTACGCGGCTGTTGGGAAGGTAACCGCTGCAGCTTGCTCCTTTTTTATTTAAGACAAAAAATACAATGGCAAGTCCCGGAATGAGACCTATTAAGTAGAATTTAAGTTTTTTCATTAGAAAATTAAAAGATTGATATCATGATAAGTAAGTCCGAAACGGTCGCAGATGATTTTTTTCGTATGTCTGCCTTTGTACATATAAAGACTTTGCTTCATTTCATTTTTGCGAACAAGCATGTTTTCGAAACCGCCTTCTTCATCGTAATTTAAGATATAGGATAGAAAGAAATTAGAGATTGCTTTTGTTGTTGTTCTTGGCATTCTTGATGTAAGATTCGGAAGTCCGCAATGAATAACGCCATGTTTAATGACATAAGGATCTTCCATAGTAGTGAGTTCAGAGGTTTCAATCACTTTTCCGTTGTCAATCGTAATATCAATGATGACACTTCCTTTTTTCATTTTCATAACCATATCTTCCGTCACGATTGGAGTCATATTTAATCTTGGAAGTGCTCCTATGACTACATCGGCACGTCTTAACGCTTTACGGAGCTCTTTAGGATCAATAATAGAAGTGGGAACTCTACTGTCTACAATGGTATGGAGTCTTCTTAGTTTGGAAAGTGAGTTGTCAAAAACCCTTACACTTGCTCCTAAACCGATGGCTGCTTTTGTAGCAAATTCTCCTACGATTCCTGCTCCTAAGATCACTACTTCAGCAGGTCTTACCCCTGTAATTCCTCCCAACATTAAACCGTTTGATAAAGCTAAAAGCTCAGAAGCATACAGTATGGATACCGTTCCTGCAATTTCACCCACTAATCGTACTAAAGACAATTGCTTATATTCATCAACGATAAATTCGAAAGCGATAGCATTTACTTTTTTCTCTGCCAGTTTTAAAAAATAATCTTTATCTCTCAGATTAATTTGAAGCGCAGAAACCAAATAGGTATTTGGTCTCATAAATTCAATTTCGTCTTCTGTAGGCGGATTGATTTTTAAAATTAAATCCTGTCCGAATGCTTCTTTCGGATCGTTTGTAATTCTGGCCCCCGACTCAGAGTATTGTAAATCTGTAAAAAACGAGCCTTGTCCGGCTCCGGATTCTATAATAATTTCATGACCATGTTCTACCAAAACCTGTACAGCATCTGGTGTAATACAGGTTCTCCTTTCATTAAGGCAGGTTTCTTTTGGAACTCCAATACTGAACTGCTTACCTTTTTTAATCACCTCAAGCTTTTCCGCTTTGGGGATCAGTTCCTCCTCAGTAAAAGGGGTGAAAATATTTGTCGTACTCATTTTAAATATATCTTACAGATAATTATTTTTCAATTGAATTCAATAAGCAAAGATACATAATATTTAATCGAATGTTATTTCTCTGTTTTCCCCGGTGTTTACAATACTCATTTCATGGTATTTAAGCCCATAAAGTTCATCTTCATATACTTCCGGCCATTCGATGATGCAAAGAAAAGCATTATCCAGATATTCTTCAATCCCGATATCGTAGACTTCTTCTATGTTTTTTAAACGATACAGATCGAAATGATATACTTTTCCTTTGGGAGTATTGTATTCATTAACGATAGAATAGGTGGGGGAATTTACTTCATCTGTACTTCCCAAATTTTTAAGTAAAAATTGTGTGAAAGTGGTTTTTCCGGCACCCAAATTTCCTTTTAAAAGGAAAATATTATGATGTAGCAGAGGGATAATTTGATCAACTATTCCTTGCCAGTTTTCGATACTTTTTATGTTAAATTGCATACAGCAAAATTAACTATAAATCTATTATATTTGCATTATCATTTTCCATTTCTCCACTTTTTATTACAATCATGATTTCCAAACAGACCATAGATAAAATATTCTCAACAATACGAGTAGAAGAGATTGTTGGTGAATATGTACAGCTGAAAAGGGCAGGGTCTAATTATAAAGGACTCAGTCCGTTCCATGATGAAAAAACACCCAGCTTTGTAGTTTCTGCAGCTAAACAGATCTGGAAAGATTTCTCAACCGGAAAAGGAGGAACTGCTATTTCTTTTTTGATGGAAATTGAGAATTTCACCTATCCTGAAGCACTTCGCCATGCTGCTAAAAAGTATGGAATTGAAATTGAAGAAGATCAGAAAGACTTTTCGGAAGAAGCTAAAAATGCGCAGTCCGAAAGAGATTTGCTGTATAAGATTCATGAAGTTGCGAATGACTATTTCCAAAATTTTCTGTGGGAAGTTGAAGAGGGAAAAGCCATCGGATTATCTTATTTCAAGGAACGTGAGCTTCGGGATGATATCATCAAAAAATTTCAGCTCGGATATTCTCCTGAAAAGAAAAATGCTTTTACAGCATATGCTTTAGAAAAAGGCTATTCCAAAGAGATTTTAGAAAAGTCCGGACTTTCCATTTTTCCGGAAAATACCCCTGCAGGAGTAGACCGTTTCAGAGAAAGAGTCATTTTCCCGATTCACAGTTTTTCGGGAAGGGTTTTAGGTTTTGGAGCGAGAATTCTTAAAAATAATATTAAGACCGCAAAATATCTTAATTCTCCGGAGACCGAAATTTATCACAAATCCAATGTTCTTTATGGTTTAAACCAAAGTAAGCAGGCGATTTCTAAAAAGAATGTCTGTCTTTTGGTAGAAGGTTATATGGATGTGATTTCCCTCCATATGTCGGGAATTGAGAACGTTGTGGCGAGCTCCGGGACTTCTTTAACCACAGAGCAGATTAAGCTCATCAAAAGATTAACGGAAAACGTTACCATTCTTTTTGATGGAGATAATGCAGGGATTAAAGCCAGCTTCCGAAGCATTGATATGTTACTGACAGAAGGCATGAACATTCGTGTTCTTCTGTTTCCAGATGGTGATGATCCTGATTCTTTTGCAAGAAAACATCCTCAGGAATATGTAGAAAAATTCATCGAAAATGAAGCGATGGATTTTATTGATTTTAAGGCAGAAATTCTTTTAAAAGAAGTCGGAAACGATCCGATTAAAAAGGCCGAAGCGATCAGAGATATTGTAAAATCAGTCGGTTTTGTACAAAATGCTTTAAAAAGAGAGGTTTACCTGAAAGAAGTTTCCAATAAATTCGGGCTTTCTGAGCAGAGTTTGTTTAATGAGCTTGATGTTCAACGTCAGGTGACTCAAAATCATAATCAGCACGTTCAGCAGCAAAAGGAAAATGCAGCTCCTGTGAAAATGGAGATTGTACCTTTGGACGAAGAAAAGGGAGATCCGTTTCTGTATGACGTTTTATTTATGGAAAACAAGCTGGTAGATCATATGCTGATGTTTGGAGATGTGATTCTGAAAAGGAAAGACGATCACAATGAAGAATATCAGATCACCGTTATAGAAGAAATTCTGCAGCATTTTGAAGAAGAGCATTATGAATTTTTAGTAAAGGGAAATGAAGTGATCATTGATCAGGTAAAGGAAGGGATTCAAAATGATGAACTGAGAAGCGGAAACTTTTTTGTATCTTTTATGGATGAAGAGATTACCTCAAAAGTTGTGGATGCATTAATTCCGTTGGATGATCTTGAGAACTGGGCTTCCCGAAATATTTATCCGCCCAATTATGGGGATAAAATTGCTGAGCAGGTAAAAGGTGATGTATTGCTTCATAAATACAGATATATAGATTATTTAATAAAACAGACAGCCAGAGAGCTTGATGAACACAGGGATTCTGATGCTGTAAAGTATTTTGAGCTGCTTCAAAAAATAACTTTGCTGAAACAGGCTTCCATGCGTTTGAGCGATATTATTGAATATTCTCCGATTAAAGGTATTTATGGAGACCGAAAAAAATAATTTCAGACAAACTGTTTATTAATCATTGACCTTCTGTGACAAAAAGTCTTATATAATTTTAGGAATAAAAGTTGTAATTTAAACTTTGAAAAAAATTTAAAATAATACCAATAGAAATATGGACATTAAAAAAGAATTCAGAGACTTCTCTGTAAAGCATTTAGGAAACAACGGTTTGGTAACCGATCAGTATATGGGAATGTATGGACCGACAAATCTGACGCCGTACATCATGGAAGAAAGAAGATTAAATGTTGCTCAGATGGACGTTTTTTCACGTCTTATGATGGATAGAATTATCTTTTTAGGAACAGGTATCGATGATCAGGTTGCCAATATCGTAACGGCTCAGCTTCTATTCTTAGAAAGTGCTGATCCTTCAAAAGATATTCAAATCTATATCAATTCCCCTGGTGGAAGTGTATACGCCGGATTAGGAATTTATGATACCATGCAGATCATTAAGCCGGATGTGGCTACGATCTGTACAGGAATCGCTGCTTCAATGGGAGCAGTATTATTGGTTGCGGGTGAAAACGGTAAACGTTCTGCGCTTAAGCATTCAAGAGTCATGATTCACCAGCCTTCAGGAGGAGCTCAAGGGGTGGCTTCTGATATGGAGATCAACCTTAGAGAGATGTTGAAGCTTAAAAAAGAATTATATGACATCATTGCTGAGCATTCTGGGCAGACATTTGATTGGGTAGAAAAAGCATCTGACAGAGATTACTGGATGACTTCTGAAGAAGCAAAAGGCTATGGAATGGTAGATGAAGTACTACAGAGATCTAAAGAGAAAAAATAATTTTTCTTTAAAAATATTGAAAACGCATCAAGGTATTTGGTGCGTTTTTTATTTGTTAGAATTTGGATTAAAAACTTTCATAACCAATTTTCAGGAGCTATTCAGGCTTTCCGCACTTGCCATTTTCTTTTATTCTGGTTGCGGCGGCAAAGCCGCCGCAACCAGAATAAAAGAAAATGAGCTTAAACAATTGCTGTAACCAGGCTAAGATTCCCGTCCTTACGAATAAAAGTTATGGTCTTAATAGTCGCGAAAAATAATATTTAACAAACTTTATGAACAGCTTCATTAAAAACGGCATTATTTTTTTACTAAATAGAACAACACTTAAATCATAAAATTATGTCAAAGAAAATTGCAATTTTAGCAACCAATGGTTTTGAAGAAAGTGAATTACAATCACCTAAAGAACATTTGGAACAACAGGGATGGACAGCACACATTATTAGTCCTGAATCAGGAACAATAAGAGCATGGGCTGAAAAAGACTGGGGAAAAGAATATAATGTTGATAAAACACTGGATGAGGTACATGCTACAGACTATGATGCGCTGGTTTTACCGGGCGGAGTAATTAATCCTGATCAATTGAGAACTAACGAAAGAGCTTTGTCTTTTGTCAGAGATTTTTTCCAACAGCAGAAACCTGTGGCGGCAATTTGTCACGGACCTCAAATCCTGATCAATGCGGAAGTTGTTGATGGCAGGAATATGACTTCGGTAAATTCTATCAGTAAAGATCTGAAAAATGCAGGGGTAAATTGGGAAGACAGCGAAGTTGTTGTTGATAACGGTTTAGTGACAAGCCGGACTCCTAAAGATCTTCCGGCATTCAACGCTAAAATGGTAGAAGAAATTATGGAAGGAAAACACGAAGAACAGACTTTATAGTTCTTTATAGTTGATGTAAAGTTTATTATAAGAGGCTTAGATATTTTTCTGAGCTTTTTTTGTTGATTAAATTTAAAATACAATTATTATTGAATTCAAGATAAGTTTATATGCATTATTTACTTTCGCATGCAATAAAAAGTGAATAATGAAAAAATTCTTATTACCTGTTTTTGCTTGTATGGTTCTGGCTGCTTGTAACAATGATGACAATGCAATCAATCAGGATATTGATTATTCTAAACTTCCGCAGGAATTTCCTTTTTCAACGCTAAAGACATTGAACGGAGTTAATATCATTAATGGAGGTTTTGGTTCCGGAGCAACTGCGCACCCCACGCAGAAAGGAGAATTTTATGTAATTACCGATCGTGGTCCAAATGTAGCCTATTCGAATGGAATTAAAATCCTCGTTCCTGATTTTACACCGACTATTATGCATTTTAAAATCAATGCAAGCGGCAATATTGAGGTAATTAAATATATCAAGCTTAAAAATCCTTCGGGACAACCGATTACGGGTCTTCCAAATCCTGTAGGAATGGGAAGTACGGGGGAAATTGCTTACGCTGCAGACGGAAGTGTTTTAGGAACAGAT
>JBCNMJ010000115.1:0-12274 GCA_039594975.1 Chryseobacterium sp. | reverse complement strand
GTGATATTGGAGCAGAAGCTTCGAAGCCTGTAATGGAAGGAAAAGGTCTTTTATTCAAGATTTTTGCGGATATTAATGTATTTGATATTGAAATTGATGAAAAAGATCCGGACAAATTTATTGATATTGTAAAAGGAATCGCACCAACTTTTGGGGGAATCAACCTTGAAGATATTAAAGCTCCTGAAGCTTTTTATATTGAACAAAGACTGAAAGAAGAACTGGATATTCCTTTAATGCATGATGATCAGCACGGAACAGCAATTATTTCTGCAGCAGCATTGATCAACTCTTTGCAAATCGCGAATAAAAAGATTGAAGAGGTAAAAATGGTGGTAAACGGGGCAGGAGCGGCTGCAATTGCCTGTACCAACTTGTATATTTCTTTAGGATTGAAGAAGGAAAATGTACTGATGTGCGACAGTAAAGGAGTTATAAATCATAAAAGAGAAAATCTTACTCCTGAAAAATTAGATTTTATTGCCAATACAGATATTGAAACATTGGAAGAAGCCGTAAAAGGGTCCGATGTTTTTGTAGGACTGTCAAAAGGAAATGTAATGACACCTGAAATGCTTTTAAGCATGAACGAAAATCCTATTGTTTTCGCTTTGGCAAACCCGGATCCGGAAATTGCTTATGATTTAGCTCTGGAAACCCGTAAAGATGTAATTATGGCAACCGGTAGAAGTGATTATCCTAACCAGGTTAATAACGTTCTTGGTTTCCCATATATTTTCCGTGGCGCATTAGATGTTCAGGCAAAAGGAATTAATGAAGAAATGAAATTAGCTGCCGTTCATGCGATTGCTAATTTGGCGAAAGAACCGGTTCCTGAAGCAGTAATTTTAGCTTATAATGTTCAGAATTTACAATTTGGAAGAGAATATTTTATTCCGAAGCCATTTGATAACAGATTGATCACAAAAGTATCAAGTGCAGTGGCCAAAGCTGCAATTGATAGCGGTGTGGCAAGAAAAACAATTACCGATTTCGAAGAATATGAACATCACCTTCTGGACAGAATGGGAAGGGATGAGAAGTTGGTAAGAATGATGCAGAGCCGTGCTAAAGCCAATCCGAAGAGAATCACTTTAGGAAACGCTGAGGAATATAATGTATTGAAAGCCGCTCAGATTCTTTATGAGGAAGGAATTGCTTTTCCAAGTCTTTTAGGAAACAAAAAGTATATTCAGGAACAAATGGAACGTTTCGGAATTAATCTTGATGTTCCGATTATAGATCCAAGCGATGACGATCAGAAAGAAAACAGACAGAAATACAGAGAAACACTTTGGAAGCTTCGTCAAAGAAAAGGGATGAATGAATACAAAGCTAAGAGGTTTGTTCGCCAGAGAGATTATTTTGGACCCTTGATGTTGAAGCATGGAGATACAGATGGATTGATTATCGGTTTCTCTAAAAATTATACTTCAGTATTAAGACCGGTTTTAGAAATTATTGAAAAGGAAAAAGGAGTAGATAAAGTAGCGGCAATGATGATGATCTTGTCTGAGAAAAAACCTATTTTCTTTGCAGACACCTCGATTAATCAAAACCCTACAGCAGAAGACCTAGTAAATATTGCTAAAATGGCTGAATTTACGGTGAAATCTTTCGCTATCGAACCGAGAATTGCCATGCTTGGATTTGAAAACTTTGCAGCAATTTCTGATACATCTAAAAAAGTAGCAAAGGCAGTAAGTATCCTGCATGAGAAATACCCAAAAATGATTGTAGACGGAGAAATCCAGCCTGATTTCGCTATGAATTCAGATCATTTGAGTGACTATCCTTTCTCAAAACTGGAAACAACTCCTGCTAATACCTTCATCTTCCCGAATCTTGAATCTGCAAATTTATCGTACAAAATTATCAGAGGAATGAAAGTGGCACAAGTGATTGGGCCAATCTTGATGGGGCTAAAACAGCCTGTTCACGTTTTGCAGATGCGTTCGAGCGTAGATGAAATCGTAAACCTGGCTACTGTTGCAGTTCTTGATGCTCAAAGAAGAGAGAAAAAGGATAAAAAATAATATTGATATTGCTTTACTGCAAGAATGAATAATAAGACTCCAGATTTTTGGAGTCTTTTTTTATTTGAAGATTCCATTGGCTTTTTGATAAAAAAATAAGTTAAAAATCATTCGTCCGTGAAATGAAAACATTACTTAGTTTAATTTGCTATATTTGGGAGTTTTAAAAATTAATCATGATATTTTCTTTACAAGGAACTGTTCAGGAGCTTACCCCTACGTATGCAGTAATTAATGTGCAGGGGGTGGGTTATTACGTGGGAATCAGTTTACTAACTTCACAAAAACTCCTTCTGAATCAGGAAACTTTTTTATTTATACAGCAGATTATCCGGGAAGATGCTCATTTACTTTTCGGCTTTAACACTCGCTCTGAAAAAGAAATGTTTAATTTGTTAATAAGCGTTAACGGTGTAGGAGCTATATCTGCCCTGATTTTACTCTCTACTTTTAGCCTTAACGAAATCGCTTCTGCTGTTCTTTCCGGCAATAGTGCTTTGATTCAAAAGGCGAAGGGAATAGGCGCTAAAACGGCTGAAAGAATTATTGTTGATTTGAAAGATAAAGTCCAAAAATTCAACACTTCAGAAGAAAATATTTCTACATTTGTAAATAATAAAATTAAGGAAGAATCGTTATCTGCATTAGAAGTTTTAGGAATTCCTAAACGAATGAGCGAGAAAATTGCAGATAAAATAATTAAACAAAATCCAAGTATTTCGGTAGAAGAATTGGTAAAACAAATTTTAAAAAACATTTAACATTTGGTGACGACTCATAAATATTTCAACATATTCTTGTTCCTGTCTTTTCTGTGTATTTCCATAAATGCGTTCGGACAAGAAAACCCTGCGACAGGAATTTCTATAAAAAAGGATTACGAATTACCCGATCCTACCCAATACGAAGCATTTTATGATATAAAAACAGGGATGTATCTTGTATATCCCAAGATTGGAAATATTGTAACCGGAGTTCCGACGGCGATGTCTCCGGAAGAGTATAAGGAATTTATGCTCGCAACACAATCAAAAGCTTATTACAAAGAGAAATCTGACCGGTACAGTCTGCTTTTCAGAAAAGATAAAAGTGATGCATTAAAAAAAGGATTAATCCCTGCGTTAACCATCAGAAACAGACTTTTTGAAACCATTTTCGGAAGCAATAAGATAGAAATCATTCCATCAGGATTTGCTTCTTTTGATTTTGGAGGGTTGTACCAGAAGATTGATAACCCACTGATTCTGCCACAAAACAGAACCAGCTTTACTTTTGATATCAACCAGAGAATCCAGTTAGGACTTTTAGGAAAAGTGGGTGAAAACCTGCAGTTGAAAGCCAATTACGATACCCAGAGTGGTTTTGCATTTGAAAACAAGATGAATTTGGTATGGCAGGCAAAAGGAAACTGGAAAGATTTACAATCTAAAGGGCTTGGAGATGTAAATTCTCCCGGAGCAGGTGGTGAAGATAAAATTATAAAGAGAGTGGAGTTCGGTAACGTGAATATGCCGCTGTCTACCAGTCTTATTCGTGGATCCGAATCTTTGTTTGGGGTGAAAACAGAATTCCAGCTAGGAAAAACATACGGAACGGTGGTATTATCACAACAACAAGGTGAGGCCAGAAATATTGTCGTACAAGGTGGAGGAGTAATGAATACCTTTAAAATCAACGCGATAGATTATGAAGATAATCAACACTACTTTTTAGGGCATTATTTCTTAAACGGCTATGATAATGCATTGCTGAATTATCCTCAGATCAATTCCAGAATCAATATCACCAGATTGGAAGTTTGGGTACTTGACCAAGGGAACAGCAATCTTGCCTATCAAAAAAGTATAGTCGGAATCCGAGATCTGGGGGAAGGCGCATCAGGAACACCGGATAACTCTCAGAATGGTCTGTATAATGCTATCTCTACGGCAATGGGAACCAGAGATCCCGGAACGAATTATGGGGACATTTTACAGGGCGGAACATTTCCGGGAAGTACACAGCCGTATAGTAACGGAGAACAGTTTATTTTTAATAAAAAAGCAAGAAGGCTAAACGCCAACGAATATACCTTCCAGCCACAACTTGGATATATTTCATTGAATCAAAAGCTAAACGACCAGCAGTTGCTGGCTGTTTCATATTCATATACCCTGAACGGAACGAATCAGGTGTATAAAGTAGGGGAGTTTTCGGAAGAAAGCCCTGTTTTGGTAGCTAAGCTTTTGAAATCAAATACTACGGTAAATGTGGAATCTCCGATGTGGGATCTGATGATGAAGAATATTTATGCATTGGATGCCGCACAGGTAAGTCAGGATGGATTTATTTTAAATGTTTATTACAGAGATGCACAAACCGGAGGGAAAGTAAATTATCTTCCTAATACCAATGTTCAGGATACGAATTTGTTGAAATTGATGAACTGGGACCGTTTGAATACCAATGGTGACCTCCAGTCAAACAGTGGGGGAACGACGGGAGACGGTATTTTTGACTTTGTCAACGGAATTACCATAAGACCGGAAACCGGAAAAGTTATCTTTACCAAAGTACAGCCTTTTGGAAGCAATATACAGAATCTCTTAGGAAGTAACAATCCTCAGTATGTGTTCAGTGATTTGTATGATAAACAGAAGCAGGCGGCTACATACAGTAACCTGTCTCAAAGGTATACAATGGAAGGGCGTTATAAAGGAACTACAGGACAAGGTATTTCTCTGGGAGCAGTAAACGTGCCGCAAGGATCTGTAAAAGTTTCGGCCAATGGAGTGCAGTTAACAGAGGGAGTAGACTATACTGTTGATTATATGCTGGGAACAGTTACCATCATCAACGAACAGGTAAAACAATCTGGTCAGGCGATCAATATTTCTTTAGAAAATCAGTTAACATTCAATACGCAGAGAAAACGGTTTTTAGGATTAAATTTAGAAAGAAGGTTCAGTGAAAACTTCATTTTAGGAGGTACGGTTGTTAACTATTCCGAGTCACCGCTTACCCAAAAGGTAAACTACGGACAGGAAGCTGTAAACAATACAATGGCAGGGGTAAATTTGATGTATAACAATCAGTTGCCATTCCTGACAAGATTAACCGATAAAATACCTTTGGTAAATACCGAAGCGCCTTCTAACCTGAACTTTAAAATGGAAGCTGCATATTTGTTACCGGGACTTAACAAAGGGACAGACAACCAGTCTTATATTGATGATTTTGAACAAACAACTTCCAAAATTTCATTAAAAGAACCTGCAGCTTGGAGCTTGGCATCAAAACCGGAAAAAAATACACAGATTCCGTTCAATATAGCTCCGCCAAATGATGATATTACAGGCGGATATGGAAGAGGATTATTGTCCTGGTATAGCATCGATCCTAGATTCTGGGGAGTAGGAGGTAAAGCACCTGCAGGAATAACAGCTCAGTCTGTTTCCAACCACGCTTCGAGAAGGGTACAGCTTTCTGAAATTTATAACAACAGAGATTTCGTAGCGGGTGAACAGACATTTACCAACACCTTTGATATTTCATATTATCCTCAGGAGAAAGGGCCTTACAACGTGAATCCGGGTTCGGAAACTACACAACAAAGGTGGGGAGGAATCATGAGACCTATCAGTGTATCCAACTTTGTTAATTCAAATATCGAATACGTTGAATTTTGGTTGATGGACCCTTATGCGGATGGAAAACCATTAAGTAATCCGGGGAATACACCTAAATTATTATTACATTTAGGAAATGTCTCCGAAGATATTCTGAAAGACGGATTTATGCAGTATGAGAACGGACTTCCGACACCAGCTTCAACATCTACTACAACGAATTCAAATTGGGGAATACAACCAAAACAGCCTCCTGTTTTATATGCGTTTTCCAGTGAAGGTACAGACAGAACGGTGCAGGATGCAGGATATGATGGTTTAACATCTGACCAGGAAGCGGCTCGATTTGGAAATACATTTATAAATCCGGTGACTAATTTAGCTGACCCAGCTGTAGATGATTTCTTATTCTACATGTCAGATAAATTTACAGGAACTCAGGCAGCTTCAGTCGTAGAACGTTATAAATATTTCAGAGGTCCGGAAGGAAACTCTAAAAGTAATTCTCTGGAAGTTTCTTCACAAACTCCGGATGCGGAAGATATTAATAAAGATTACAATTTAGATCAAAGTGAAAATTACAACCAGTATGAAGTCAACTTAGATCAGGCAAGTCTTGCTTTAGGACAAAATAATATCGTAGACGTAAAAACTGTAAAAGCCAATTTCCAGAATGGGCAGTCGTCCGATGTAAAGTGGTATTTATTCAGAATCCCGGTTTCACAATATGTGGCAACAGAAGGAGATCATTCACCATCTGTTCTTAATAATGTGAGATTCGCGAGATTATTGTTAACAGGATTCGACAATACATCTACCTTAAGATTTGGTTCGATGGATTTAGTTCGTTCCGACTGGAGAAGATATCCGAATAAAATTGCGAGTGAAACAGTAGATTCTCCTACAGAAGGTACAGCAGGAAGCCCTACAATGAACGATAATTTCGAAGTAGGAAGTGTGAACATTGAAGAGAATGGTTTGAACCAGCCTCCATATGTACTTCCTCCGGGAATTAACAGACAGGTTTTAAGTGGAAATGCAGGAGCTCAGAGACAAAACGAAGCTTCATTATATATGAAGGTAAAGAACATGAGCCAGGAAGCAAGAGGAGTTTTCAAAAATACAAGTCTTGACATGAGACGATATAAAAAGCTAAAACTTTTCCTTCATGCTGAGAACCTGGATAATCCTATTTCGTCTAATGTTGATAACAATTTGAAATTCTTTATCCGTTTCGGAAGTGATGCTACAGATAACTATTATGAATATGAAGCTTCAGTAAAATATACGGCGAATACGGCAACAGCTCCGTTAGAAATCTGGCCGGTGGAAAACGATGTGGATTTTGCAATTCAGGATTTTGTAGATGCAAAAATCAGAAGAGATAAACAGTCTCCTAATAATATCACTGAAAGAACTAGAGATGCACAATTCAGCCATGATAATAAAGACATCTATATCAAAGGTAGACCATCCCTAGGAAATATTACGACAATCATGATTGGGGTAAGAAATTTGCAACGAGGAAATATTAATGATAAAGGAAGAGTGTTCTGGGTAAATGAAATCCGTCTTTCTGAAATTGAAAACGATGGTGGATATGCCGGAAATGCAAGTTTAAACTTCAACCTTGGAGATTTCGCAACGGTAAACACAAGTGCTTCTTACAGCTCTGTAGGTTTTGGAAATATAGACTCTAAACCGGCAGAAAGAAGCCAGTCTTCACAATCTGCTTTCAGTATCAACACGGCTATCAATGTTGATAAATTATTGCCTGAGAAAAGCGGGATGAAGATTCCATTGAACTATTCTTATTCTCAAACTATTGAGGATCCGAAATACAACCCGCTGGATACCGATGTTGAGTTTAACAAAGCTGCAAATAAGGCGGAGCTTAAAAAAGTAGCGAGAACGTACACGCAACAAAGAAGTATTGGTGTTGTGAATATGCATAAAGAAAGAGTAAACCAGAATAAGAAACCTAAATTCTACGATATAGAAAACGTTTCCATGACTGCGGTTTACAATGATGATTATTACAGGGATATTTACACCAAGAAGAATTACAGACAGTACTTCAGAGGGTATATAGATTATAATTATACATTCAAACCTTGGGTAATCAGGCCTTTTAATAAAATGATCAGCGATACCGCAAAATCAACAAAATACCTGAGATGGGCAAAAGAGTTTAATTTTAATCCGATTCCTACAAAACTATCTTTCAGAACAGAGATTGACAGAAATTATAATGAGCTTGAATTTAGAGATATTGAATCTATTCTTTCAGGGAATTTCGGAAGTAACTTTGATGTGATTAAAAACAGAAACTTCTATTTTGGATGGCAGTATGGATTAGAGTTCGGACTTACAAAATCCTTAAAACTTCAGGTGAACTCGCTTACCAGAACATTAAATGATAACATTGATGTAAATACGATGGACAACAGTTCAATTTTCGGAAATGTATTCAGAGCCGGAAGACCTGTATTGTATAATCATAAAGTACAGTTAAGCTATCAATTGCCATTCAAGTATTTCCCTTATTTGGATTTTGTTGAAGCAGAGTTGGGATACGGATTTACTTATAACTGGAATGCGAGATCAACGGCTTTACTTTCAAGTCCGGAAGGAAGTTTAGGATCTATTGGTCAGAATACAAATGTGATCACAGCTAAGGCAAGTGCGGACATTCCAAAATTCTTTAGCCAGTTTAAATACTTCCAGAATATTTCTGCCAAAATGCAAAAAAGAAAAAGAGAAATTGATTCTTTGAATAATGTATACACGTTAGCATGGGATAAAAAAAGATATAAATACAAGAGCTATAAATTTAAAAACAAACTAACGCCTTTGCAGAGTATAGCCAACTTCATGACTTCATTCAAGCAGTTGAACTTTGATTATACAGAAACTAATGGAACTGTGATTCCTGGGCTTCTTTCTGCTCCAAACTGGTATGGATATGGACAGACATTAGGAGGGCCTACTGCGGGATTCCTGTTAGGATCACAATCGGATATCAGAAGAATAGCAGTAGAAAACGGCTGGGTAAGTAGGTCATCATTGATGACGGATCCTTATATTCAGATGACAACAAAAGAATTAAGGGCCGATCTCCAATTTGTTCCTTTAAATGATTTTAGAATAGATTTCAATGTTCTGCATACTTTCAACAGAAACTTTTCACAGTCAGGGTATAATGATCCTCAGAATTTAGCCTATGCTAATCATGATTTCGCTTTTGCAAACGATTTTGTAACCTATTCCAATACCGTTGTAGCCCTTAATACGTCGTTCAAAGATGGGGCGGCAATTTATCAGGCGATCAGAGCAAACGCGGTTGCTATTTCTCAGCAGATGGGAGGCCCATTAAATGCAGACGGCTTTACAGAAGGTCATAGTATAGCAAATGCCTATGTCTTAATTCCTGCATTTAGAGCTGCTGTGGAAGGGAAATCTCCGAAAGCAATCGGGAACGCTAAAAAAGCAGGACTGCCAATACCTAACTGGAGAATTACCTATTCAGGACTGAAAAATATTCCTATTATTAATGGGCAGTTTTCTAAATTTGATATTTCACATGCTTATAGTGCAACGTATACAGCAACAGGTATTCAGTCAAGTATCGATTATTATAATATTCCTACTTCAGGTAATAATAAAGATGTAAATGGAGATTATATCAATCCTTATACTTTCTCTCAGGCAACATACTTGGAATCTTTCTCGCCACTTATCGGGATAGATGTTACCATGAGAAACAATATGCAGTTCGGATTACAGTATAATAAGAACAGAATGTTGCTTTTAGGATTGGTAAACCATACCCTTACTGAAGAAGCCAATACGGAATATGTGGTAAGATTAGGATATATTATTCGAAACTTCAGATTAGGAATGGACAATTCAAGAGGAAGCAGATCGAAAGGAAGTGATCTTAACATTAGAGGAGATATTTCATTAAGAGACGGCCAGACAAGTATCATGAATATTCTGCTAAATGATTCTCAGGTTACAGGAGGGCAAAAAGTAATGAATATCAAGCTTTCTGCAGATTATAATGTTTCCGAAAATCTGAATTTAAGATTGTTCTATGAGCAATTAACTTCAAAATATAAAATATCCACGGCATTTCCGTTATCTACAATCCGGGCGGGGATTTCAGCAACCTTTACATTTGGTGATTCCGGTGGTTTTTAAAAAATAAATTCAAAATTATAATGGCTCCCTTTTATTCATTAAAGGGAGTTTTTTATATGATATTTTGGAAAATAAAAGAAGCTTTCATTACCTTTGAAATCGAATATTATTAATTAAAACAATAAAAAAGTATGCTTTCAAGTATACTTTTTATTTTACTAAAAACCATGGAAATCGTAAAAAAGAAAACCTACAAAGAAAATTATTTATTAAAGATTGGAATTCCTGTATTTATTTGCTTTACACTTCTTGCAATTATTCTGGATCATTTTAACATAACAGATGCATCTTCCAGAGAAACCAGATTTAATGATATCAATAATGTAACGGCCATGATTCTTAGTGGGGTTGTAATTGCCCCTCTTTTTGAAGAATTTTTTTTTCGGGGTGCTTTTACTGAGAAAAAATATTTAAAATATATAAGCTACTTTGGGATCGCATTTTTGGTGATTATGCAGCAAAGCTACTTTTTGATTCCCCTATTAATACTGTTCATTATTTTGTTTGAATTAAAAGCTAAAAATAATTTTCAGAAATATTCTTTCTTCATAAATGCTTTACTATTTAGCTTAATGCATTACAAGTTTTACGATCTACTAAACGTTTCTTCATATCCGAGTATTTTAGGAACTGCAGGATTGGCTTTAGTGTTAATCTGGTTGGTTCTTAATATTGGGCTTTGGTCTTCCATACTGGCTCACTTTCTGGTTAATGGGACTGTTATTTCTACAGCAATTATAAGTTATGAAAATACGGACAAAACTTTGAGAAAAGTAGAAACCAAAGATTTTGTAATGACATATCAATATGTTTCTCTCTTTGAGAACAAAAGCGATACAGAATTTTCTGAAAGCAAGGGCATCAAAGCATCGAATACAAGTGTTTTTATTATTAATAAGTTGGTATGTCCAAACACTGAATTAAAAAAGGTATATTTCGGTAAATTCAATATAACAATAAAAAGAAAACAAAACAGTACAAAAAAATTAAATTGCCAGACCTTTCATGAATTGCTGAATAAAAGTAAGATTGCCGAAGAATAAATTCATATAAGCTTAAAGCTTTCCCTGTAAACCGGCAACTTTAATCTTCCCAATAAATATTTCTCTATTTCCTTTGAGCATTTATCTATTTTGAATAAATTTGTTGGCATAAAAAAATAAAAATGAACACACCATCAGAATTAAAGTACACTAAAGATCACGAATGGATTAAGATTGAAGGTAACGTTGCTACAATCGGTATTACAGACTTCGCACAAGGGGAGTTGGGAGATATCGTATATGTAGATGTAGATACTGTAGATGATGAGCTTAATGGCGGAGACGTTTTCGGAAGTGTAGAAGCTGTAAAAACAGTTTCAGACTTATTCTTACCTATTTCTGGAAAAGTTATTGAATTTAACGCAGACTTAGAAGATCAGCCGGAATTATTAAATTCAGATCCTTACGGAGCCGGATGGATTATTAAATTAGAAGTTGCTGAAGGTGCAGATCATTCAGAATTACTTTCTGCAGAAGAATATCAGGCTATCATTGGATAGAATTTCAAAAATATTTAGTAAGATTTTGCCCATTTATTGGGCATTTCTTACTTATATGCTGCTTAAGCCTGGTGAAGAGAATCATGAGTATTGGTTCATGTTCAATGGTATAGATAAGGTTCTTCACCTAAGTATATTCGCAATGTTGGGCTTTTGTTTCATGGCTGCCTTTCCTAGAATCAGGTTTTCTTACTTTTTTCAGATTATTCTTATTTACGCATTCCTTACAGAAATCTTTCAGGAAGAAATGGGGCTCGGAAGATCCATGGAAACTCTCGATGTTGTAGCAGATGCCATTGGATGCTTGATCGGTTACTATACCTATAAAGCACTTATCAAGCGATTTTTCTGATTAGGAAAATGCAGCTTCTGCTATACAGCTTTTATTTTCGTTTTATAGATTCTTGATTCCTTAATTAATCTTTTATTTTTAGAAGCTTGATCCCGCTCTCCGCACTCGCTATTTTCTTTTTAAAAGAAAATGAGCTCAAACAAATGCTGCGATCGGGGCTATATTATAAGCAATAGGTGTCAGTTCAATTAAAAGCAACGATCTTTCGACGATAATTTCACCATATAATACTCAAACAGGTTGAATATCCACCATTAAAATCAGCCAGGGAGACATTTCAATAATAAACCTGATTGGTTTTGTTATTGTGGATAAGTCTGAATTTTAAGGTTAAATATATTTATATCAATAACTTAAAATTAAAAATTTCCCACAATTAGAATTTTATTTAAATTTTATGTTAAATTGATTTGGACTCTAAGATATAAAGTCTCTATCTTTGCCCCACTGAAAACGAGAGGAAGTAGGTAAGCGCAGAAGAGCTTTAGATAAGCATAAGATTAATAAAATCACTTTATGAGATACGGGAGAA
>JBCNMJ010000114.1:0-12600 GCA_039594975.1 Chryseobacterium sp. | reverse complement strand
ACTTTAAAGAGAGGGACTTTCAAAAGTGATAACGAATTTTTTGAATGGTTTCAGACAATTCAATTGAATACGGTAGAAAGAAGATCCATTACAATCTCTCTTCTGGATGAGAATGGAGAGCCGGCAGTAACGTGGAAAGTAAAAAATGCATTCCCGTTAAAAATGAACCCGACAGATCTGAAAGCAGAAGGTAATGAGGTTGCCATTGAGACACTGGAAATTGCACACGAAGGATTAACTATCGAAAATAACTAATATTAACTTTAAATTTAAAAAAATGAATTACAAAACACCCGGAGTCTACGTAGAAGAAATTTCAAAATTCCCACCCTCTGTAGCACAAGTAGAAACAGCTATTCCTGCTTTTATCGGATATACTGAAAAAGGGCCAAAAAATGAGCCGACAAGAATTTCTTCTATGTTGGAGTACGAAACGCTTTTCGGAAAAGCAAAAAATGAAGCTTTCACATTTACTGTAGCTGCTGCAACTACAACACCTCCAATTAAGCCAAGGACTGTTACTGCGACTTTAGCAACACCTAGTCCTTTTAAAATGTATTATGCTATGCAAATGTATTTTGCTAATGGTGGAGGACCATGTTATATTGTTTCTGCAGGATTATACCCATCAGATGGAGTAGCGAAACAGCCTGATTTAAAAGCAAGTCTTGATACATTGGAAAAAGAAGACGAACCAACTCTTATTGTTTTCCCGGATGCTGAAGGTTTATCTACAGCAAATGCTTATCAATTGTATAATTTAGCTTTAGATCAGGCAGAAGATTTGAAAGACAGATTCGTTATTATGGATGTTCTTGGAGATATTTCTACATTTAGAACTTCAGGTCCTAGTTCTGGACCAAGCGGAGAGCGTCTAAAATATGGAGCTGCTTATTATCCAAAATTAGAAACAGTTTTAACTTATAGCTATGATCCAGCTATTACGGTTGAAGGTCAGACTTTAGAGCATTGGAAAACTTATGATTCTGAATTGTATAATCTGGCTAAAAATGCCATCGAATCTAACAGAGTGATAATGGCTCCATCATCTGCAATGGCAGGAGTGTATGCTAAAGTAGACAGTACTTCCGGAGTATTTAAAGCGCCGGCTAATGTTGGGCTTAACTATGTAGTAGCACCAACAGTGAAAATTTCTCACGAAGACCAGGAAAGTCTTAACGTAGATCCAACTGCCGGAAAATCAATCAACGCGATCAGAACGTTCACAGGAAAAGGAACCTTGGTTTGGGGCGCAAGAACCTTAGACGGAAACAGCAATGAATGGAGATATATCTCTGTACGTCGTTTCTTCAACATGGTGGAAGAATCTGTGAAAAAAGCAACAGAACGTTTCGTTTTCGAGCCGAATACAGCCAATACATGGATCCGTGTACAGACTATGATCGAGAATTTCCTGAATCAGCAGTGGCAGGACGGAGCTTTGGCAGGAAGCAAGCCTGAAGAAGCGTATTATGTAAGTGTAGGTTTAAACAAAACCATGTCTGCTCAGGATATCCTGGAAGGAAGAATGAATATCGAGATCGGGATGGCAGCAGTGCGTCCGGCGGAATTTATTGTGTTACGTTTTTCACACAAATTACAGGAAGCATAAAATAAATTAATAACAATAAATATACATACATTATGAGTACATATCCATTAGTAAAGTTTGCCTTTGAAGTAGATTGGGGCGGAACAAAAGTAGGATTCCAGGAGGTGAGCGGATTAAATGCCGAAGCTGCTTTAATTGAATACAGACATGGAGCAAGTCCTGATTTCAGCAAGATTAAAATGCCTGGACTGAAAACTTTCAGTAACATTACTTTAAAGAGAGGGACTTTCAAAAGTGATAACGAATTTTTTGAATGGTTTCAGACAATTCAATTGAATACGGTAGAGAGAAGATCGATTACAATCTCTCTTTTGGATGAGAATGGAGAGCCGGCAGTAACGTGGAAAGTAAAAAATGCATTCCCGTTAAAAATGAACCCGACAGATCTGAAAGCAGAAGGTAATGAGGTTGCCATTGAAACGCTGGAAATTGCACACGAAGGATTAACTATCGAAAATAACTAATCATGGCTCTTTTATATCCTCCAACCAGTTTCTCTTTTATTGTTAATGGGATCTCGACAACAGAGGGTATTGACTCCAGATTTCAATCTATCTCCGGCTTATCAACAGAAATTCCAACTGAAGAATATGCCGAAGGAGGCGAAAACAGATTTACTCATCAGCTTCCTTTGAGACCAAAATATCCTAATTTAGTTCTTAAACGTGGATTAATCGTAAGTTCCGGATTGATCAGCTGGTGCAGAAATGCGATGGAAAACTTCGAGTTTGAACCAAGAGATCTGATTGTCACCCTTTCAGGAGGTCTGCAATCTACAGCACCTTTAATGGTTTGGAATGTAGTTGGAGCATATCCTGTAAAATGGGAAGTTTCAGAATTCAATGCAGAAGAAAGCAAACTTGCTATTGAAACCATAGAACTGAAATACAGATATTTCACAATACCCTCATCATTAGCAAGCTTAGGCTTGTAATTTCTAAATCTAATCTAAGCACGGGAAGTGTGTTAGTTTTCAGATAACATTCAGCAAAATTTTTCAGATACATAATAACAGATTGGTCTATAGCAAGACTGAACACACTCTTTATGTGCTTAGATTTTTAAAAATAAATATGTTAAATCATTGGTTATTAGTGTTTTTGAATATTAATAATTGATTAAAAAACAAAACGAAATGCCAATAGAAATAAAAGAGCTTCACATTAAAATAAATGTGGATGAAAAAGCAGCAGCAACAACAAATGCAACATCAATTGATGAAGCAAAAATTATGCGGGCAATTAGTGAAAGCGTAGAACAAATGTCAAATATTGAAAAACGTAAAAAAGAAAGATAATGGGAGGAGAAATTATGAAAGTAAAAATAGATTCTTACGAGGATTCTAGTTACAAAAAAATAAAAACCAGAGGGGCTTTTAAAGCTCTTATTAATCCAACTGGGTTTTCTTTTACACGTAAAAACGATTTTAATAAAGAACAAGCAAGCGGGGCAAGCGATGGTGAACAAAAATTTGATAAGACTTCCGCTCCGTCTTTACAATTGGAATTTTTATTTGACGGTACAGGAGTAGTGAAAGATAACCCAGGTAATAAACTTATAAATAAGATAAAGGAAGGTTTAGGAAAAAAAGATCCTTTCAGTAAAACATCTGTTACCCAGCAACTGTACGATTTCTATGAAGCAACTGGCCAATATGATGGTACAATTCATAAACCGTATAATGTCATCATTATTTGGGGGAAATTTGAATTTAAGGGAATACTTAACGAATTTACAATAGATTATAAATTATTTAATAATGATGGGACTCCTTTAAGAGCTATCGGAAAAGCAAATTTCGGTGGATCAATTAGTAAAGAACTTGCCGCAAAAATTGCAAAAACAACTTCTCCGGATCTTACCCATAAAAGAACAGTACAAGACGGAGATACATTACCCTTAATGACAGAAAGAATTTACGGAGATTCTAAATACTATCTGGAAGTTGCTAAGGCAAATGGTCTTATCAATTTCAGGCAATTAAAACCAGGGAGTGAACTCTACTTTCCACCTATAGAAAAAATATCATAACATGAACAATAGCGGATACATAAAAACAGCAAAAAATCCAGATCTGATAACGTTTAAGGTTATGTCCGGAGGTGCTGAATTGCCTGGTAAATACGGAGTTAAAAGCATTGTTGTAGAAAAAGAAGTCAATAGAATTCCTTATGCCCGCATCGTTATTTTAGATGGAAGTGTACCAGAGCAAGATTTTAAACTAAGTAATGAAGAACTGTTAATACCCGGAAAAGAAATTGAAATTACAGCAGGATATCACTCTGAAGAAGAAACCATTTTTAAAGGAGTTGTTGTAAAACATAATATAAAAGTTAGAAGCGGCTCTTCTTACCTGATCATAGAATGCAGAGATAAGGCTGTAAAAATGACTTTAGGAAGAAAAAGTAAGTATTTCTACGACAGTAAAGACAGTGATATCATTGAAGAATTAATCGGTAATAGCGGTGCGACTGCCGATGTTGAAGCTACTTCAAATTCACATAAAGAACTGGTCCAGTATCAGGCTTCTGATTGGGATTTTATGTTAACCAGAGCACAGGCAAACGGGAAACTTTGTTTTGTTGAAGACGGAACGGTGAAAATAGCGAAACCTGATTTTAGTGGAAAAGAAGTGGAAACTGTTGTTTACGGATCTTCTGTACATGAGTTTGATGGTGAAATTGACGCAAGAGATCAATTCAACAAAATTACAGCTAAAACCTGGAGCTATACCGATCAGGAACTGACAGAAGTGGAAGCTCAGGATCCGGCCATTAACCTGAATGGAAATCTTTCATCCGGAGATTTAGCGAAAGTTTTCGGAATTGAAGATCTTCAGCTTAAGCATGGCGGAAATCTTACTCAAAACGAACTACAAGATTGGAGTGATGCAAAAGCAACCTTTCAGCAATTGGCTAAAACAAGAGGAAGAGTAAAATTCCAGGGAATTCCATCTGTAAAACCGGGAGTTTCATTAACGCTCCAGGGAGTAGGAAACAGATTTAACGGAAAAATATACGTTACAGGTGTCCGTCATGAAATAGCCGATGGAAACTGGCTGGTAGATGCTCAGTTTGGGCTTTCTCCAACATGGTTTTCAGAAACTTATGATGTAAGCGAAATGCCGGGCTCAGGAATTATTCCTTCCATAAGCGGATTGCATATCGGTGTGGTATCACAGTTAGAATCGGATCCGGATGGGGAAGACAGAATTTTAGTACAAATCCCAATCATCAATAACGAAGAGGAAGGAATTTGGGCAAGAGTTGCTACACTGGATGCAGGAGAAAACAGAGGATCGTTTTTCAGACCGGAAATCGGAGATGAGGTTATCATTGGATTCATTAATGACGATCCAAACGATGCAGTTGTGTTAGGAATGCTGAACAGCAGCACAAAACCCGCTCCACTTGTAGCTTCTGATGAGAACAACGAAAAGGGGTTTGTCACCCGAAGCGAAATGAAAATGATCTTTAATGACGACAAAATCTCTTACACCCTTGAAACACCAAAAGGAAAAAAAGTGATCCTGGATGAAGATGCAGACATCATTAAAATAGAAGATGAACATTCCAATATCATTACGCTTAATAAAGACGGTATTAGTATAGAAAGTGGGAAAGACATCAAGATGAAAGCAAAAGGCGACATCAAGATGGAAGGTACTAATATCAATATCAAAGCAAGTGCTCAGTTAAAAGCAGAAGGAAGCTCAGGTTCTGAACTTAAATCAGGTGCAGTGACTGTTGTAAAAGGATCTCAAGTTAAAATCAATTAATCATGAAACCGGCAGCAAGAATTACAGATATGCATACCTGTCCTATGGTGACAGGAAATGTTCCGCATGTAGGCGGACCCATCATCCCTGCAGGAGAACCTACTGTGCTGATCGGTGGAAAACCCGCAGCCAGAGTAGGAGACAAAGCAGTGTGTACAGGTCCTGTAGATACTATTGCATCAGGTTCTTCAAGTGTTTTGATAGGCGGAAAACCTGCCGCAAGAATGGGAGATTCTACCGCTCATGGAGGCGTAATAAGCGCAGGTGAAGCTACTGTTTTAATAGGCGGATAATAAGAGAAAGGTTTTATATGATAATAACGCCATTTAAATAAACATCAATAATAAAACGGTTAGAACAACCCAAACTCTATGCTACAGATGCAAGATGTTACAACTAAATATAATACAAAATAACGTATGAAAATAAATACAGATTTTTTAGGAATAGGCTGGAGCTTTCCGCCTGAGTTTAATGAAACTGAAGGAAAACTGGTAATGACCACCGATGTGGAAGACATCAATAATAGCCTTATTATTTTATTGTCAACACGTCCGGGAGAACGAGTAATGTTTCCGGACTATGGATGTGATTTGCAGGAAATGCTTTTTAAGCCGTTAGATTTAACGCTTATTACACAGATGAAAGGAATCATCGAACGTGCGATTTTATATCACGAACCTAGAATAAACATTTTAAGTATTGACATTGATACCCAGCAAGAACTTGAAGGCGAAGTGTTAATAAAAATTGACTACGAAGTAAGAAATACGAATACAAGAAGCAATATTGTTTTTCCTTTTTATAAAGAGGAAGCTACTGAAATTTACTGATTACGGGATGTCTGTAGCCATTTTGAATACTACCAACATTACAATAAGTATTGCATCTGACCATAGAAAGATAAATATAAACAAATGAAAAAAACAGATACATTTTCACATTATCGTGAAGGAAAATCACAAATGCAGCGCTTTTTAGCAGAATTAGATCCTGGCAATCTTGAATTACACGATTTCGATTTGTTTGATTGGCTATTATTCGCGAACAATTTTGCACAGCGTGTAAAATATTTTGGCAAAGGTGATCATACAACACCGCAAGGAAACTGGGGAAACTTCTTCTTAGGTGACGATGCTCATGCAATTCCGCGGAGAGAAAGCGTGGAGTATAAAAGTATGAAAAAACAGGTTGCAGACCTTATTTCCCAGTTTGAACAAGACAGTAATTTAACGCCTCACCTCACCTTATTTGTTTGTTTTTTAAAATTATTGGATTTCTCAAAAAAAGCCTTCAATAATTTGACAAAAAGGCATCTGGATTTCTATTATAATGAAATTCTTCAGATTGAAAAAAATGATGCCAAAGAAGACAAAGTCTATGTGATTTTTGAATTGGCCAAAAAAGCAATTCAGGAAAGAGTACCAAGCGGTACATTGCTGGATGGTGATAAAGATGCGAACGGAAAAAAACGTATTTACAAAACAGGCGAAGAGCTTATTGCCAATCAGGCAAAAGTAGTCGAGCTCAAAAGTTTCCTAAATGATGTTGAAAAAGGAGAACTGAAAATGGCTCCGGTTGCCAACACAGCCGATGGTCTGGGAGATAAATTGCCGGAAGACAGCAATTATTGGTGGCCGTTTGGATATAATTCTGATGAAACAATTTCAGGTAAATCTATTTATAAAGAGCTTCCAACGGCTAAACTGGGCTTTTCGGTCGCCTCTTCATTATTTGAATTGAACGAAGGTGAACGAACAGTGACGCTTACAATAGACTTTAATAAAAACTCAGCACAGAAATTTCAGAATTTATCAGCCGGAGATATTGAAAACAATATTAAAGTCTTTTGCAGCGGAGAAAAAGAATGGCTCTCCGGAATGCCCTTAAGATGTATAAGAAAAAGCGAAGACCAACTGGTACTTTCTTTTACATTAACCAAAGAGGCTCCTGCCATGGTAAAATATAATAAGGATGTTCTGTTACAAACTTTTCAGACGGATTTTCCTGTAGTAAGATTCATAATCGAAGGGCCGCAGTATTACGATATCTACGAAGCTCTTTCAGAAAAGTCGGTAAAAAATGTAGAAGTAGCTGTAGATGTAAAGGGAGTAAAATCTCTTCAGATCGAAAACGATAGTAGCTCACTGAATGCTGAAAAACCGTATTATCCGTTCACTGCACAACCGGTTAAAGGATCTAATTTCTACATCAAATATCCTGAAATGTTTTCCAAGAAATGGGAAAATGCAGCGATCATCATCAACTGGAAAAACACACCGGACTCAATAACCAATTTATACAGCGGATATGTGATTCAGCCGAATCAAAATATCAGTGTAAAACAATTTGAATCGTTGGAAGGCCCTTCAGTTGTTCGTTCAGATGCTTATTTCACCGCAGATACAGCAATATTGGAAAAAGAGGTGTGGCGCGAGAAAGGTAATAATATTGAACTGTTCAGAAAAATAGAAAACGGATATCAAACACAATTTTCCATTCTAAACACCAATACGGATCCCGGAACGAGCGAGGCAATCAGGTTGACGCTCAACCAGTCGGCATTACAGGATGTATACCCTAAATTATACACATTGGCATTATCCAGTGATCCCAGTAAAAATAAGCTTGTTCCGAACGAACCATATATTCCTTTCGCGGAAGATATCGAACTAAGCTACAGTGCAAGAGAAATTGCATATTCTTATTTAGATAAAGATTCGGACGGAAAAGTTGCCAAAAGCAAAGGTGTACAGTTGTACCACGAAGACGTATTCGGACAATATGAAAAAGAAACTGAAACGAAAAGCATCATTCCGGTACATGAAAATGGAGGCGAATTGTACATCGGTCTCGAAGCGATACCGCAAACTACCGTTTCCCTGCTGATCCAGATGCTGGAAGGAAGTGAGAACCCTTTAGTGGATACTTTCGATGAAAAAGAGTTCATCGAATGGCATATCCTGTCCGGAAATACATGGATCGACCTTTCACAAAATATGCTGAAAAACGAAACGAGAAAGTTCCTGGAATCAGGTATTGTAAAGTTTAAAATTCCTAAAGATATCAATACCAACCACACAAGATTCACCGATGGATTAGTCTGGATCAGGGGTAAATCAAGAAGAAGCTATGATGCCGTATGTAAAGTTCAGGGAATATATACTCAGGCTGTTTTGGCAACATTCCAGAATCAGGATAATGATTTGTCCCACTTAAATAACGGCTTAGAAGCCAATACCATTAAGAAGCTTATTACCAGAGTGCCTCAGGTAAAATCGGTTAATCAGCCTTATAATTCATTCGATGGTAAATACAAGGAAGCGGATGCCGAGTTTTACAGACGCGTAAGTGAACGGCTGAGACATAAACACAGGGCAATCACGCAATGGGATTATGAAAGTTTAGTATTGCAGGAATTCCCGGAAGTCTTTAAGGTAAAATGCTTAAACCACACTTCTGAAACTTCATATATGTCTCCCGGGCACGTTACCCTGATGGTGGTACCGAATATTAAAAATAAAAATGCTTTTGATATCTACCAGCCAAGAGTAAGCAGGGCTAGCCTGAATAGAATTCAAAATTATGTAAATGAATTAAATACGATGCATGTTACTGCTCAGGTGATTAATCCTAACTATAAAGAAGTCAAAATAGAAGCAAAGGTTAAATTTTTCGAACAGTACGACGAAACATTCTATATCAGACAATTAGATGAAGATATTAAAAAATATATCTCTCCCTGGGCTTTTACAGACTCTAAGGACATTGATTTTAATGTAGAATTGAATGTCAATCAACTGGTAAGCTACCTGGAGCAGCTGTACTATGTGGATTATATCGATGAGATCAAAATACTGGTGAATAATGTTTTGCAAAGACAATCTTTAATCGAAGTGGATCCGAAATCTATCCTGGTATCTGCGAAACAGCATAAGATTACGATTACAGATCAGGTATGTATTTAATAATAAAAAGAAGAGAACATAATTATGTCAGAAAATAAGCACATTAGTATATCAAAAAATATAGAAACCGGAGATCAGACCGATTTTCATTTTCTACGCAGAACAGGTATTGAATACATAGAAGAGCTGGGAGGAAAACTTTGGACAGATTATAACTCCCACGATCCCGGTATTACCACTTTAGAAGTGTTGAGCTATGCCATAACAGATCTTGGGATGAGAATGAATCTGAATATGGAAGATATCTTAGCATCCGAAGATGTAGATAAAGATATTCATACGCAGTTTCTAAAAGCTACAGAAATTTTGCCTTCCAGACCTCTTAACGAGCTTGATTACAGAAAGCTATTTATAGATATCAGTTCAGTGGCGGGGCATAAAAGACCCATTCGCAACTGTTGGTTGGTTCCTAAAAATGAAACATTGTATGTGGATTGTAAAACAGGGCAGATAGATTTTAAACCTATT
The DNA here is from genome assembly GCA_039594975.1 of Chryseobacterium sp. Lineage (GTDB taxonomy): Bacteria > Bacteroidota > Bacteroidia > Flavobacteriales > Weeksellaceae > Chryseobacterium. The sequence continues at coordinate 2,774 of JBCNMJ010000114.1, read as the reverse complement.
GGGGAAAAGACGCAGGGCTTCAATATAAAAGGATTGTATGATCTGTATGTAGATTATGCTGAAGATATTGATAAAGTAGGTACAGGATGCGAAAAATCGAATGTCAAAACTCAGATATTAGATCGCTATCACGCCAATAGAAGCCTTTGTGAAGATTTAGCAGAAATTAAAGAAGTTGAAACTCAGAAAGTCGCTGTATGTGCCCGTATCGGATTGGTAAACAAAGCTGATGAAGAGCTGGTGCATGCCAAAGTAATAAGAACGATCAATAATTACTTATCTCCGGAAGTCCATTTTTATTCATTAAAACAAATGCTTGAAAAAGGGCTGACTACAGATCAGATTTTTGAAGGACCACTCCTGGATAATGGTTTTATTGATACTGAAGAACTTAAAAAAAGCCAATTAAGAAGAGAAGTCCGCGTTTCCGATATCATCAGTGAAATCATGAAAATTGATGGTGTTAAAGAAATCCATGAAATCTCTATTGCAGGTTGTGATAATGTGATCAAACAAACCAACGATTGGCTGATCTGCATTGAAAAAGGTAGAAAACCGGAATTGTGTGAGTTAAGTTCATTTAGCTACAGTAAAGGTTCTCTTCCGTTAAATATCAATGATAAAAAAGTTCAGGATTATTTAGACACCCTTCAAAGAGAAGAAGAGGTATTGAGAGATAATGCCAGATTAAATAAAGAATTGGCTTTACCACAGGGAACTTCTTATGATATAGCTAACTATGCTACTATCTTAAATGAATTTCCGGATACTTACGGAGTCGGAATATCAGGGATTATAGGAAATAAGACTCCCGAAAGAGAAGCTTTGGCAAAACAGTTAAAAGGATATTTATTGTTTTTTGATCAGATACTTGCCGGTTACTTCAAACATCTTGAAAAAGTGAAAGAAGTATTGAGTATTAATGGTGGTTTAAAAAGAACATTCTTTACACAGGCTCTTAAAAATATTAAAGGTTTTGATGAATTGGTTCCTAACTATCCTGAAAATGATGATGAACTTACAGATTCCCTGTATGAGGAGCTGGATAATAGTGTAGAACGCCGAAATGAAGTTTTGGATCATTTGATTTCCCGTTTTGCTGAAACATTCAGTGACTATACTTTCTTAATGAAATCATTATATGGAAAATCTACCGATGAAATTGTACTGAGTAACAAAGAAAAATTCTTAAGTGAGTACAAATCATTAAGCAAAGACCGCGGATTAGGTTATAATTATACCCTGTTTGCAGATTCGGATCTTTGGAATACGGATAATATTTCCGGGGTACAGAAAAGAATAGCCCGTTTGTTGGGAATTAAAAATTATCAGCAAAGGAGCTTATCCCAATCACCGGTTTCGATTATCAAAACAGAAAATAGTGAAGGGAAGGCAAGCTACACCTGGAAAATAAAAGATGCAGAGAACAATATTATCTTATCATCTGTCAATACTTATCAGATTGAATATGCCGCAACCAAAAACCTTAATGAAGCAATTTATCAAACGATTCAAATCGACCAGGAAGATTTGGAAAATGCATTGAAGAAATTAGATGAAGAAGATCCTGATACCATAGAAAAGCTAAGAAACTGCCTGGATAATTACTGTTTAATTGGAAATATAAAAATCCGTATTTCGTTGGGAGGTAATTATTATTTTGAAGTGATAGATGATACCGAACAGCAAAATGTGATTGCGACTCATAAAAAAACCAATCCTTACTCTACGCTGCAGGAACTGAAAAATGGAATTAGGGAGACGGTAAAGTATTTTAAATACAATTTTACGGAAGAAGGAATTTTTCTTATTGAGCATTTATTACTGAAACCAACGGCTAAAGATTATAAAATCGTGGGTGGCATTGGTTGTATGTCGATAGAAGAAACCTTCAAAGTGATGTACGATATTGAAACCGAAGATTCAGCAACAGAATCGGTGGAATATTCGGAAGCGTTCATGTCTTCGTGTGAAGAAGACTGTGAAACAGATGTTTTCGATCCTTATTCTTACAGAGTGAGTGTAGTACTTCCGGGTTTTGCTTATCGTTTTCAGGATCCTGATTTTAGACGCTATGCAGAAACAGTCATTAGACAAGAAATTCCGGCCCATGTTCTGGCAAAAATTTGCTGGGTAGGAGACCGGCTGAGCGAAAAAGAAGCGGCTCAGAATGACCTTGCGGAATTTGAAGTTGCCTTTAAAAAATACCTTTCAGATAAGTCGAAAAACAATACTGCTAATCTTGGAAACAGCATTCATGATTTACTGATTGCTCTTACCAATCTGAACAATATTTACCGACCGGGAAGACTTTTGGACTGTGCAATGGAAGATGATGACGACTTAGACGGAAAAATCATATTAGGACAATCAAACATATAAAAATTGACAAACAATGAATACTAAATTAGATAATGTAACAACCCAATATAGGAAGTTCAACGAAAATCAGGTTCTAACCGAAGGGCAACTCAATGAATTTATAGATTATTTCGAGGACCAAGACAGGCTGTCACGAACACGATTGAGTGGTGTAGGAGTAGTATGTGGTTTTAAATCAGAATACACAGATTTGCTTTTACCAACTGAAGTTGAGATGGTAAAAAAAGCAGGACCAGATAATTCTTTCCTTCAGACTATTTTAATTGCACAGGGAGCCGGAGTTACTACAGACGGAGATCTGATAACGCTGCGTAAAAAAGGAGCGACCGCATCAGAAGCTTTGATCAGCTTCAGCGATGTAAGATATAAATATTATAGAGATTATACGGATG
>JBCNMJ010000113.1:0-12614 GCA_039594975.1 Chryseobacterium sp. | reverse complement strand
CGGTTCCTGTTTCTCCTGTTAAAAGCACCGTCGCATCCGTTACAGCAACTTTTTTGGCTGAAGTAATGGCCGCTTCTATTGTTTTAGATTTGCCAATAATGTTATCAAAAGACTGCTTATCTCCCAATTGTTTTTCAAGCTGCAAAAGTCGTCTGTTCAGATTTACTTTGTCTGTCGCTTTATACACCAAAGGAATGATTTTATTATTATCGTCGCCTTTGGTAATATAATCAAATGCTCCGTTCTTTATAGCCTGAACTCCATCCGGAATATTTCCGAATGCAGTAAGAAGGATAACTTCAATCCAGGGATAATTTTCTTTGATATTTTTGGAAAAATCTACTCCGCTTCCGTCGGGAAGTTTCACATCACTGATGACGACATCAATATCTGAGTTTTCCAGTCTTTTTTTTCCGTTCTTCAGATCAGAAGCCTGAAATATTTCAAAACCTTCCAGTTCAATAATTCTTGAAAGAAGCGTTCTGATCTTTTCTTCATCATCGATGATTAATATCTTGCTCAAAACAATAAAATTAAGAAACAAAGGTAGAAATTATACGACAGAAAATTATATTTTCTACAATTTATCCCTCTCATAAAAATTCCTTTGTAAGAATAAAATCTATAATTTTACAAAAAACAGCATGAACAAATTACTGGCAATAAGAGAACAATTGAACCTTACACAACAAGAACTTTCGGAAAACAGATAAAGGAAGCTTAACCTTTCGTACGCATCCTGGAAAAAACTATGATTTATAGTTGTTCTTAACAAAAAAGACAGTTGCCATGTGAGAATTTCATCTGCACAATCTCCCAATCCTGCTCGTTTAATTTCCAAGAATTCTTTCCCTCAAATTATTCCGTTTAAACTGATAGGTTCAAGGATTTATTTTGATGGGTTTATTAATGGAAAATCAGTTACGGTTCAATTGGATTTGGGAGCGGGAACCAGTGTTGTAAATACTAAATCTTTAGAACGTTTAGGACTCTCTTTTACTTCTCAGACTCTTGTAAGCAATACAAACGGAATTGATCAAGAAAGGACAAGCCTTGATAATGAGCTAAAATTAGCAGCTCTACACTGGAAAGGAATTTCTTTAACTGAGGCCAGGAATATGCAGGATAAAGAAGATATTATCATTGGAAATAGTCTTTTCAAGATAAAATCATTGAAATAGATTACGATAAAAAACAATTTATCATTCATTCCCAACTTCCTTCTACTAAAGGTTTCAAAAAACAGCCTGTTTTTTATGAGCAGGACAGACCAAAGTTCAATGTAAAATTGAGTCACAACAATAAAAATTACGATTTCTGGTTTCTTTTTGATACCGGAAGAGACGGAACTATGGTACTTGGAGAAGATTTCACCTCAAAAAAGGATTATTGGGAACAACTGGTTCCTTTAACGACCATTAATGATAAAAAAATAGTACGTCTTAATGCAACGATTTCCGGAGTTCATTTTAAAGACATTGTTACCAACGCAGCCGATCCCCGTAAACCTAAAGAAAGAACCAGCTTATTGGGAAATCAGGTTTTAAATCATTTCAAGTTTTAAATCATTTCAATATGATACTGGACAATAGAAATGGTATTCTTTATCTTAAGCCCAATAGCAGGACTCATGAACCTTATTCCGATTATCAGAACTATCTGAAAGAAATCAGTAAGATGCAGAAAAAATAATTACCGATTACAGAATTTCAAGAAGCTCATTTTTAGACAGACTATTAAAGAAAGAAGCATCCGTTTTAATTAAATCCTGAGCCAGCTTATGTTTTTTCTTTTGCATGTTCATGATTTTTTCTTCTACGGTATCCGTACAAATCAGCCGAACTGCCACTACATGTTTCGTCTGTCCGATTCTATGACTTCGATCGATCGCCTGATTTTCAATGGCAGGATTCCACCAAGGATCAATAAGATAGACATAATCTGCTTCGGTAAGGTTTAAGCCTACACCACCCGCTTTTAAGCTGATCAAAAATACCCTAACTTCATGATTGGTCTGGAAACTCTCTACTTTTGCTCCTCTATCCTTTGTATGACCTGTCAGGTATTCAAAAGGAATATTTTTTTTCTCCAATTCGGTTTTAACAAGATCAAGCATTCCTACAAACTGAGAAAAAACCAGGATTTTGTGCTCTTTAGATTTATTTTCAATCTGTTCAGTAAGGATTTCAATCTTCACGGCATTGTTTCCTGAATGACCTTCTTTTAAAAGTACCGGTGAATTACAGATTTGCCTAAGTTTCGTTAATCCCGTTAAAACATGCATGCTGTTTTTTGTGATCTCATTATCATCGGTTGCAGAAATAAATTCACGCAGTTCCTGTCCATAATTATCATAGATTTTGCGTTGTTCTGCATTCATTTCACAATAAATAACCATCTCTGTTTTTTCTGGTAATTCACTGGCAACCTGTTTTTTGGTTCTTCTCAGGATAAAAGGCTTTATTTTCTGCTGAAGTTCCAGCGCTCTTTTGCTGTATTCAAATTTATCGATCGGAATGGCATAAATATCTTTGAAATACTGCTTGCTTCCCAGCAGTCCCGGACAGGCAAAGGAAAGTTGTCCGTAGAGATCGAAGGTATTGTTTTCAATAGGTGTTCCTGTAAGCACGATTCTGTTTCTCGACTGCAACAAACGGGCAGCTTTATATCTTTCCGAATTAGGATTTTTAATCGCCTGGGATTCATCTAAAAATATATAATTGAAACGGAAATTTTTGAGAAAACGGATATCAGATAATACCATTCCATACGTGGTTAATACGATCTCATATTCCTGCATTTTTGTAATGCTTTTTTCTCTTTCTGCTCCGTAATGAGTCAGTATTTTTAGAGAAGGAGCAAATTTTTCTATTTCTTCCTGCCAGTTAAACAATAAAGAAGTCGGAACGACCACCAAATTGGTTGTGTGCCCGTATTTTTCCCGTTGTGATAATATAAAAGCAATGATCTGTACCGTTTTTCCCAATCCCATATCATCGGCAAGACATCCTCCGAAATTGAAGTTATCTAAAAAGTTCAGCCAGTTCAGCCCTTCACGCTGATAATCTCTGAGTTCAGCATTCAATTCTGCAGGAACCGGGACTTCACTCCTGTTTATCTTTGAAAATTTCTGGTGGTAAGTTGTAATTTCATTCTGTACTTCTACACTTAACATTTCTGTTTCAAATAATTCGGATATTTCTGTGAAATTGATCTTTGGAATTTTAAGCAAATCCTCATCAATATCTCCTGCCTGAAAATATCGGGTAATTTTTTCAATCCACTCATCCGGTAAAATTCCGTGAGAGCCATCATCGAGCTGTACAAATTTACTTTTGTTACTCAAAGCCCGGTGTACTTGTTTCAGAGTGGCTTTCTTTTTTCCGAACTGAACTTTTAATTTAGCATTAAACCAGTCAATTCCACTATTAACTTCTATAGTTATTTTGGCTTTGTGAGGATTGAGTTTATTATTTTTAATTTCATTAAATCCAAGAATGGTAATCCCATCATTCCGCCATATTTCAAAGGCATTTAAAAACCAGTTTTCGTCTAAAAACTTATCTTTATGCAGATAGAAATATTCATGTCCTTCTAATTGTTCGCTAAAATCCGGATGCTGATTCATGATCACCGAAGTGAGGGCAATTTCTTCATTGTAATCGCGTTCTATTTTAAATTCGTTTCCGTTCTGATCAGTATCAAATATCTGCTTTCTGGAATAAACAGGAACTTCCACCTCTCCATACTTCATTACGGGAATAATGGATATGAAGTTACCTTCCTGATTCAGATAAACAATACGTTCTACCACAAAGTTTTTCTCAATAAGCTCCACCAAAGTAGCTTTACGGATATAACTGTAATTAATATGAACCAGATTTTCTAAAGGAGCCAAAACATTCTGAAAAAACTCTTCATATTTGGAAGAATGAATCAATAAGATTTCATTGTTAGCCTTGAAAAACTTAAGCACCCGAAGCAGATCAGGATTATTTACATAATGGAAAGTTTGCTGATGATATACAAAGTGCTCATGGCGAATCACCACATTGCTGAAAGGAAGCGAGGTATCATTGAAAACAAGCTCTCCTGTGATTTCAAAAAACGGTTCTTTTTTAAAAACAGTTAACTGTATCTCGGCTTTTAAAACTTTTACATCAACAGGAATCAGAGATTTTGCGGAAATGGTTTCAGAAATATCCCTGTCATGAAAAAAGGTATCTAATTCTAATGGATTCTTAATAATCTGCTGTAAGGCATCCAGTTCTGTATCTGTATTGTCTTCATTATATTTATTCTGAAAAACAACAAGGGCGGTATAAAATTTAACAGCCAAAGGATTTTCAGATTTCCATATCAGATTCATCGGATCTACAGTGCTCACAGGATTTTTAATTTTTCCAGTCTGCGTTATATCCGATTCCATGAGCAAAAAACTCAGCTGATTGTAATAACGGTGTCTGCCAATAACAAGGATCTGTTTTTTGTCGGTTTCATGAGATGCTAATTTTTTGATAAGGGATTGCTGTTGCGGAATAAGATCTTTTTTAAAAACCTGTTCATCCATTTTAAGCAGTTCCTTTATTTTACTTTCAATACTCAACTTTCCATCCTTATGGCTCAATTGAAAATAAGCATCCAGGTTAGATTCATTTTCTAACCCATATTCTTTGGCTGATCTCACCAGTATTTTACGACGAAGATTGTTATCATAAAAAATACGGAAATCTTCCTGCTCAAGAATACCATGAATAATTTCCGCCTGATGCTGACATAGCTTTTGGTTATCATGATCACAGGAACAGGATGAAATAACATCATTTCCGATCTGGCTTACTGAAACTCTTGGAAAATCAGCTACCGAATTACTTTTGCTAAATACTCCAACATTCAGCTCGAGAGCAATGGGATAAATATTCTGGAAATCCCTGTTCTCCATAAAACTTCCGTTTTGGGTATGTTTCAGCAACTCATACACTGAAAGCGTACTGATATGGGTATTGAATAGTGTATGTTCTGTGGGTAACCTCATTATTGATTACAAAGAAACAAAATCAAAACAATAATGAGCAAGGCATTAAAAGAACTCTTTAATAAATCTTAATTCGTAATTAATTCTATAGGATTATTAGTATGCCGATTTTTTTCTATGATTTCATTATCTACATTGGACTTCTTGGTTTTTGCAAAATTCATTATAGTTCCGTTATTTAGTGCTACTGTTACTGTATTATTTGTAACATTTGTAAATAGGACATCAGTTCTAATATTAATATTTCTTTTCTCTAACTCATTATATTGTGATTGAGTCATTATTTTTACTTTTTTGGGTATCTCTATAAAAGGGACTTTAATATTGATTACCTGAACCAAATCAAATCTGTGATTTAATTCTTTATCGTGTATTCTTATTATTAAGCCCGGTAGACCTGTAAATTTATAAGGCCCATCACTTATTGGAATATCTTTTGTGAACCATGCATACCAAATCCTACCTTTATATTCTGTATATGCTTTTTGACAATTATATGTATTTATTACAGAAAATTCATCTACCAAAGTCCAATTTGGTAATTCCTTTTCTTCTACTAAAATATCTATATTGAATTTCTTTGAATAGAAATTTATCTTGGGTATTTTATAATCTTTAAAAATTTTATAACTTAAATTCTGATTATAATTCTTATACTGAATTAGTTGATTAATATTTTTTGAACTAGAATAAGCAGAATCCATTTTGTATTTAGAATCATTAAAAAAAAGAGAACGCTTTCCATCAGTATCTAAGTTCATATATTCAATAATTAGAGAATCTTTTTTCTCTTTTTGCGGAATAAATTTATATTCATAGATAAATCTATAGTTCTGAGCAAATACTGATAAGTATAAACAATAAAAAACTAATATAAAAAAGGATTTCATTTTTTTAATGATTCTTAGATTAAAGTATAGCTAACTCTTATTCGGTTGGTTCTAAACTTTCTGAAGGAAGTGTTGGAAGACGTGGGTGTTCAGGATCACAAAGATATACACACCCCTGAGCAGTAGAAGGATATCCTTTAAATACTCCATTACAATAGCAAGGTGCACCTTCATATGGCCACTGATCCCCTTTTCCTGTAACTTCTTTCAATTCTTTTCTTGACAATCTTTTAAAATGTTTCATAGTTATAAAATTAGCCTGCTAATATATCAAATAATTCAAATTCAAATGATTTATTTTTTGAAAACAATCAAAATTACTCCAAATTTCATTAAATATATGCTTAATGCTCGTGTTCTCCCGAATTAGACAATTTTGCATTAACAAAGAAAGCTCCTTTTACCACAATTTTTGCATCGGGAGCAATATTATTTACCGGAGTAATGGCAGTGTAGCCCATATCTGTTGAGCCTTTCACCACTTCAATTTTTTCAAAATTCATGGTTTTAGATTCTTTCTTATCAGGACTTACCTCTTTTTTAGTTTCGCTTTCTTCCTCGTGGGTTTCTGCTTTTTTATCAGTTTGCACAAAAACATAATATTTTCCGTCTGCTTCTACAATTGCTTCGTTCGGAATGGCCGGAGTTACCGATTTATCCAGGCTCACAATTCCGGTAATATTCATCCCGTCGATCAGCCCTTCTTTATTGCCTGTAACATTGGCATGAACGGAGATTGTTTTGCTTTCATTTTCAAAAGAAGAACCGATGCTGTATATTTTTGCATCATATTCTGTTTCAGGATTATTGGTCAGCTTAAAATGAACGATCTGCCCGATTTTCATTTTAGGCAAATCTTTTTCAAACACCTGAAGATCAAGATGAATGGAATTATTATCAATAATATCCAACACAGGAGAGGAAACATCTACATAGCTTCCAATCTGTGCATTGATGTTACTTACCGTCCCGCTGATCGGAGAGGTAATAACCAATCCTGAACGCAAATTACCATTCGTTACCTTTCCAGGATTAATCCCCATCATCTGAAGCTGTCTCAGTAAAGATGCTCTCTGAGTTCTCAGGCTTTTTAATTCTGCATCTGCACTCTGAAGATTCTTTTTAGCTCCTGCATCATTATCAAATAGCTCTTTCTGTCTTCTGTATTCCTGCTGTGCATAAGTAATTTTGCTGTTTATGGTCAAATATTGTTCCTGTAACTGAATATATTCTGGATTGCTTATTGTAGCCAAGACCTGACCTTTTCTCACAAAATCCCCGATTTGTACATTAATGGTTTTAATCACTCCTCCATATAAGGATGTTACTGTCGCTTTTCTGTTGTTAGGAACTCTCAATAAGCCATTTGCCTTAATGGTTGAGGTAAGCTCTTTCATTTCAATAGTCGCCAACGTCACTCCGACCGATTTCATTTGTTCTTCAGTAAGTTCTGCAATGGTTTGGGAACTTTCTGCATGATTCTCTTCTGCCTGTTCTGTTTTGGGCTGTTCAGTAATTTCTCCGGCAACATCTTTCTTTCCGCAGCTAATCACAAAAAGGGAAATGAAAACAAAAGAGATAATATTATATTTTATGTTCATTTTATTTATTTAGTATTGAGTTGATAGTAATTACAGATTCATTTACCTGCTGGATGGATTCAAGGTATTTCAGCTGAATATTCGTAGCGGTCTGCAAAGCAAAAAGATATTCCACATATGATATTTCACCTGTTTTATATCCTAATTGTCCGGCTTTTATAATCTTTTCAGCGTTCGGAATTGCCTGATTCATATAATACTCATATCGTTTGATATTTTGAAGGTATTGATTGAAAGCATTTTCCAGCAAGGCTTCCAATTGTTTTTCCTGTAGTTTTGCATTGGATTCCGCCATTTGCTTCTGAAGTTCCCATGATTGCATTCTCGCTTTTGTCGCGCCGAAAGTTAAAGGAATGGAAACTCCTATTGTTCCTGAATGAAAGCGATTTCCGCCATTGAAATACTGCTCCATTCCGTTAATGGTTTGAAAACCGATTAAAGACTGATTGGTATATCCTATCGTAAATTCCGGAAGTCCCTGCGATTTTTCAACATTTTTATTTTTTTCCGCAATCTCCATTTCCTGATAGAATGCTCTTACGGTAGGATGTTTTGCAATCGAAAGACTATCGAGGACATTCTCTGCTTTTAAAGGATAATAATTTTTACTGAAAGGAACTGTAATTTCTTCTGACGTATTGAGCAATGTTTTTAAATTTTTATACGCATTGGTAAGATATACTTCATTCTGCTTAAGCAACAGATTAATTTCTCCTTTCTGGGTTTCTGCCGTATTGATCTCAATTTTTTTTATATCTCCTGCTTTAAATCTTACGGTGGCAATTCTTATAAAATCCTGATACAGACTATCCAGATGTTTCAGCTGCAGCTGATTGTACTGCAAGTATTCAATCTGGTAATAATAAGTTCTGGCTTGTTTTGCCAGTTCATTGGCAGAAATTTCCTTATTAATCTGTTTTCCTTTAATTTCTTCGGCGATCAACTCTTTTCTGGCTTTAAACAAAGTCGGAAACGGAATATTTTGCGAGATCGAAAAAGACTGATCAAACTTTTTACTGTTATACTCGCCTAACTGTGCATCCACGCTCAGCTTCGGAAGTTCTTTGGCAGTAGATTTCAAGGCTTCGCTGACTTTAATATCCAAATCTTTTGATTGGATAAGATCATTATTGCTCAGCGCCATTTGAATAGCCTGTTCCGAAGATAAAGGAGTTCCCTGCTGTGCTTTTAAAGCCTGTCCAAAGAATAAAAATCCTAATAAAATAACTACACTTACTGATTTAGGCTTTATCTTTTTTAAATCAACTTTTGTATTAAAAATAATGTAGAGCATCGGCAATACGAACAGTGTAAGAAAAGTTGCGGTAATCAGACCTCCTATGACCACTGTTGCCAAAGGTTTCTGAACCTCGGCACCTGCTCCCGTGGAAATAGCCATCGGTAAAAATCCTAAAGACGCTACCGTTGCCGTCATCAATACCGGTCGTAATCTGGTTTTTGTGCCTTCTATCACACGTTTTATGACATTCGTTTCTCCATCTTTTTCCAGCTGGTTGAAAGTTCCGATCAACACAATTCCGTTGAGAACAGCAACACCAAATAAAGCAATAAATCCTATTCCTGCACTGATGCTAAAAGGCATATCTCTAAGTAATAAAGCAAAGACACCTCCTATTGCACTCATTGGAATAGCTGTAAAGATCAACGCTGCCTGCTTAAAGGAATGAAAAGTAAAATACAACAGCATAAAAATCAACAATAATGAAACCGGTACTGCAATCATCAGTCGCTGACTTGCAGCCTGTAAATTTTCAAACTGACCACCATACGTAAAATAATATCCTGATGGTAATTTGACTTTATCCAGTTTTGTCTGAATGTCTTTTACAACACTTTCCACATCGCGGTCTTTTACATTAAACCCTATTACGATTCTACGTTTTCCTTCTTCACGGCTGATTTGGGCAGGTCCTAATTTATAACTGACATTCGCCACCTGAGAAAGCGGGATCTGTGCTCCGGAATTCGTAGAAATCATCAGATTATTCACATCTTCAATATTGGTTCTGTGGAGACCGTCCAAACGTACTACCAAATCGAATCTTCTTTCGTTTTCAAAAACCTGACCGGCAGTCTGTCCTGCAAAAGCAGTACTCAAAGCATTATTCACCTCTTCGATATTCAATCCGTAATTCGCCATTCTGGTTCTGTCATATTCCACATTGATTTGCGGAAGACCGCTTACACGCTCAATCTGCGGTGAAGTTGTTCCTTCAACCGAGGAGATTATTTTTGCTGTTTTATCCGCATACAAAGCCAATGAGTCCAGATTTTCGCCGAATATCTTTACCGCAACATCTTGTCTGATTCCTGTCATCAATTCATTAAAACGCATCTGGATCGGCTGATTCTTCTCAAAAAATACGCCCGGAATGGTTTCTAATTTTTCGGAAATCTCATCGGCTAATTCATCGTAGGATTTTTTGCTTTTCCAGTCTTTTTTGGGTTTTAAAACAATGATCAAGTCAGAAGCTTCCGGCGGCATCGGATCTGTGGGGACTTCTGCGGATCCTGTTTTTCCGATCACCATTTTTACTTCGTCAAATTGCTTGATAATTCTTGAAGCCTGCATAGAGGTTTCAATACTCTGGCTCAATGAACTTCCCTGGGGAAGAATACAGTGAAAAGCATAATCTCCTTCCTGCAATTGGGGAATAAACTCACCTCCCATTCTGTTAAATATGAAAACCGACACCATAAACAAAGCCACTGTTCCTCCCACTAAAGCATATTTTATCTTCAAAGCTTTTTCCAATAACGGTTGATAAATTTGTTGCAGCCTGTTCATCATTTTACCAGAAAAAGTTTCTTTATGGGCTATTTTTTTAGATAAAAATAAAGCACTCATCATCGGAATATAGGTCAGTGATAAGATCAACGCTCCCAAAATCGCAAAACCTACCGTTTTGGCCATCGGCGTAAACATTTTTCCTTCTACCTCTGCCAACGTTAAAATAGGGATGTAAACAATTAAAATGATAATTTCTCCAAAAGCCGCACTGCTTCTGATTTTTGAAGCCGATAAGAATACTTCCTCATCCATTTCAGATTGAGTCATTATTCCGGTTGCTTTTCTGAGTCCTAAGTGATGAAGAGTTGCTTCTACAATAATAACCGCTCCATCTACAATCAGACCAAAATCAATTGCTCCCAAACTCATCAGATTGGCACTGACTCCAAAAACATTCATCATTCCTAGAGCAAATAATAGAGAAAGCGGAATCGCCGAAGCTACAATTAGTCCGGCTCTGAAATTGCCAAGAAAAAGCACCAGAACAAATATGACGATTAAGGCTCCTTCAATTAAATTTTTCTCTACCGTATTAATGGCTCTGTCTACCAAATCTGTACGGTCAAGAAACGGTTCAATAATAACATCATCAGGAAGCGATTTCTGAATCGTAGGAATCTTATCTTTAATTCTTTGCACGACTTCATTACTGTTGGCTCCTTTCAGCATCATTACAACGCCTCCTACCGCATCAACTTCGCCATTATAAGTAAGAGCTCCATAGCGGATAGCATGACCAAGACCGACATTCGCAACATCTTTTATAAAAATGGGAACACTTCCCGTTTCATTTTTTACAGCAATATTCTTTATATCCTCTATTGACGTTACCATACCGATTCCTCTGATGAAATAGGCATTTGGTTTTTTGTCAATATACGCTCCTCCCGTATTCTGATTATTTTTTTCTAAAGCCGTAAAAATATCTGTAATACTAATTCCCATTGCTTTCAGACGATCCGGATTGATGGCTACTTCATACTGTTTGAGTTCGCCCCCAAAACTGTTGATCTCTGCCACTCCCGGAGTTCCGTTTAACTGTCTGCGAACAATCCAGTCCTGCATGGTTCTCAGCTCTTTACTCGTATATTTTTTTTCACTTCCTTTTTTCGGATGGAGAATATATTGATAGACTTCTCCCAAGCCTGTACTTACAGGCGCTAATTCGGGAGTTCCGATGCCTTTAGGAATTTCTTCAACGGCTTGCTTCAGCTGTTCGCTGATTAACTGACGGGCAAAATAAATATCTACATTCTCTTTGAACACAACTGTGATGACGGATAATCCGAATCTTGAGATACTTCTCGTTTCTTCTATATCCGGAATGTTGGCAATACTCTGCTCAATGGGAAAGGTTACTAACTGCTCCACTTCCTGTCCCGCCAATGTAGGACATACGGTAATAATCTGAACCTGATTGTTGGTGATGTCAGGTACGGCGTCAATCGGTAATTTTGAGGCACTCCAAACGCCCCAGATGACAAGCACCAAAGTCATTATTCCAATGACGATTTTATTCCTGATGCTAAATCTTATGATTTTATCTAACATTGAATTTAATTTTTATTGAATGTCGGTCTGCTTAAAATGCTTAAGCAGAAGGACAAAAATGAAAAGAAACTCCATGCAACGGAATTGCAAAGATTTCATAATGAACTGATGAAAGACAAGAGTCTTCCATTAAAAATCAATAAAAATTAAATCTTAGGAGGTTGCCAGATCTGATCATACACCAAATAGGCAAAATCATTTTTCTGAAAAAAGATTTTCTTTGAAAAATAGCTACGAACCTGCTCCGGAAAAATAATGACAGGTTCAATCTTAAAAGAAGTCACCGTCATCTGGCAACAATTACAAAAACATAACGGAGAACAGGCATCATTGCTTGAATGGGAATGTTCCTGTGGATTATTTACATAAGTAAAATTCGGAGTAACATTCAATTGCTTTGTTGCAACATCATTGCATGGCATGATAGACAACGCCACGAAATAGAATGTTAAAAGCAATCTGAATAAATACATTACAGCAAATGTATAAAAATTATCCTTAACAGCCGTTTTTCTCCTAAGAATCTTCAACATTATAAGTACCTATTTTGGGAAAACGAAACGACTATGAAATAAGTCAATAATAGGATGTATTGATGAGTTTGATAAGAATAATTAAAATTAATTTTAATTATATTTGAATTATCATTAAGACCACAATTATATGAAATATACATTTATTCTTTCCTTTTTTTGTATTTATCTCAGCAATAATCTATACTCACA
>JBCNMJ010000112.1:0-12837 GCA_039594975.1 Chryseobacterium sp. | reverse complement strand
AACTTAGTGATTATAAGAAAGACATGCTGATTCCGGCAGCCAAAGATCTTATAGCAAGCACAGGAGTAACGTATTCCGAAATTGAAAAAAGAACAGAAAACGACAGAGAAAAAATTCTAAAATGGGCTGTAGAAGTCTACGGGGAATATAACAAACAAATCAACCAGAATTACAAATCACAAAATTAAGTTTATGAAAAAATTATTTTTACTGGCTGCAGCATTTGTATCCTTTTCTCTTTCAGCGCAATCACTGCCACCTGTTTATATACAAAACTATACACCCAATTATGTTGAGTTTACTCTTAATAAATCCAATTTAGGGAATGTTGGAGGGGGATGCACTCCCACCCTTGAATCAAGAGATGCTATCAATGATTTATTAAAGCTAGGATTTACAAACAACCCTTCAGTATCAGTTGATGCCAATTATGATGGTAATGTAAACAATACTTTTGCAATTAACCCTGCTGTTCCCACTACTCCTCAAGTTGGAAGGTGGATTCTTAATTCTAATTTTGCTGCTCCATTTACTGCTCCTACAGGCGTTCTTGCAACCTTCAGTACAGCAACCACATGGACTGGAATTAAATTCGGAATAAAGGATCAGTCTGGAGTTAATACCGGAGGATACTATTACTTGGGACAGTTTTGCGGAAGTTCAACCGTTATTTCAGATTTAACGGGAAATGTGGTTCCTTCCAATATGTCAGGCGGAGCTTTCTTTACCGCAGGCGGAGCAACATGGGTTGTAATCTATTAACGTTTAGACAAATACAGTTAAACAAAATCCCGAAAGAATTTT
This sequence comes from Chryseobacterium sp., assembly GCA_039594975.1. Taxonomy (GTDB): domain Bacteria; phylum Bacteroidota; class Bacteroidia; order Flavobacteriales; family Weeksellaceae; genus Chryseobacterium. Next base: position 12,033 of record JBCNMJ010000112.1, on the reverse strand, counting down.
CGGGATTTTTATATTCAGTTATATTAAAGTCCAACTACAAATCCAATATTCGGAACTAATCCACTTGAAAAAATGCTTTCATTTTCTTTATAAAGAACATTATACATTAAACCTATCTGTAAATAAGAATTGTTCCCTATTCTCTGCATATATCCTCCTCCAAGATACAGTGCATCTTCATTAGTATTTGCTTTATAATCGTAAATTTTGTCTTTATAATTGATGAAATAATGCTGATAATTCGCACTTAAATAAAATGTTCTTGCTACGTAGTAATTCAGAAACGGGCCGACTCCGAACATCGTTGAGCTATAAGCATTGGATTTCTGCCACGAAATGCCCCCCAAAACTCCGCCTTCGAGATCGTCAGTAAGCTTATATCCAACCCTTGGTGCCGCCGAAAGATTAAAATAGTTATTGCTTCCGAAGCCTAATCCTATTCCACCTCCGAAGGTCCACCGATTATTGTTTTCCGGCGAAGTTCCAACCGCGATTTGAGAAAATACTGAACCCGAAATAAGTAAGAACAAAGGGATAATAAATTTTGTCATATTATATTGTTTTTATCGATGCTTAAAATTATAGTTTTTTTACGAATTTATTTAGTTGTATTTTTGCGGCGTCAAACTAAGAACTCCCGTTAAGAGTTTCGTAAAATTGAAATATAATGAAAGTAGTAGTAGGCCTTTCCGGAGGCGTAGACTCAAGTGTAACAGCATATTTGTTACAGCAGCAGGGCCATGACGTAGTGGCTTTGTTTATGAGAAACTGGAATGATGCGTCGGTAACGTTGGAAGACGAATGTCCGTGGATTGAAGACAGCAATGATGCCTTAATGGTTGCTCAAAAGCTTGGAATTCCTTTCCAGGTGATCGATATGAGTGATCTTTACAAAGAAAGAATCATAGATTATATGTTCGATGAATATCAGAAAGGAAGAACTCCGAATCCTGATATTTTGTGCAACAGAGAAGTAAAATTCGATGTTTTTATGAAAACAGCGATGTCTTTGGGTGCAGATAAGGTAGCAACCGGACATTATGCAAGAGTTGATTCAACGATTGATGAGGATGGAAAGGAAATTTTTCATTTGTTGGATGGAAAGGACAATAATAAGGATCAATCTTATTTTTTATGTCAATTAAATCAGGACCAGTTGTCGAAAGCATTGTTTCCGATCGGAGAACTGACAAAACCTCAGGTAAGAGAAATTGCAAAAGAAATCGGACTGGTAACGGCGGATAAAAAGGACTCTCAAGGATTATGCTTTATCGGAAAAGTAAGTCTCCCTCAGTTTTTACAGCAGCAATTGGTTCCTAAAGAAGGTGAGATTGTTGAGATTTTCAAAGATTCTCCGCTTTTCGCCCAGGAAACTCCTAAATTTTCTTCAAAACAGGAAGAACTGGAATTTTTAAGTCAGAAAATCAATTATAAAAAGACGGATGGAAAAGTAATCGGAAAGCATCAAGGCGCTCAGTTTTTCACAATCGGACAAAGTAAGGGGTTAGGAATCGGCGGACATAAAGAAAGCTGTTTTATCATCTCCAGAGATATGGAAAACAATATTCTTTTCGTAGGAGAAGGACATCAGTTTCCTGGTTTGCTGAAAAGAGCCTTGAAAATCGATAATTCCGAATTGCATTGGGTTCGTGAAGATCTGAGACTGAAAAATGGCGAATCGATGGAAGTAATGGCAAGGTTCAGATACAGGCAGCCTTTGCAGAAAGCGATATTACATCAATTTGAGGATGCATTTTATGTTGAATTTGAAGAACCTCAGTCTGCAATTGCAGAAGGACAGTTTGCGGCATGGTATGATGGTGAGGAATTATTGGGAAGCGGTGTGATTGCATAAATTTTTATTTGTCTTTCTGAAGGCGAACTTTATAGATTCAAACGTCATAGGTTTAATAACTTATGACGTTTATTTTTTTATAACAGCCGCAAATTCTATACCCGATTGAGTGGAATGTTTGAGTTTTTTTAGTTTCGGCGGCGGCTTTGCCGCCGCCGAAACTGAAATGCGAGTAGCAAAAGCTTCAAATAAAAAGTTTATTGCTTTAACGAAACAATCACTAAATCTCAAATTATAATCGTCGATTCAATTTTATCATTCATCTATAAAAAAGGCTTATACTTCTATAAGTGTTTATTAATAGCTTTTTCAGGCATATCAATTGATTATTCTATAGCAAGAAGAACAAAAAACAGAGTATAAATCTTAAAATTTGATTATTATGAAAAAGTTAGTTTTAGCAGCAGGTTTATTTATCGCATTCGCTGCCAATGCACAATACAGACAGGAAGGTTTCAGAAATGATAAAGTAGAATATCATCAAAACGATTTTGGAAGACTGAAATTATCTCCACGACAGGAAAGAGAGATCTTTACTTTATCAAAACAAAGACTGACAGCAAGAGAATATGATGCAAAACTGAGAAGAATTCTTTCAAAAGAACAGTATGCACAATATCAGAGAAATGATTTTCGCAGAGGAGAGGTAGCTTTTAATAAACCTTTCAGAAGATAAAAAACTGAATTGATAATAAGCCCGAAGCAATGGTTTCGGGTTTTATTTTTTTCAAAAATCCTGTAACATATTTTAGAATGTTATACTTACTTAATAAATAACAATTTAAAATATCAATTATGAAAACTACTTTAAGAAACCTACACATTATGGCAAATCAGGTTTTGATTGCGTTTGTATCTGCCATTTTTGGATATAATTTGTATCAGGCAATTGTACATCCTGAAAAATCTCAACTTATATTGAGCATTATTTTATTAGCTTTTACTTATTATGCCTGTAAAAAATACGGCTATAGAATGGAGAATAAAAAAGAAAAAGTTTAAACTTATATAAATCCCGAAGCATTTTGTTTCGGGTTACTTTTTTATTAAAGTCAAATAAATTATTTCATTTTATAGTTTAATTTGTTTGAATTAACAAACAGTATTACAATCAATTCCAATATTAAAATGATAATTAAAAATCCGACAGGTTTTCCTAAGAAAATCCCTTTGATCAATTTTATAATTCCTAAAAGGAAAATAGAAATCATAAAGTAAAGAGTGTCCTTTGAAATATTATCTCCGAATACTTTTAAGATAAAAACTGAAGCATAAAATCCGGATACGAGAATTAAATAGAATTTGAGAAAATAAGGTCCCTTCAAAGAAATCGGGTCAAAAGTATGATTAAATAGGATAAGCCAAATGAAACTTACCGCAACCGGAACGGTGTGAATAATTATTTTTTTCATAATAATTTTATTTTTGTTATCCTCCGCTGCATCCTCCACATCCACTGCAACCCCCGCCGCATCCGCTACATCCACTTCCATTTCCACAGCCTGATCCACAACCACTTCCATCCGATTTTGTCATTCTTTTTCCTGGATCCTGAACTAAAGAAATAAGATAGGTGACGAAAAAAATAACTCCCAATATTAATGTTTTGACGAAAACTTCCATAAAATCATCAGAGAAACAAATGATTACAAATCCTACAACTGCTAAAAAAAGAAATTTTAAATTCCGGATTCTTTTTTTCTTCATTTCATCTGGATTCCAGATATCTTCCGGTGGTTTCTGCTGAAAAGTATTTTCGTAATTTTTCAGTGTATCTTCCAGCCAATTCTTATGTTTTATGTTTTCTACGACTCCTCCTGTTGAAGGATGATGATGAAGCTTCTGCTGCAGAATATTCGGACAAAATTCTTCCCAGTAATTCTGAGTATAGATTAAATGCATATGCCAGACTTTGTCTACAATTTCACTGGGTGAGGCTCCGGTTGGGAAAACGCAACACAGATAAACAAATTTTTTGTACTCTTCTATCGCTTTTTTGGTAAAGTTCTCCGTCCATTTCTCTTCTTTTGCTAATTTTTTCGAGAGAGGAAAATCGGCATCGGGATTATCTAATGAAAAATTCTGAAGCCTAAGCCAAAGCGGATCGTTCTGTAATAGGATTTTTGTTTCCATTTTTTTAACTTTTAGTTTCTACTCAAATTTCTATTGATTTTAGAATATAAAAGTCTTGCAATAGTCTTTTTCAGTTTTAAAATAATCTTATATTAGTCTTATAATAAAAATATTGAATGAAAAAGGAAGATATTCAGCATTTAGAGAAATTAATGAATTTTTTGAGCCTGCATTTTTTAAAGAAAAGTCATTGGGAGGACGTTTCAAAAACCGAATGGTCATACATTGTTGCAGAGCTTAATGATTTAATTATCAATGAAAATTTAGAAAAAAACATAAAGAAAAATCCTGATTTGTTGGGGTCAAATTATCTTTACGAACATTTGGTTATCAATAAATTAAAGAAATATTACCAAAACGAAAATGTTGTTTTAAGCAAACCCAACCTGGCGAAATTAAGTCTGATTGTCAAAGTTTTAGGTTACTCAAATTATATAGATTTCATTAATTCGAATACAGAATCATTCAATTTTAATGATCTTAGAATTGATATGAATAATGTAAAACCGAATACAGAAATATTGGACAAATTAATCGGCTGTTGGTATTCTTATAACAGGAACCTTCCGGAAAACCCTTTACAGGCAAAAGAGGACAGAATCTGGCGTTCTGCAACAGAAATCTACAAATCCGAAACTTCCGGCGAGTATTTCATAGAAAGAAGTGGCGGTGACCGTCATAAATATTTTGGAAAAGTGACCGCTTATTCAGATTATGTTTTCATTATTATGAACAGCAATACTTTCATTCGGCAGAGACATTTTATTTCAAGGATAAAAGACATCAATGAAAAGCTGAAGAATCCAGAATATAAGCTCCATGAGTTGCATTTTATAAGTACATGTATTAGTTTTAACCAAGAGCCTATAGCCCTGTTTGAAATATTCCAGAAAGCAGACAGAAAAAACTTCATTCCGGACTCCATAAGTTTCCCTATTGACAGTGATGAAATCCCGAAATCGATTATAAAACAACTTGAAGATACGGAAGCTAACCGGATAGATTACAAATAGTTATTGGTTGATAGTTGATAGTTTTGAGTTAAGGTTTCGATCTATTCTCTATCCTCTTGCTTTTTAAATTAGCTTACCAACCAATCTTTAAAATCCTTGACACGATCACGGCTGACCGTAATCTCTTCCTGCGGCTGAAATTCAAGTTCGACCTTGTAATTAGGGGAAGTATGAATATTTTTAATATAATCCGAATTAATAATAAACTGTCGGTTTGTTCGGAAGAATTTCTTCTCATCCAAAACATCTTCCAGCTCATCCAATGTAAAATCAGACGGAAAAGTTCGTTCCTGGGTCTGCAGGTAAACTATTTTATTTTCACTGAAAAAGCAGCTTATTTCGTGAGTCTGCACAATTTTCAGGTTGTATCCTATTTTAACCAAAATCCTGGAAAGCGTCGTCTTTTCTTTTTTAATTAACTGCTTAATTTCTTGCGAATTGACAGAGTTATCTGAAGGAATAAATGATTTGTATTTTTCGATCGCTCCGGCTAAGTCTTCATCCTGAATAGGCTTCAGAAGATAATCTATGCTGTTTAATTTGAAGGCTTTCAAAGTGTACTGATCAAAAGCTGTGGTATAGATAATAAATCCTTTTGTAGGAACTTTCTCAAAAATATCGAACGATAAACCATCTCCTAAAACAATATCGGAAAATATCAGCTTCGGATGTTCGTTCTCAGAAAACCACTGCACTCCTTCTTCTACGGATTCTATTTTCCCGACCAATTCGATTTCAGGAAATTCACTAAGCATTCTTTCCAATTTCCTTGAAGCCGGTTTTTCGTCTTCGATAATAACTGTTTTGATCATTGAGTCCCCGATTTTAGTTTAAATTTTCGAAATAAAATTAGTCAAAAATTACTAGCTTTTAAAACTTAGCTGTCTCTTTTGATTTTTTCATTTCTTTTTCTATCATATTTCTTTCCCAATCGGGATTTAAAAGAAATAGCTTTACTGCTTTTACAACTAAAATAATTCCCCAGATCGCTAAAATAATCGACCCGTTCCATTGTGAAAAATTGAAGATTCCCTTTTCGAAAATATCATCAAAGTAAATGATAAAAGCAACGATTCCGAACCATACAATGTTTTTGTAGAATTTTTTTAAGTCCTGTACTCTCTGTTGTGCCTGATTGTAGTTCATAGTATTCATTTTAAAAGGTTATTATTTTTTAATTAAAGTGATTTTGTTCTGCTTTTTTCTTCCTCCATCAGTTGTTTGATCTTTCTTTCTTCCCAGTCTTTACCGATTCCGAAAGTGTTTACAGCATGAGCTAAAACCCCGATTCCCCAACCTAACATTGGCCAGTAAAACCATAGATGTTCAGGAGAAGTAATGATGTTTAAAACAAATAAGAAAGGAATCACAAGACAATAAGAGCTAAGATTTCCGTAGAAACTTTTAAGATCTTTTACTCTTTTTGATGCTTTTTCGTAAGCTAAAACTTCTTTTTGATAAGATAAATTTTCCATAATTATAATTTTTAAATGTTTAACTGTTTGCTTTTGTTGATACAAATGTAGACCTGCAAACCGCCTCAAATCAATTTTATCTTACCGAACCGTAGAAAATGGTTCCTGAATTGTAAAAATCCCGACTCAACGGAGAATCGGGATTTTAGTTATGATCTATTTATGAATTATTTACCTCAATAAATAAAGGGAATCAGCCTTTTTGTTTGCTTTTTGTATTGAATATATTCATCTCCAAACTGCTCAATTAAAGCCTGCTCCTCTACTTTAATTCTGTAATTGAACGCCAGAAACGGAGGAATAAAAGCGACTGCAAATGAAACCCAATTGTTCAGGAACAGCCCTAATCCTACGAAAGTAAGCAGTGCAAAAGTGTATGACGGGTGCCTCATATACTTGTAAAATCCTTCTTTTTTAATCTGATGATCTTCTCTGATGCTCACATCTACTGTAAAATACTTTCCTAAAGATCGGATAATGATCCATCGGAAAAGAATTCCGATTACAATACAGCCTTCACCGAGAAAAAATATCCACTCTCCCTTGCTGATAGGATACTTAAACATATTAGAAATGAAAACCGCTAAAATAATCGATGGAACAATAACAATCCACAGGATATTTAATGTCGATTTATCCTTCTTCTGGGCTGTTTTACCGGATGTAAGTACTTTTTTATAATAAAGCTCACTTAAAAACCAAACTGCCATCGAAATATAAAATATAATGATAAGCTCTTTCATGTTATTTTTCTTTATCCATGAGTTCTTTTATTTTTTTCTCTTCCCAGCTTTTCCCAAGCACAAAAGGCGGTAAAAAAACGCTTAAACCGTGAGCTGTAAGACCAATCCCCCAAAACAATGGTAACTGAAGCATTTTCCAGCTCCATTGTTCCTTGTCATCAGTATCAAAAAACTGAAGGGCGATAACAAGCAAATTCGTAAAACAATATACCATCAAATGGATATAAAATCCTTTGATCTTTTTTACCCGTTTCTCCGCTTCTTTGTAGCGAATATCGTTTTCATCTATATGAGCCATCTTTATCGGTTTTTATGTTGATCTTTTTCTAATATTTCCCGTATTTTTTTCTCTTCCCAGGTTCTGCCGATTGAGAAAACACTTATTGCATGAGCAGCAATTCCTATCCCCCATCCTAGCATCGGCCAGTAAAACCACAGGTGTTTAGGAGAAGTAATGAGATTAAGAATCATCAGGAAAGTAATGACAATGATGTATGAGAAAAGGTTACTATAAAAGCTTTTAATCTCTTTTACCCTTTTCTGCGCTTTTTCGTAAGCCTTATCTTCAGATTCATTTTTTTCACTGACTACATTAGGTTTAGCTAAAAGCATCGGAAGTTTAACTTTAAAATAATCGTCTGATTTTTCAATAAAAACATTTCGTTTCGTTATCAAAGAATACCGTTGAACAATATTGGCCAATCCGATTCCTGCGCTTTCTTTCATCTGTTCCCTTACCTGAAGGTTGTTTTCAATACAAAGCGTATCGTTTTCAGAAAAGACTTTTATAATCAACGGCTTTGAAGAAGTGGCAAAATTATGCTTAATGCAGTTTTCCAACAGCAACTGTAAGGAAAGTGGAACCACAAACCGTTTTAAATCTTCATTATTAATATTAAACTCGAAATCCACGCTGTCTTCAAATCTGGTTTTCAAAAGTTCACAGTAGGTTTTCGCAAATTCAATTTCATCTTCTACGGTAACTAATTCTTTGTCTTTCTGCTCCAGAACATATCGGTAGATCTTTGACATGGAAGCGGTAAATTTCTGAGCCTGCTTCGGATTTTCATCAATTAAAGAGCTTAAAACATTCAGGGAATTGAATAAAAAGTGTGGGTCCAGTTGATTTTTAAGACTTTCGAACTGCGCATTGGCAGATCTTGCAATCAGCTTCTGTTCTACGACTTCTTTCTTTGAGGTCTTTTTCAGCTCCTCCATAAAACTTTTAGCATGGAGAAAAGCTGAAATCAAAAGAGCTATATTGATGGTAAACCAGTTGATGAAATTATATTTTCCCGAAAAATATTCCTTGGCCGTAGCCGCTTTTTGAATAACCACAAAATTCAGGTAATTGCAGAAATACACCAGGATAATATTGGCAATCAGAATTGAAATAATACTTACCACCGCTCTCTTTGTAGTCGCTTCAGACCAGGGAAATTTTTTATTGAGAAAATCGTTAATTCCCCAGTTTCCGAAACCTAAAACGAATGAATAGATGAAGGAAATAAGAATGGTAAGAACAAAGTTTTCAATATTTCTCTCGTCTGTAAATACAAAGAAGAAAAACATTGAAGTTGCCAATGATATCCAGAATAACGTTATGATATTTTTACGTTTCATATTTAAAAATTACCTGATTTAAAATCAGTGATACATAAAATTGGGTCCTCCTGAAAGGAAGACCAAAGTACTATTTTTTATCTCCCATATTCAGAAAATATTCTGCTTCAGATTTTCCCCAATTAGGATCCAAAGCTGTTTTTGGCTTATAAGCATTGAATTTTTCTAAAGATGCTTTAAAAAGTTCAAGACCTTTAGTTTTGCTTCCGCCGTATTGCTCAGGAGTAAAATATACGTCTTCTGCTTTTATTAAAGTCACTCTTGGATTGGCAGGATCAAAATCTTCTGCTTTTTTCAATTCGTTTGCAGCCTGCGTTCCGTAAGTCATATATCTTTGTTGCGGATTGACCATCATTTTCAGAGAAAAGACCATTTTTTGCAGCAAATGGATTTCAGAATTATTTTTTTCTGCGCTTTCCGCAGCATCTATATATTTTTGTGCCTGATCTGCCACCTCATCAAGACTTTCCATTTTACCTTCTCTCATCAACACTCTTCCTTTTTGAATATACGAAAATGCGGTATAATAATTCGGAAGCCATTTTCCTTTTTCTTTATCTCCGATTCGCTGGAAATCATTGGCAAGGTTCTGAAAGTCTTCTGCAGATTTGCAGGTTTCGATCTTAGCGATTTTTTCTGTCATAATTTTCTCATAACTTGCCTGAGCAAAAGTGATTAAGCTAACACAGCTTAAAGCAGCAGTTAAGATGTATTTTTTCATAGTTTCTAAATTTTTTGAAGATTATTTTTATTTAAATGTAGTTGTTTTTTACAGATTATTGTTAATGGCATCCTGTGTTCTGTCTACTCCAAAGCTAATGAATGCGCCCACAAAAACAAATGTATTTACCGGAGGAACTACAGCAGAGCTTTGATTTCCGTTTCGAGAAAAGTTATAACCATAGATATTTTTTGATCCCAATATATTGGAAACACTCAATACAAGAACCGTAAATGCTTTCGAATCTTTTTTTCCAAGGTTCGGAAGATAATTAAAGCTGAAATTCAGGGCACTGTAATCTTTTAATCTGCCTTCATTTCTTATAAAGTTCACTTCTTCACCATTTACTGTTTTTGTAGCAATATCATAATAAGGTCTTCCTTTGGAATAGCTGTAAGAAAGATTGGTGCCGAATTTCAACTCCGGAAAAAATCTTTTTGCCACCACGGAAAGTGTGTGTTCTGATGCAAAATTGGGTTTCAGACTCATCGGATAATTCATAAAATCCCTTTTTGAATCCAGATAAGAATAGCTTACCCAATAGTCAATATTTTTGAATGTTTTTTTGTCTCTCCAGAAAAGCTCCATTCCTTTTGCAAAACCATAACCATCATTGTTTACAGCGGTTTGTACTGGTTGATACTGTCCGTTTATTTCTCCGATATTCTTTACTTTAACCAATTCATCATATTTTTTGTAAAAAGCTTCCAGTCTTAAGCTTCTTCCTTCAGAAGCCCTCTGAATCTGGAAAATATAATGTTGCGACTGCTGAAAATCAAGATTTGAAGGTGAATTGATGTATTTGCTTTCCGGGTTCTGATAAAATAATCCATAAGCCAGAGAAGTAGTCCAATCTTTTGCTAAACGGTAAGCGATTGCAAAACGCGGCGCTATGTTGGCTTTGCCCAGGAAAGAAGAATATTCTCCCCTTAGTCCGATTTTTGCAGAAAACTGATTACTGAAACCTAAATCTGTTTCCACAAAAGCTGCCGAGATCAGATCTTTGTAATTTTTTTGAATGTCCTGAAAGTTTAATTGTTCACTGACATTATTCAGCTCAAAACCTCCCCTCAATGCGCTTATTTTATTGATTTTTCTTTCTAAAACAGCTTTAAGGTTAATGTAATTTCCGTCATTCAGAAGCTCCGTTTTTTCAGATTCAAGAGTATTTGTTTCGGTTGAGAAATTAAGTTCTGATCTGTTGTAAGAATAGGAAGTTCCCACATTCAGAAGATATTTTCCGAACTTTTGTCTGAAAGATAAATTATGATAGGTGTTTTTTCCTTTTAAACGAACCAGGGCGAAATCATATTCAGGTTCAAGGCTTTCTGTTTTCACTCCCATTTTATTGGTATTATACATCCCGTAATATTTGAAAAGGCCTCCGGATTTGGTTTTGATTCTAAAATTGGCATCTCCGTTGAAACCTTGCGGAGCATCTATGAAATCGGTATTAAAATCAAAGACCTTCTGCATTAAACTTAATAAAGAATATCCTGCACTTGCCCCGTAAGAATAGGTCTTTTTATCATCTAATTTTTGGAAACCCGCGTTTAAAAAGATGGGTGAAATTCCAAAATCATAAGAGCTTTGATCCGGAAGATCCACACTTTCCAGCATTAATGCTCCGGAAAGAGCCTGCCCGTATAATGCAGAATAACCTCCGCTTGAAAATACATTTCCTTTAAAAAGAGAAGTATTAAACTGATCTCTTCCTGCAATGCCCGGAATTGAATTGGAGAAATAATTATTAATCAAACTTCCGTCCATAAAAATCTTTGACTCGGTTCCGGTTCCTCCACGAATAAACAGTCCTTCTGACTCTCCTACTTTCTGAACTCCCGGAAGATAATTTAACGCTGAAGAAATCTGTCCGTCTGCTCCTGCAGTAGTATAAATATCTATAGGAGTTAAAAGTGCTGTCGCTCTTTTTTTATCGCTTGCTTCAATAGATCCTGCAGAAACAACGACAGCATCTATTTCGTTGATCTGCTCTTTTAATTCCGCATTCACTACGACATTCTGATCACCGATCGTAATATTTTTATTGACTTCGATATATTTAGGATGGGTAAAACTCAGCACATGATCTCCTTTTTCTGAAGTTTCAAACGAGAAATTACCTTCCGTGTCGGTTGTTGCTCCGTCATAAGTATCTTTTAAAGTAACATTCACCTCACTAATTCCTTTATTTTTAAAACTTACTTTACCTGAAATTCTGGTTTGGGCAAAACTTAAAGTAAGTGATAAAAAAATGGCAAGAAATGATAATTTTGTTTTCATAGCTGTTTTATTTCGATTCAAAAGTAAGATGAATTTTTGAAGCTGATTAATTTTTGTTACCGAATGGTTGGTTTTTGATTCTGAGTGGTAATTTTGGATTTTAACGCAGAGAATGTAAAGGATTTTGGATATGTTTTTCGCAAGGATAATTAGATCAGTGATGAAGGGTTATTTGTCATTCTGACGA
>JBCNMJ010000111.1:0-12890 GCA_039594975.1 Chryseobacterium sp. | reverse complement strand
GGCGAAAGCATAACAGTTTTGCCCAAGTCAGAGCATTATATTTCTAACGAATCGAAGGAAGATGTAGAATTTTTAGTAATTTCAACTCCTTCTACGAATAACGATAGAACAGAAGTTTAAAATATATTCAATGTCTTTTTTCTATAACATATTTATCAATTTGCTCATTTTCGGGATGAAGGTTTTTTCATGGTTTGATGATAAAACTAAAAAAGGCGTTGAAGGGAGAAGAGAATCTTTACAAAAAGTAAAAGAGGCTTTCAGTGAATCCGATGAGGTTATATGGATGCATGCTGCCAGTTTAGGCGAATACGAGCAAGGACTACCCGTTTTGGAACGATTAAAAAAAGAATTTCCGGAACGTAAAATTTTAGTGACTTTCTTTTCGCCTTCAGGTTATGAAAATGTGATTAAGAAAAAAAATATTGCTGATGTTATTTGTTATCTTCCATTTGATAAAAAGAAAACTGTAAAAGATTTTGTATCGGCTTTTAATGTTAAACTATTTTTTACGGTCAAGTATGATTTCTGGTATAATTTACTGACTGAGCTTAAAGCAAAAGGGGCAAAAGTATATGTAATTTCTGCATTGTTTTATGAAAGACAATCTTTTTTTACAAGCTATGGAAAATGGTTTGTAAAACAGCTTAAAAACAATGTAGACTGGTTTTTTCATCAAACCCAGCATTCATATCTTTTGGCAAAAAGCATAGGTCTTGTGAATTCTTCCATAACCGGAGATACAAGGTTTGACAGAGTGAAGCAGCTTCGGGAAAGAAACAATCACGTAGACTATATTATAGATTTTATAGCAGGAGAAAAAGCTGTAGTTTTTGGAAGTTCATGGAGTGCCGAAGAAAAGATTGCCGAAATGTTGATTGCCAAAAACAATGAAATAAAACTTATCATTGCTCCACACGATTTAAAGAGAGTTCATCATTTAAAACAGATTTTTCCAGAGTCGATTCTTTATAGCCAGATTCAAAATATTCAGAAATCTGAAATTTCTGATATTCAAATCCTTATTATTGACAGTATCGGCTTGCTTTCCAAATTGTATTCTTATGCTGATATTGCAGTCGTTGGAGGAGGTTTTCATGATGCGGGGCTTCATAATATTTTAGAAGCAGCTACATTTGGTATTCCTGTAATTTTTGGGAATTATTACCAAAAAAATCCTGAAGCGGATGATCTGATTAAGGCAAACGGAGGTAAATCGTTTGAAAGTGAAAATGTTGCCGCGCAATTTGTTCTTTCACTGGTGTCTAACGAAGATATTCTAAATGAAATGTCCGGACACGCCGAAAGATTTGTTACAGAAAAACCAAATTCTACGGATTTGATCATAAAGAAAATAATATCATCGTAGAAATCCCTGTGTTTTAAGATCTTTTACGATCTGGTCGATGTTCGCCGGGATTTTCTCTGTAGCAAACCAATTGAGATGTAATCCGTTGTTTTCACACAGTTTTTTCAGATAATGATTATCTTCTATTTTTTGTTGTATTTCTCTTAAATATTCATCGATTTCCATCCAGTAGTCTTCATCTAGTTTTTTAGTTAAGATGAAGCTTTTAGTAATTTTATTAATGAGATAAAGATAGAGTTTGTATACATTGTCAAATCGCTGGTTATTGAGTTGGTCATTATTTTCTAAAATTTCATTTACCAGAAAAAGATTTAGAGAAACTTCGCCATATTTATCTGTCGTTACCTTTACATGTTCTGTAATTTCGCTGCTTATTTTTCGGATATGCATCAGATAGTATTTATGATTTGATAAATACTTATTTAAAAGCAATAGTTTTTCACTGATATTTTCCTCCATCTGTGTTCTTTTCTGGTCAGTGTTTTCCAGATCGATAAGCTCAAAATATAATTTTTTTGAAAGCAGTTTGTCCTTTTTCAGCAGCCTGAAAATTAATCGGTCTTTTTCTAAAGATGAGAAGTTGCTTATGGCAGCTTTGAATTCTTTTGAGTATTCCATCAGTTGAAAATTTTAGAGTATTTAAGAAACCCGTTAATTGCCCAATTGACAGTATAGTAAAAAGATTTTATGGTAGAGAATTTCATATAATCTTTGTAAACAAGATACTGGTCTTTCACAATATTTTGTTTTTTCCTGGATATACTGTTGGAATGCATTCTGTATTTGGCCATGGTTTTAGGAAGTGGTTTTCCGATTGGGATCTTCTTTAAAAGGTTTAGCCACATTACATGGTCTTCGCGTTTACTTCCTTCGGGAAAATATTCCTTTCCGACCCGTTCAGAGTCATACATGGAAGAAAGAAGGGAAAGGCGGCAGGTTTTTAAAAGATTCTGAAAGGTAACTTCTTTATCTGCTTTAAAATCCTCAAGCTGAGGAATAAGCTCTTCGTTACATCTTGCGTAATTTGAATAGGCAATTTCTGCCCGTTCTTCTTGCATAAAACTAACCATTTCGTTAAGGAATTCAGGTTCCCAGAAATCATCAGCATCTAAAAAGGTGATATATCTTCCTGATGCTTTTTCTAATGATTTGTTTCTTGCATGTCCTGCTCCCCTGTTTTCTTCAGAAAGGAGAAGTTTTATTCTCGGATCCTCTATGCTTTTTATAATTTCAACAGAATGATCTGAAGAACAATCGTCTGTTATCAGCCATTCCCAGTCTTTGAATGTTTGATTCATTACAGATGCAATGGTTTCTTTCAGGAATTGAGAAGAATTATAGCAGGGAGTAATGATAGAAACTAATGGCATTGAATGTTTTTATACAAATATAAGGTTTAAAATATAAGCTTCCGGCAACGTTATTTTTAATAATTTGAAAATTAAATTACGAAAGCTAAAAAAAATGATGAAGTTTTTAAAAAAAATCATAATTTTAGGCCTTGAAAAAATTGATATATGAAGAAATTAGCATTGCTATTTGCAGGTTTATCATTATTGTCTATCTCAGCTTGTAAAGATGATAATACTGAACAAGTATATCCGCTGGTTGGGACATGGTCTCCAATTAAGGAAGTAAGAACAACCATTCAAGCTTCGGGAGCTGGTGTTTCAGATGAGATTAGTTATACTGATTGTGAAAAAGCCTCAAGATGGGTTTTTAACGAAGGTTCTACAGGTAAAAGAAAAGATAGTGATGATGATTCGGCAAATCCGGGACAATGTATTGTATCTCCGGACCGTATGTTTACCTATATTTATAATGAAGATAAAAGTATCCAAATAAAATATGTAGGGACAGTTGAGCCAGAGAAAGGAAAAGTAACCCTTCTTAATGACACTACATTGAATCTTACAATTGAAGATAAAACTGATCCTAATAAATATTATTCAGTAACGTATACAATGAAGAGAATTCCTCAATAATTTGTTATTTCTGTTTTTAATATAAATAATCCCGTCTTACGATGGGATTTTCTCTTTTGTGTAGAAGAATTATTAAATAATTAATAATTTTGTTTAATAAGCTGTAGTGTTATGTAGTACAATTGGTTAACTTTGATTTACCAAAATCTTTCTAATGCCAAGCTTAACTCCGAAAACATCTGTCTTAGGTTTCTTTAATGCATATCATCTGCTGAGAAGAACTACTTATAACATCACGAAGGCAAGGATCAATTACTTTGCAGCAAAAACTCCGGATCAGGCCCTGAACGAGCTGTTTACTTTTACGGCTCCTTTACCACCCAGTCCATTGAATAATAATGCTGAAACCATAGTTCCTACAGTGGCGAATCCTACAATTACTGATACTTTAAATACTTCAAATTCCGTAGTGTATGATAATTATTGGTGGATGTATCAGGCAATGAAAGATCCTTCTGCGCAATATAAAATTGTGTATTGGCTGCATTTGCTGTTTGTAACGGATAACGATGCGAGCTTTTTCACCAATTTCGACTATAAAGAACTATTAAGATTTCATGCTAATGGTAGTTTAAAAGATCTGGCAATAAGGGTTACCCTGAATCCAAGAATGCTTATTTACCTTAATAACAATGTAAATAAGAAAAATAGTCCTAATCAAAATTATGCGCGAGAATTTTTAGAGTTGTTCACCATTCTTAAAGGTCCTCAGATCGGAACAGGGAACTATACCAATTATATGGAAGCAGATGTTCAACAGGCAGCGAAAGTTTTAACAGGCTTTACTTTAACATCAGCTACTCAGCTTAACAAAACAGCAAGGCTGAATACTGTAGATCCAGTTACTCAGCTGCCGCAGGGTTTTATCGATGTTGCTACTCATGATATAACAAATAAGACTTTCAGTAGCGCTTTTGGAGGGACAGTGATTACAGGAGCGAATACTGTAAGTGCTATTCAGGCAGAGTTTGAAAGTTTTATTACCATGGTTTTTAATCAGGATGAGACGGCTAAAGCTTATTGCAGAAGAATGTACCGTTATTTTGTGGGAAGAAATATTACCAGTGATATAGAAACGAACATCATAGTTCCTTTAGCCGCTACACTTAAGGCGAATGGATATAATTTTTTACCGGTGCTTAGAATATTGTTATCCAGTAAACATTTTTATGATGAAGAAGATGCTATTGCTGGAGATCAAACTATTGGTTCGTTAGTAAGAAGTCCCTTGGAATTGTATTTTCATATGTTTTCATTGCTTCAACTTTCCACGCCTTCATATTCAGCAAATCCTAGTTCGCTGCACAGTTTTTTGTCAACAATTTCCAGTTATTCTCAAAACTCTGGAATGCCGGTTTTCAGACCACAATCTGTAAATGGATATGCTGCCTATTCCAGCAGTCCTAATTATGATAAAAACTGGATTACCACCTCTTCTTTAAGGATTCGCTATAATAATTCCATCGATATGTTAATTAACGGAACTACCCAAAACGGATTTTTGTATAAGCTTAATCTACCTCTGTTTGTGAAAGATAGTGGTAATTTTCAAAACCCTGCAGATGCTGTACAGTTGGTTTCGGAATTTTGTGAACTTCTTTTTGTTGATTTTCCTCCTGCTGCAAGATTGGATTATTTTAAAAATGTTTTTCTTAATGGTCTGAGTGTCATTAACTGGCAAAACGAATGGAATAATTACCTTACTACCGGAACGGCGACGAATGTGAAGATTCCGATAGATCGCCTAGTAAAAGCGCTTATTAAATCTCCTGAATTTCAAATAATGTAATTATTATGGACAGAAAAAAATTTTTACAATTGATTTCTATGGCAGGAGTTGGAGCTCCCTTTTTGCTTAACGGAATGCCTTCCCGTGTCATGAATCAGTTCCTGGATTTTAATGTGAATTGTGATCCTGTGAACGAACGTGTTTTGGTCATATTAAGATTGGCAGGAGCGAATGACGGCTTGAATACGGTGATTCCAATCAATCAATATGATACATATGCGAATTTAAGACCTAATATTAAAATTAATAATACAGGAACGGGAGCATATATTCCTTTGGATAGTACGGTTGCAATGACGAAACAGGTTGGGCTGCATCCGTCAATGACTGGATTTAAATCTCTTTATGATTCAGGAAAATTGACTTTGCTGAACGGTGTAGGCTACCCGAATCCTAATTATTCCCATTTCAGATCAGAAAACTTAATGTTTTCGGGGAAAGACGGGACGAATAATAATCCTGATTTGCTGGACGGAATGTTTGGTAGATATTTGGGTGCCTTATATCCCGGATTGGCAGGGAATCCTACAACACAAAGTCCTGATCCTTTAGCGATACAGTTGGGGAATTTAAATCCCAGTTTGTTTTATGAGCATATCACAGAGAAAAATATAGAATACAATCTTACAGGGTTTCAAAATTCTTTGTTTACGAATTTGTTTGTCAGTGTAATTCCTACTCAGTCGGAGTATAATGATCTCTTGGATTATATAAAAAATGTTGCGAACAGTATGGATGCTTATTACAACAGGGTAATGCAGGTTTTCAATGCCGGAAATAATTCTACTGTAACCTATCCTACATCTACTTTGGCAAAACAATTAAAAACGGTTGCAAGACTGATAAAAGGAGGGAGCAAAACAAAAATCTTCCAGGTGAATTTAGGTGGTTTTGATACCCATGTTAATCAGATTCAGTCGGGAAGTACACAATTGGGAAACCATGCTAATTTATTGGCGGATATTTCAAATTCTATTCAGGCTTTTCAGGCTGATGTTGAAGCTTTAGGGATTGGGCACAAGATTATGACGGTTACTTTTAGTGAATTTGGAAGACAGGTAAGAGAAAATGCCAGTTTGGGAACTGATCATGGGGATCTGGCGCCGTTCTTTATTGTTGGGAATGGATTAAATTCTGGTATCATGGGAGACCATCCTTTGTTTACGAATACTACGAGCTATTACTATAATCAGAATCAGCGAAGATTTGATTACCGTCAGATATTCGCGTCTCTTTTACAGGATTGGTTAGGTGCAGATTCAGGGCTTATCGCTTCTGCAGAATTACAGGATTTTGTAACGCCTGCCAATAAAATAAATTTAATTTCTGCATCCAGTACGGCTACTGCGGTATGTGCTGCTCTGGGAACGCAGGAGATAATGACAAAAACTAAAATTAAAGTATACCCGAATCCGGTAAAAGACTTTTTGGAAGTGGATTTCGGAAATGGTAAATCCGGAGGAAATGCAGTGTTTGTTTTTTATGATGCTTCGGGAAGAGAAGTGCTTTCTGATGTACATGGAGTTAATCAAGGAAAGGCAAAATTGTTTGTAGGGAATTTACCTAATGGTAATTATGTGTTACGAGCTAAAACTACAGAGATAGAATTTACAACTAAGATTGTCATTGCTAAATAACATGAAAATAATATTTAAGTTTTTTCTTTTAAAAAACTTAAATTTGTGCTTTATATAAAATTATAGAATGTTTTACGATCATCAGCAGATAGAAAAAAAGTGGCAGAAATACTGGGAAGACAACCAAACATACAAGACTTCCAATAATACAGACAAACCAAAATTTTATGTTCTCGATATGTTTCCGTATCCTTCCGGAGCAGGACTTCACGTAGGTCACCCGCTTGGATATATTGCTTCCGACATTTATGCGAGATACAAAAGACATCAGGGGTTTAATGTGCTTCACCCGGTTGGTTATGACAGTTTCGGACTTCCTGCTGAGCAATATGCGATCCAGACGGGGCAGCATCCTGCGATTACAACTGAGCAAAACATTACAAGATACGAAGAGCAGTTAAGAAAAATCGGTTTCTCTTTCGACTGGAGCAGAGAAGTAAGAACTTCTGATCCTTCCTATTATAAATGGACACAATGGATCTTTATTGAACTGTTCCATTCATGGTATAATAAAGATACAGATAAAGCGGAGCCTATTTCTTCTTTGATTAAACGTTTTGAAGAAAAAGGAACAGAAGGATTAAATGCCAATCAGAATGATGAATTGAGTTTTACAGCAGAAGAATGGAATTCCGCCTCCGAAATGGATAAAGAAGATATTCTTTTAAATTACCGTTTAGCGTATAGAGCAGAAACTACGGTTAACTGGTGTCCTGCATTGGGAACGGTTTTAGCCAATGATGAAGTAAAAGACGGAAAATCCGAAAGGGGAGGTTTTCCTGTGTTCCAAAAGAAAATGATGCAGTGGAGCATGAGAATTTCGGCTTACTCTGAAAGATTATTACAAGGTCTTAAAACCTTAGACTGGCCGCAGCCTTTGAAAGATTCTCAGGAATACTGGATCGGAAAATCTCAGGGGGCACAGGTGAAATTCAATGTTGATGGTCATGACGAAATTGTTGAGGTTTTCACGACAAGGCCAGACACCATCTTTGGAGCCACTTTTATGGTATTGGCTCCGGAAAACCCTTTAGTGGAAACTATTACTACATCAGAACAAAAAGTTGAAGTAGATACATATATTGAAGAAACTTCAAAAAAAACAGAACGTGATAGAATGTCTGACGTGAAAAACGTTTCAGGTGCTTTCACGGGAAGTTATGCGATCAATCCATTCAGTGGAGAAAAAATGCCGATCTATATTTCAGATTATGTTTTGATGGGTTATGGAACGGGTGCTGTAATGGCTGTTCCTGCACATGACGAGCGTGATCATAGATTTGCAAAGAAATTTAATTTAGAAATTAAAAAAGTGGTAGAAACTGACGAAGATATTCAGGAAGCTTCTTTTGATTCTAAAGATTCGGTTTGTGTGAATTCTGATTTCTTAAACGGTTTAAAATATGATGAAGCAAAAGCATTAATTATTGATGCAATTGAGAAAAAAGGGATCGGTCACGGAACTACGAACTACAGACAGCGTGATGCGATTTTCTCAAGACAAAGATATTGGGGAGAACCGGTTCCTATATATTATAAGGATGGAATGCCATACACATTGCCAACTTCTGCATTGCCTCTGGAACTTCCGGAAGTTGAAAAATATTTACCAACTGAAGACGGAGATCCGCCATTAGGAAATGCAAAAACGTTTGCCTGGGACGAAGCGAACCAAAAAGTTGTCGATACGAATTTAATCGACGAAAAAACGGTTTTCCCGTTAGAGTTATCTACCATGCCGGGTTGGGCAGGAAGTTCTTGGTATTTCCTAAGATATATGGATCCTAATAATGAAGAAGTTTTCACAAACAAAGAGCTTTCAGATTATTGGGGACAGGTTGATTTATATATCGGAGGTAGCGAGCACGCAACTGGACATTTATTATATTCCCGTTTTTGGAATATGTTCTTGAAAGACAGAGGATTTATTAATCATGATGAACCTTTTCAAAAATTGATCAATCAGGGGATGATTTTGGGAATGAGTGCTTTTGTTTACAGAATTGATGGAACTAATCAATATGTTTCTAAAAATTTAGCAAAAGATTATAAAACACAGGCTATTCACGTTGATGTATCTTTATTAAAAGGAACTTCTGATGAATTAGACACAGAAGCATTCAAAGCCTGGAGACCGGATTATGCAGATGCAGAATTTATTTTAGAAGACGGAAAATACATCACAGGTCGTGAAGTAGAAAAAATGTCTAAGTCTAAATATAATGTAGTAAATCCTGATGATATCTGTGCGGAATATGGAGCAGACGGATTGAGATTATATGAAATGTTCTTAGGTCCATTGGAACAATCCAAGCCTTGGAATACACAAGGTTTGAGTGGAGTGTATGGTTTCCTGAAAAAATTCTGGAACCTGTATTTTGAGGGGGATACTTTCTCCGTTTCGGACGAAGAACCTACAAAAGCAGAATATAAAGTTTTACATACCTTAATAAAAAAGGTTGTTTATGATATTGAAAACTTCTCTTTCAACACGTCTGTATCTTCATTTATGATCGCCGTAAATGAATTGCAAAAAATAAAATGTAACAAACGCAATATTTTAGAACCTTTAGCCGTTATCATTTCGCCTTATGCTCCCCATATCTGTGAAGAGCTTTGGAGCTTATTAGGTCATACTGGGTCGATCGAATTTGAGAAATTCCCTGTATTGAACGAGGATTACCTGATAGAAGATGAAATTGAATACCCGGTAAGTGTGAATGGAAAAATGAAGTTTAAAATTTCACTTTCTGCTCAACTTTCTGCTAAAGAAGTTGAAGAAGCGGCACTTCAGAACGAAAAAATGGTACAGATATTGGAGGGTAAAACACCTAAAAAAATCATTGTAGTACCTCACAAAATTGTGAATGTTGTGATTTAAAAAAAAATTAACATTGGTAAAATATAAAAAAAAGTAGGGTAATTTTTTTAAATTTTCAATATATTATTTAAAATGAAATAATATTGCCAAAAAAACAAAGAATAATTAAGATTTTGAAATTGATTTAAAATTTATCGATCAAAAAAAAGCGAATTGTTTATTTAAAATAATTGCATTTTAATTAATTTTGCCTTTAATTTACAGCCTCAAAAAATTTAAAACAATATAATTTAGTTAAATATGGAAATGAATGTTTCAAAAAATGATGAGCAAGTAGTTGCTAAAAAAGCAGGAGGTTTAAACCCGGCTGTTATTATTCCTATCATCTTAGCAATAGGAATTTGTATTTATTTATTCGTTTTGGGTAGCCCTGGAAACTTTAAAGATGCTGAAAAACTTGGTGGAGCGTCTGTAGCTTTTTCAGATGTTGAAGGAAAAGACATTCATCCAGATTCGTTCTTGGGAATTATCTACAAAGGAGGGGTTATCGTACCTATCTTGATTACTTTCATGCTTACTGTAATCGTTTTCTCTTTTGAAAGATTCTTCGTTTTAGGTAAAGCTGCTGGAAAAGGAAACTTGGATAACTTCGTAGTACAAGTAAGAAGCTTACTAAACCAAAACAAAATCGATGCAGCTTTAGAAGAGTGCGACAGACAAGAAGGTTCTGTTGGTAACGTAGTAAAAGAAGGTCTTACTACTTACAAAGCTTTAGCTCACGATACAACATTAAACAAAGAGCAAAAAATGGTAGCGCTTAACAAAGCGATCGAAGAGGCTACAACTCTTGAAATGCCAATGTTGGAGAAAAACATGATGATCCTTTCTACTTTAGGTACTGTTGCAACGTTAGTAGCACTATTAGGTACGGTAATCGGGATGATCAAGGCGTTCTTCGCATTAGGTTCTGGAGGAGGTACTCCTGACGCAGCCGCACTTTCTACTGGTATCTCTGAAGCTTTGATCAACACAGCATTAGGTATTGGTACTTCAGCTATCGCTATCATCCTTTATAACTTCTTTACTTCTAAAATTGACGGATTAACTTATAAGATCGACGAGATCGCTATGAGCATCCAGCAGTCTTTCGCTGAATTCAACTAAGAATTAGCAAGGAATTTGTAGTAAGTAAAAAGAAGTTTAATTAAAAATTATTAATAATGGCGAGAGTCAAACCAAAAAGACATGGAGTAGTTACGGATATGACGGCAATGTGTGACGTTGCATTCCTACTACTTACGTTCTTTATCTTGACCACTCAGTTTAAAAAACCTGACGTGGAGCAGATCAAACCGCCATCTTCAATATCAGAGAAGTTACTTCCTGATGCAAGTTTGATGACCATCAACGCTACTCCGGACGGGAAATTTTATTTCCAGCCAGTAGAAAACGCATCTGAGAGATTACAGCTTTTAGACAATATGGGGAAAAAGTATGGAATTACTTTTGACAACAAACAAAAAGCTGCATTCCAAAAAGTACAAGCGATTGGGGTTCCTATGAACCAACTTAAGAGCTATCTTGATTTGCCAGATGACGAGCAAAAGAATTTCAAGAGTCCTACAGGGATTCCTATGGATAGTACAAATAAACAATTAGTAGACTGGGTACAACAAAGTTTAAGTGTTAATCCTGATTACAAATTAGCAATCAAGGGTGACGTTACAACTAAATATCCTAAAGTTAAAAGTTTATTTGAAGGTTTAAGAGATATTGATTTTCTTAAATTTTGGTTGATTACATCACAAGAAGGTAAACCTAATGAATAATATCATTTAGAAATGGCAGAAGTACAAGTACAGGAAAAGGGCGCCAAAGGCGGAAAGGTACGCTCCAAGAAGCAGAGTACCAGAGTCGATATGACTCCGATGGTGGACTTAGGGTTTCTATTGATTACCTTCTTTATGTTCACAACTACATTCTCTAAACCGAATGTAATGGATTTGGGTCTTCCGGCAAAACCGAAAGATGATAAACAAAAACCACCTCCAACAGAAATTAAACTTTCAAACTCTATCTCTTTATTATTAGGTAAAGACAACAAGATTTTCTGGCATCAGCAAGACAATACGTCTTTAACGGATCAAAATCTTAATGAAACTACTTTTGACAGAGAAGGAATTAGAAAAGTAATTGAGCAGGCAAAAGCAAATGCGGCTGATAAATCTAAGTTTACTGTGATTATTAAGCCGACTGACGATGCTGTATATAAAAACTTTGTAGATATTCTTGATGAAATGGCTATTACTAAGAGTGAGCAGTACGGGGTTACTGATCTTAAACCTTGGGAAAAAGCAATTTATGATAGAAAAGTTGGTAACGCAGGAGCTGCAGCACCGGCTACAAAGTAATTTAAACCATAAAATTGTAAATCTATGGCAAATGAAAATGTATACGATCCTAATCTTACCTTAGATGAGATTGTATTTGAAAATAGAAACAAGGAATATGGTGCATACGATTTAAGACATCAGTATCCAAGACTTCTGACGAAATCTTTTATCGTTGGAACAGCATTATTCCTTATTGCGGCCTTGTCTCCTTTCATTTATCTTACGATTAAGAGACTTACTGCTCCTCCTAAACAAGAAGTGAAGGCGGATTTGGTAGAAATTCTTCAGGAAGATAAAATTATTGAGCAACCGAAAGAAGAAGAACCACCTCCACCACCTCCACCTCCAAAAGAGGAAAAGATTGAAGTGATTCAGAACGTGGTTCCGGAGCCTGTAAAAGCTCCAAAGATTGAAACTCCACCACCACCAATTTCTAAGCAATTAGAAACAACGACTGGTTTGGTAAATCAGGAAGGGGTAAAAGCTCCGGCTTATACACCTCCACCACCGCCACCTTCAACAGGAACTAAAGCTTCTACAGCTGAAGTTAAACCTCAAGTAAGTGATACTCAGGTTTATACGGAAGTAGAACAAACTGCAGAATTCCCTGGAGGTATTAATGCCTTCAGAAAGAAAGTAGGAGAGAACTTTGATACTTCTGCAATCGAAGGAGCTGATGGTGTGGTAAAAGGAGAAGTAACTTTCGTTGTTGAAAGAGATGGAAGTATTACAGATGTTAAAGTTACAGGTTCAAACTCTGACTTTAATGCTGAAGCAGTGAGAACTGTTAAATCAATTAAAAACAAATGGGCGCCTGCTAAGATCAATGGTCAAGCTGTACGTTACAGATATAGACTACCTCTTGCAATGCAACCACCGGAATAATTTAATTATTA
>JBCNMJ010000110.1:0-13089 GCA_039594975.1 Chryseobacterium sp. | reverse complement strand
GTTTGCGTTGGTGAGTGCAACTTCAATCTTATTCAACGGTTGCAACCGTAAAAATGACAAGAAAGAATCAGAAAATCTGATTCCACAGGAACATCCCGTCGCAAAAACAGTTCCTAAAATTGATGATGAAGACGTAGTCTCCGACAAAAGAGTGATCTATCTTACCTTTGATGATGGCCCGAATCAAGGAACAAAAAATCTTCTGAAAATCCTGAACAAAAGAAATGTTTGCGCAACCGCTTTTATAGTCGGAAAACATGTTTATGGGAGCAAAACACAGAAAAATGATTTTGAGCTCTTAAAAAAAGATCCGCTGATAGTATTAGCAAATCACAGCTTTACACATGCCAATAACAAATACACCGATTTTTATAAAAATCCGTCAGGTGTTGTACATGATTTTGATACAGCTAAAGACAGTTTGAAATTGTATGATAAAATTGCAAGAACTCCCGGAAGGAATATTTGGAGACTTAATCATACGAATGTAACCGATCTTAAAAGCTCTACGGAAGCAGCCAATAAACTTAAAGAAGCCGGCTATAAAGTAATCGGGTGGGATCTGGAATGGAAACCCAGTCAAAAAATGGCACTGAAGGGTAATCATGAAGCCATGCTGAAAAAAGTGGACAGTATTTTTTTCAATGACCTGGAAAAGACTTCAAGACATCTTGTTTTTCTTACTCATGATCAGTACTTAACAGATGCTGATTCTATCAATGAACTTGACCTGTTTATTGAAAAACTCCAGAAAAGTAATCGTTTTGTTTTCAGAAAAATTTCGGAATATCCTAAGATTAATGAGGTTTTGAATTAATCTAAATATTTTAGGTTGTCTGTCATTCTGACGAAGGAAGAATCTCAGCTTTATTGAAAATAGATTCTTCACTGCTCTTCGTTTCGTTCAGAATGACAAGCGAACCATTTTTTTGATTTTTTACCCGTAAAACTGATTCTAAAATTTATAAATTAATTCGTTTTTTGCTTTTAAAATTCAGAAATTTGCAATCATGAGTATTCAGGAAAATTACAATAGAATAAAAAGCCAGCTTCCGGCAAATGTACAGTTGGTTGCAGTGTCCAAAACCCATCCGGTTTCAGCCATACAGGAAGTTTATGACCTTGGCCAGAGAGTTTTTGGAGAGAACAAAGTTCAGGAAGTGATGGAGAAATATCCGCTTCTTCCTAAAGATATTCAATGGCATCTGATCGGGCACCTGCAGACTAATAAAGTAAAATATATTGCCGAATTTATAGATACGATCCAAAGTGTAGATTCTGAAAAACTGATGTTAGAAATTAACAAAGAATCAGTAAAATACAGCAGAAAAATTAAAGTTTTACTTCAGGTAAAAATTGCGGAGGAAGAAAGTAAATTTGGATTAGAAATTAATGACGCCAGAGCTTTATTTCAAAAATATATAGACGGAGCATTTTCAAATATAGAAATTACAGGATTAATGGGAATGGCAACATTCACCGACGATGAACAGCAGATCAGAAAAGAATTTTCAGTATTAAAAAATCTTTATGATGAGCTGAATAGGCAAAAATCTTTACAAACGTTATCAATGGGAATGAGTGATGACTTCCCTATTGCAATAGAATGTGGCGCCAATTCAATAAGAGTCGGTTCAGCCATTTTCGGAAGAAGAGATTATATAAAATAGATCATTTAGGTATGGTTTTTGCTAATAATTCAATCAAAAATTTCTAAATTTGCAACTATGCAAAAAATCCTTATCGTAGAAGACGAAAAAGCAATATCGGGAGTTCTTCACAGTATTCTCTCAGATGAACTTACTGATTATGAATTTGTAATCGCTGAAGACGGCCTTGAAGGCTATAAGCAGGTAGAGAAAGAAGACTTTGCATTGGTAATTTCTGACATCAAAATGCCCAAACTTTCGGGAACTGAGCTTTTAAAGCAAAGTTTAGCACTAAAGCCTGAAACTACTTTTATTATGATTTCAGGGCACGCAGATATTGATTCTGCAGTTTCATGCTTAAAGGAAGGTGCTTATGATTTTATTTCAAAGCCTATAGACATCAATAGGCTAATCACAAGCGTTAAAAATGCTTTAACAAAAGAATCTCTGAAGAAAGAAAATAAAAACCTTCAAACCGAAAATAAAACGCTTAAGAAAAAAGTAAGCAAAAAATATCAGATGATCGGTCAGTCTGCAGAATTGCAGAAGATTCAGGACATGATTGACAAAGTTGCTGTTTCTGATGCAAGAGTTTTAATTACTGGACCAAACGGAGCCGGAAAAGAGCTTGTAGCGCATGCTATTCACAATCAAAGTGAGAGAGCAAAAGGTCCGATGATCGAAGTAAACTGTGCTGCCATTCCTTCTGAACTTATAGAGTCTGAGCTTTTTGGTCACGTAAAGGGATCTTTTACAGGGGCTATCAAGGATAAACAAGGAAAATTTGAACAGGCTAATGGAGGTACTATTTTCCTGGATGAAATTGGAGATATGAGCCTTATTGCTCAGGCAAAGGTGTTGAGAGCATTACAGGAAAGCAAAGTTTCGCCTGTAGGAAGTGACAAAGAAATAAAAGTTGATGTAAGAGTGCTTGCAGCAACCAATAAAAATATGCAGAAGGAAATAGAAGCTGGAAGATTCAGAGAAGACCTTTACCACAGACTTTCTGTGATCGAAATTTATGTGCCGCCATTGGATGAAAGAAAAGAGGACATCAAACTATTGGTTGAACATTTCTCAGGAATGATCGCCGATGAGCACGGTACCGCAACAAAAAAGTTCGATGATAAAGCGATTGAAGCCCTAAAAGCGCTTTCATGGACAGGAAACATCAGAGAATTAAGAAATGTTGTAGAAAGGTTAATTATTTTAGGTGGAAGCACTGTGTCTGCCGAAGACGTTGCAAGTTTTGTAAGGAAATAATGTAGATTATTACTTAATATAAATTATAAAAATTGCAGTAACAAATGATACTGCAATTTTTTTTTTGAACTCAAACTACAAACTATATGAATTTTAAATTATGAGCTTTTTAAATAAAAAATATACGAAAGAAACTTTAGCACTTGCCTTACCGGTCATGTTGACCCAGGTAGGACAGGTCTCGGTCAATTTATTTGACAACATCATTGTAGGAAAACTATTGGGAGCAGATGCATTAGCTTCCGTATCTTTAGGAAATGCCGTTTTTTTCTCCATGTTTGTTTTGGCATTGGGATTTTCATTTGCAATTCCGCCACTGGTTTCCGAAGCCCATTCACAGCATGATCATAAAACAATCAACTCGGTTTTCAGCCACGGCTTTGTTATTAATATATCAGTGGGGATTATTTTAATGGGAATTTTATTTTTGGGAATGCCACTACTCTATCATTCTGGGCAGCCTGCTAAAATTATTCCTGATACGGTAGATTTCTTAACGATTATGGCGATCAGTATTGTTCCGTTTATGGCGTTTCAGACGTTAAGAGAGGTCTCTGAAGGTTTATCCTATACCATCGGAGTAACAAAGGCTACTATTATTGCTAACGTTATCAATATTGCTCTTAATTATGTTTTGATCAAAGGGCTTTGGATATTTCCGGAGATGGGGGTAAAAGGATCTGCACTGGCAAGTTTAATTGCCCGTATTTTTATGGTAGTATTTCTTTATATTGTCTTGTTGAAAGAACCTAAAACAAAGCAGTATATTAAAGCCTTTTCTTTAAAAGTTGAAGTTTTTTCGAAGAAAATGTTTGATAAAATGGTGAGATTGGGACTTCCTACTGCACTTCAGATGTTTTTTGAGGTTACCGCTTTTGCAGGAGCAGCCTTTATCTGCGGATTGATTTCGGCACATGATATTGCTTCTCATCAGATTGCTTTGAGCATGGCTTCATTTACTTTTAACTTATGTGTAGGGTTTAGTGTTGCCTCCACGGTAATGATCGGGAGAAAGCTGGGTGAACAGAACTATGTAGAGCTAAGAAAAGTCGGGATCAATAACCTGAAAATAGCTTTTATTTTCATGTGTATTTGTGGGATCGTCTTTATTTTAGGCAGAAATATTCTTCCTACTTTTTTTACTAAAAAGGAAGAAATTGAAGTGATTAGTCTGGCTTCGAAACTTATGATTATTGCAGCATTATTTCAATTGTCAGATGGAATCCAGGTAACTGCATTAGGAACACTGAGAGGCTTACAAGATGTAAAAATACCTTCTATATACACATTTATTGCATATTGGCTGATTACAGTTCCTTTAGGGTATTTTCTTTGTGTGACCTTAAAAATGGGAGCATTCGGAATGTGGATCGCTTTAGGATTAGGACTTACTATTTCGGCATTGTTTCTCGTAAAACGATTCCTGAATATGTCTGCCAAAAAAATAAAATTAAATCCATAAAAATAATAAACGGTCCTTTTAAGGATCGTTTTTTTTATAATTCTATTCCTTATTGAGTGAAATGAATAAGAGATATTGTATTTTTGCACCCTGTAAAATAAAAACATTATATAATTCAATGAAGAAAATTCTTTTTCTATTGAGCATTTGCACAGTGTCTTTCTATCAATCACAAACCAATAGGTTTATCTACGAACTGCAATTCAGGAATGATAATACACAGGAATATAGAAAAGCATTCATGAACCTTGATATCAGTGCTAAATCTATTAAATTTTATGATAAAAATTTTGCCGACTACGATTCTATCAATAAGAGTTCTCAAATGGGCAATTCCCATCACAGTACAAAAACAGATCAGGTAGTTGAAAGGCAGCCTAATTCTTTTAAAAATAACTGGTACAGAGATTTTTTTGAATATTTTGTCGTGAAAACCAATGATGAGATGAAATGGAAGCTTTTATCAGATACCCAAACATACAATGGTTATACTTTACAAAAAGCCACTACAGATTTTGGAGGCAGACAATGGACAGCCTGGTTTTCTAAAGAAATCGATATTCAAGAAGGTCCTTATAAATTCAGAGGGCTTCCCGGATTAATTTTCATTGTTGAAGATGATAAAAAGGATTTCATCTATAAACTTGTTAAGAATATAAAACTTCAGGAAACCTATATAACAAAAGATTTTGTTGAAACCCATTACGGAAAAGCCCCATTGCCTATTTCTATTGAAAAATTCAATAAATACATTGAAGATACCTACACTGATCCTGTAAGAATGTTCTCAGACGGAGTGAAAAATGGAGGGTCTACCTTTGGAAAAGAAACGGTAGAATCTTTAGAAGAATTGAATAAAAAGAAAGCTATGCTGCAGAAAGGAATTAAAAGCCGATATATTTATATTGAAAAAGATAAAGAACCTAAGTTCAATTAATGAAAGAACTCGCTATTCAGCGAGTTTTTATTTTATCCAATTCTCTTTCCTAAAATCACCAAAGTTCGTTCTACTCCATCCAATACAGCTACATTAGGAAGTGTTCCCCAATCTTCAAAGCCAAAATATCGGAATAATTTTAAACTTGGCTCGTTATGCAGGAAAATAAAGCCTAACAAAATTTTAACTCCCAATTTTCCAGCATTATCAATACAATATTGAAGAACTTTCTTACCAAAGCCTTTTCCCCTGCTGCTTTCATCCATATAGATGCTTATTTCCACGGTTCCGCTGTAAGCAGGTCTTCCATAAAATGAAGAAAAGCTCACCCAGCCCACCACATTATTGTTATCATCTTCAATCATCCATAGAGGTCTTTTTTCAGGAGTATGTTCATAAAACCACTTATGACGGCTTTCTAAAGAAATCTCTTCCGTATCTGCAGTGACCATTCTGGATGCAATCGTTGAATTATAGATTTCAACGATTCTTGGTAAATCTTCAATAGCTGCATTTCTGAACGTTAATTCTTCCATTCTACGATATCCTTTTTTGCAAAGATACACGAAGATTTCAGTTCTATTGCACTCAATTATTCATCGCGTTCTTTCTCCTTCAATTCTTTAAAAGCCCTGTTTAAACTTCTTACAGTAATTCCCAGATAAGCCGCCATATCTTCTTTTGAAATTTTCATTTCTTTCGATTTTACTTCAAGAAGCTGAGACAAAGTATGCTCGGTAGTATGCAACTGCTGGTAAGAAGCTCTGCTTGATGTATTGAAGATGCGGTCTGCAAAAACGTCAAGTAATAAGTTATTCAGCGTCAGATCATTTTTAATTAAAGATTGGAAATATGGGATTGTCATCGAATAAACGGTAACTTCTGTAATCGCTTCAATACTGCAAAGACAGGGAACGTTTTTAATAACCTCTATTTCACCGATAATTTCTCCTTTCCCTAAAAATTCTACAATGTATTCTTTATCATTTTCTTCAACGAAAAAACATTTTGTAATTCCACTTTTGATAAGCATTATTTTAGTGGAAACTTCATTTTGCGTTAAGATCTTTTCTCCTTTTTCAAAAGATTTTAACACAATCTTGTCTCTATGATCCTGATTCTCATAAAGCTTTTCTAAATAATCTAAAAATGGTTGGTTGGTACGTAACATATTTTACCGGGACAAATGTCCTTTTCTGTTTTGTTTTTTATACTGATTTTTGTGGGTGAAAATTACAAAAACTAAAGTAAACTCAATATGAATAATAATATAACTACTATTGCTTTTGATGCAGATGATACGCTATGGATCAACGAGCCTTATTTTCAGGAGGCTGAAAAGGAATTTTGTATCTTATTGGAAGACTATCTTCCGCAGCATTCCGTTTCTCAGGAATTATTCAAAACGGAAATGAAAAATCTTAATTTGTATGGTTACGGTGTAAAAGGATTTATGTTATGTATGATAGAAACAGTGAGTAAAGTTTCCAATAGTACTGCCCCTTTAACATTAATCAATAAAACGATTGAAATTGGCCATGAACTTCTTCAAAAACCGATTGTACTTTTAGACGGAGCTACTGATACTTTGGAATATTTGAAAGGAAAATACAGATTAGTTGTTGCTACAAAAGGTGATTTACTGGATCAGGAGCGTAAATTAAAGAAATCCGGACTGCAGGATTATTTTCATCATATTGAAATCATGAGTGATAAAAAAGAAAATGATTATCAAAAGCTTTTGAAACATCTGGATTGTAAACCTGAAAACTTCTTAATGCTCGGAAATTCTATTAAATCTGACATTTTGCCGGTTTTAGAAATTGGCGGATTTGCCGCTCATATTCCGTATCATGTAACCTGGTCTCATGAACAGCATGATCTCAATATAGAACATTCCAATTTTATGGAACTGGAAAAGCTTAATGATATTTTGGATTATTTATAGAAGATTTATTATATATTTATTTTGAACAAAATTCAATATACTGTTTTATCATTTCTGAATTATATTTTTCATCAAAGTAAATCAACTTTTGAAAATAAAGAATTTTTCTATCTGTATAAAAGCTGTATTCTGCTGCTATTTCCACTAAATGTTTTGGAGATGACTTATCATTGAGAATAGCATGTTCGAATTGCACTAATAAAGAATCAATCTCCTTTTCCTTTCACACGGGTTTCTGTTTTCCGTATATTTCATCAATTACTTTTCCACCGGATTTAACTATGCTATCTTGATGTTTTTCTCGCCATTTCATGTTATCAATATCCATTTTTTCTCTAAATGCATATTTGTATAATTCATCTGCCAAGAATGAATCACTTTCTATACAACCTTCGAGAATAGATACAGAATCATTATTTTTTAAATAATAATCAAACAAATTATTTAAAGATTTAAGTTTTCTTCTAAAAATACTTTTCGAAGCATAGGTTTTTACAACAGGATTTCCATTGTATGCCATATATTCCAATTCCTTATCTGTTGCAATATCACTAATGTCTAAAAAACATCTGTAAACCGGACTTTCTCCAAAAAAATCTCCGACTTGTTGTGATTCGACTTTATCACTTTCTGATAATTTTTGATACAGCTTATTTACTTTGGGTGAAAGTTGTCCAAAATGGAATATGGGAATACATATTAAAAAAAAAGTATTTTCATTTAATGGTTATAGTTTTAGAACAAAAATAAAAAACTCGCTCAAAAAGAACGAGTTTTTATTATGATTTATTATTTTTTCAAACATTTTTCTAAGAACTGATCCTGTTCCCAAAGCAAATGCAAAATATTCTCTTTGGCTGCATATCCGTGGGCTTCTTTTGGAAGAAGAACCATTTTCACAGGAGCTCCCAAATTTTTTAATGCCTGGAAATATCTTTCCGTTTGCAAAGTAAAAGTTCCGGGGTTGTTATCTGCATCTCCATGAACCAACAATAATGGTGTTTTCATTTTATCAGCATTCATAAATGGCGACATGGCATTGTAAATTTCAGGAATATCCCAGTAATTTCTCTGCTCGCTTTGGAACCCAAATGGAGTGAGTGTTCTGTTATACGCTCCACTTCTTGCGATTCCACAAGCGTAATCTTTAGAATGAGTCAAAAGGTTTGCGGTCATAAATGCACCATAAGAATGGCCTCCTACTGCTACCTTATTTCTGTCGATATATCCTAGTTTATCTACTGCGTCTATTGCTGCCCTTCCATTCGCTACCAATTGAGAAATAAATGTGTCATTTGGCTCTGTTTTGCCCTCTCCGATAATCGGGAAAGCGGCATCATCCAACACGGCATATCCTTTTGTGGTCCAATACACAAACGACCCGTAATACGGGAAAGTAAAATCATTCGGGTTTTGCGTGCTTTGTCCTGCTGTGTTTTTGTCTTTATATTCCGTAGGATAAGCCCAGATCAAAAGAGGAAGCTTTTCTTTTTTAGCTTTTCTGTCATAATTTGCAGGTAAGTAAAGCGTCCCAGAAAGGGTTACTCCGTCATTTCTCTTATAGGTAATTACCTCTTTATAGACGTCTTTTATACTTTCAAAAGGATTGGCAAAGCTGGTTACTGATTCTGTTTTATTAGATTTGATATTTCGTTTAAAATAGTTCGGATATTGACTCGCGGATTGTTGTATCGTAAGAATTTCACCTTTGGACGGATTTAGGATATCAACTATTTCTTCTTTTTCATTCTTCAGATTAGAGGTATATAATCGTTTTTTCTTCAAAGTTTTAATATCCATTTCATCAATAAACGGATGCTGCCCGTCTTTTGTAAAGCCGGCTCCAATTAAATAAGCTTTTCCGCCTTTTAAGTCCAGAACTGTTCTTCCAAATTGATTTTTAGTAGTATTAAAATTCCCAGGATCACTGTAAACATCCTGATAATTTCGGTCATCAACCACTTTAGATTCATTGGTATTAAGGTCTACCAGGAAAGATTTAGTATTTCTGGTATCGTACCAAGATTCATGAACAATTGCATAATGATCGTTGGTCCAGCTTACATCTTCATATCGTTGTTTGGTTTTGAAGAAAGACTTCGGAGCGGCACTGAATGGAGCTTCCCAAGTAAAAATTTCATCTCTGTATTCTGCTGTTTTTGACTGATCTCCTCCATCCAAAGCTTCTGCATATACCAATGTTGCAGGCATATCACTTCTCCATCCCATGTCTCTTTTCCCGGTTCTTACTGAAGAAAATCCTTTCGGCATAATTTCGTTCAATGGAGTTTCATTAACTATTTTTACAACATTTCCATTGCTATCATAAACCGTTGTAGTCATCGGAAACCTACTTAAAGGAACGATATAAGAGAATGGTTTTTTAATGGTCGTTGTCATTAAATAGTTCCCGTCCGGTGAAAAGCTCAATCCGGCATACATATCTTTTTCTTTTATTTTATTCAGGCTTCCATTAAGGTCAACCTTATAAATATCCGAGGAAGTAAGGATTTCAAAATTCTTTTCATCCTGAGGGTTTTTCAGAAGATCCTGATAGGTTCTGTTCTGAGATACTTTTCCATCTGAAGTAGAAACAATGGGACCGGTTGGCAGATCTTTACTAGAATCAATTAAAGTTCCTCTATTCTGTGGCAACGTTTTGATCAGTAGATTCTGAGAATCTTTATACCAAACATATGGTGAACCCAAATTAGCATTCAGATTATCTGCTGTGATTTTTTTTGCAGTCGCTGTTTCCAGATCAACAATCCAAAGCTCTACACCTTTGCTGGTTGTATTGGTAAAAGCAAATTTCTTTTCATCCGGAGAGAAAGAAGTATAAGCAATTTTAGCATTAGAAGGCAGGTTCTTTACCTGGACTTCATTTTTATCAGCCGTTTTTCTTACTTTAAGATTATTCAGATACGTAATACTGCTTGAAATATTGGTAACAGGATTAATTCTCAGTCCTCCCAGTTTCATTTCCTGCTGGCTTAAATCTTCAAGGGTCTTATAAGTCGGACGGTAGGTGAAAACAATCCAGTCTTTTTTGCTGTTCATTAAAACACTTGGAGGTCTTTCATAATCAGCCAGTTTTAAAATTTCCGGTGAAGGTTTTTGATAGGTAATATTTTCCTGCGCGTTATAGAAATTAAGAAACGCAAGAAGACAGATTGTTAGTTTTATCTTCATTATAATTTCATTTTTCACGAATTTAATGAATTTAATGACATAAAAAAAGCAGGAAAAATTTCCTGCTTCTTATTATTTTATTGTAAAGATTACCAGTCTGAAGACCTTTTTCTTTTTTCGATCATATAATCTACTGACATTTTACCGGCTCCAAAAGAAATAATCAATAAATAGACAGACAGATAGAGTAAGCTTAATTCTCTTTTCTCAAATAAATCTGCTCCATGTACTACAAAAGCTGCAATAGCCATTGTAAAAATTAAAAATCCGGTAGCAACTCTTGTAAAAAGTCCTAAAATTAGAAGAATGGAACAAACAAACTCTGCGAATACGGTTAAAATCAATGAAATCTTGGGTCCGAGACCGATGAAGTCAAAAAACTTTATTTCACCGCCTTCCAACAGCTGCTGAAGTTTGGGAAAACCATGAGATAACATTGCAAAACCAATAAATATTCTTACCACTAATAAAACTATGTCTACATAGACTGGAGTAGTTTTCGAGTTTGAGTAGCTCATTCAATATTAATTTAATTTAAAGATAATAAAAATCTTCTAATATAACGATGAATATTGAATTTTTAGTCTATCTGTATCCAAAGTTTTTAAGATCCCTGTCATTTTTTCGCCAATCTTTTTTCACTTTTACAAAAAGATTCAGGTGAATTTTTTTAGCAAAGAACTTTTCAAGATCGAGTCTGGCTTCTGTACCCACTTTTTTTATGGCTTCCCCTTTATGCCCGATGATAATCCCTTTCTGGGTATCTCTTTCTACATAAATGATAGAATCAATAAAGATAATCCCTTCTTTTTCCTTGAACATTTCTGTTACGACTTCTACTGAGTAAGGAATTTCTTTTTCATAATTCAAAAGAATTTTCTCTCTGATGGCCTCGTTTACAAAGAAACGTTCCGGCTTGTCTGTGTACATGTCTTTATCATAATACGCAGGGTTTTCCGGCAGCATAGATTTTAATTTCGGAAGAATAACATCCGTATTGAAGGCATTAAGTGCAGAAATAGGTAAGATTTCAGCTTTAGGAATTCTTTCATGCCACTCTGAAACCAGTTTTTCCAATC
Organism: Chryseobacterium sp.; assembly: GCA_039594975.1. GTDB lineage: Bacteria > Bacteroidota > Bacteroidia > Flavobacteriales > Weeksellaceae > Chryseobacterium. The sequence continues at coordinate 1,559 of JBCNMJ010000110.1, read as the reverse complement.
CTTCCTGATTGGTTTGGTCTACTTTATTTAATAATAATAGAACGGGAACGGGAATTTTATTCAGCTTATCTATTAAGAATTCTGAAGGTTCTGCCTTATCGGTTACATCAACAATAAAAAGAAAAACATCAGCATCCTGTAAAGAATCTTTCACAAAATCCATCATTTTTTCCTGTAAACCATATTTAGGATCCAGAACTCCGGGAGTATCCGAAAATACGATCTGAAGGTCTTCTTCGTTATAAATTCCAAAAATTCTGTGACGTGTTGTCTGAGCCTTTTGAGTAACAATTGCCAGCTTCTCTCCCATCAACTGGTTGAGCAGTGTAGATTTTCCGGCATTGGGCTTTCCAACTATATTTACAAATCCTGCTTTGTGCATAAAAATTATATTACGGACTGCAAAGTTACTAAAACAAAACCGTCTTTCCCGATTAATAGAAAACTTCTCTGTAAAAACTGTTAAATACTTATTCTATTTCACCGAATCTTTATGAATGAGCTTGGCTTTAAAGGTGACTCTTTCACTATTTTTTTTATAACAGGTGATTTCATCATCAATCAGTTTTATGATTGTTTTTGCCATATCTTTTAATGGCTGTTTAACGTAAGTAAGCTCAATCGGGAAAAGCTCATAGGCTTCTGCTTCATCAAAGGTAATCATCGAAAGATCTTCAGGCACTTTAATGTGATGTTTAATAAAATAGCTCATCCCAGCAATTCCAAGCTTATTACTTGTAAAATAAACGGCTGTTCGCTTAGAAAGATCGAGCTGCTTTTCAAGAGCATTATGTATTTCTTCTTTTCTGTTTTCCATGCCTACCAACACCTTTTTATAGCTGATTCCGCTTTCCGGAAAATGTTTTTCAAAGCCGTATTGTCTGTCCAGAAGATGGGGAACTTCAGTATTATATCCTACATAAAGAATCTCTTCAAAATTTTTGGCTTTCAGAAAATCAAAAACCTGCTCGGAGACTTCAAAATTATTCACCAAAACACCCGGTAAATGAATATCCTTAAGATAACGGTCAATGGTAACCACCGGATATTCATCCTTAATTAGCTTTTTCAGAGTATCATTAGAATCTATAATCGGGGCGACAATCATTCCGTCAACCTGATGTTCTGCAAAAAGTTCGGTTAATTGTTTAAATTTTTCAGGGTTTTCATCGGAACTTCCGATAAGAAGAGTATATCCCAGTTTTATGGCTTCATCTTCAATACAACGGGCCATTGTAGAATAAAATCCATTTGAAATATCGGCTAAAATTAGTCCTATCAGTTTGCTTCGGCTCATTTTTAAGCTTTTAGCAATTTTATTAGGAACATAATTGATAGAATCTGCAATTTCTAAGATTTTTTCTTTAGTTTGTTGGCTTATTCTACTGCCTTCTTTTTTATTAAGGACATAAGAAACCGTTGCAACAGAAACACCTGCGATTCTAGCGATATCTTTTATGGAAGCTCTTTTCATTATATAGTTTAAGGAAAAACAAAAATATTCTATTAAATTATTAATAAACAACAGGTATTTTCTTTGAGTATTTAATAAATAATTG
>JBCNMJ010000109.1:0-13092 GCA_039594975.1 Chryseobacterium sp. | reverse complement strand
ATTGCCCTTATTAAATTAAATAAAAAAGGATTGCTAAAAGCAATCCTTTTTTATTTAATAATTCTCTCCAGCACCCATTCAATCAGGTTCTTTTCAGAAGCATGATGGTCTGCCGAGAATTCTCCGCGTCTTCTGTTGGCAATTACGTTATTTACGGTGATCGCTTTGTGTCCTAATAGCTTAGATAAAGCATAGATCGCAGAAGTCTCCATTTCGAAGTTGGTAACTCCAAGATCATTTAAGGTTTCCAAAAACTTGTCATCAACAGCCTTTAAACGAAGCTGTCTTCCTTGTGGTGCATAAAATCCAGGGAAAGTAGCAGTATTTCCATGATATTTTGCATCCTTATAAAGCTCTCCTAATTCTTCTGCCCAATCAGCAAAATATAGCATCGGCTTGATTTTAGGATAAGGAAACTGCTCCAGGAAATTCTTAGAAAATTCATTTTCAAACTCATAATCCTGATAAAAATGCATTAACCCGTCCAATCCGACAACATTTTGAGTAACCAGCATATTATCAACCTGTACATCAGGATTTACACTTCCACAGGTTCCCATTCTGAATAACTGAAGCGAGGAATGTTCTGTTTTAAACTCCTTATTTTTAAGATCGATATTTACCAAAGCATCCAGCTCGTTCATCACAATGTCAATATTTTCAGTTCCGATTCCGGTTGACATCACCGTGATTCTTTCACCTCTTAACGTTCCTGTATGAGTATAAAATTCTCTTTTATTTTTCTTAATTTCTACCTTGTCAAAATATTTTGAAACCTTTGCCACACGGTCCGGATCTCCAACAAGGATGATCTTTTCAGCAATATCTTCAGGTAAAAGATTTAAGTGATAAACACTTCCATCGTCGTTCAGAACCAGCTCTGAAGCCGCAAGTTTATTTAGCATACGTATGTTTTTATAGTTTAAACTGTAATTTGATTCAATCAATTTTAAAATCCTTCCCCAAATATCCTTCATCATTATTTTAAAACCGGTGTCGATATAGAAATCGACCGCTCAAGTATAATGAATTTGATTTCGGGGTTTAAAATTAATAAAAATTCTTTTACAGGAAGGCTATTAAAATCTAAATACTTATCTAAAATATAAATATTAGTTAACCCAAAATTAAAATTGTCGTAATCTGCAGTCAATAGCTTTGCAGCTAAAAATTCATGAGATCCTATCCACTGCTTATTGTGATTCTTTTAATCGGTTTTGCAATCATGTCATTCAATCCTGAATATAAAGGAATTGAAACCGAAAACACCGTCATCAATAAGGGATTAACTGATTTTAAAATAAAACTTGAACAGCTAAAGTCAGACGCAGATCGGTTTTCTGAGGATAAAATCTCATTGGAAGACCTTCAAAAATCATTAAAAGCAACAAGAAACTCTTTTAAAGAAATTGAATTTTATGTTGCTTATCATTATCCTGAATTTACAAAGTCTAAGCTTAATGCGGCTCCTTTATTTCACATTGAAGCTGCAGGAACAAAGGCATACACACTTCCTCCTGAAGGATTACAGGTTCTGGATGAACTAATATTCTCTGATGAAGCGGGAGAACAAAAAGAAGAAATAAAAACGATTACCAGTTTTTTATACAACAGCTATGCTGGTTTTTACTTAAGCTCAGTTAAAAATGGACTAAGTAAAGGGAATAACAGAACATTACCCTTAAGAATTGAGCTCATCAGGATTTATAGTTTAGGTGTTACCGGATTTGATACTCCGGGTTCACTTAATGTCTCTGAAGAAGCCAGTCATGCTTTTTTAGGAATGAAAAAATACATCAATGATGATGCTTATTTTAAAAACTATACGATTCAAAAAGCAAATTCAATTCTTACAGAAGGTATAGAATATCTTTCTAAGAATAATAACTTTGAAACCTTTGACAGGATAGAATTTTACAAAAAATACATCCAGCCTTTATATGAGGAATTTGGAAAATGGGATGGAAGAAGTGACGATCTTAAAGAGCTTTCAGGATGGAATGTCAATAATAAAAACTTTTTTAGCAGTGATTTTTTAGATCCTTACTTTTATACGCTGCTAAAAAAAGAAGAAGATAATGCTGACCTGAGAAGGCTGGGAAAAGAGATTTTCTATGATCAAAACTTAAGCAGCAATGGAAAAATGAGTTGTGCAACCTGCCATTTACCTGAAAATGCATTCACGGATTTAAAAGTGAAATCTCAGAGCAATGTAGAAGGAAAGACTGTGTTGAGAAATTCACCTTCTTTATATAATGCGGTTTTTGCAAAAAGATTTTTTTATGATTTAAGAGCTTTTTACCTTGAACAGCAGGCAGAGCATGTGATTTATAATGAAGATGAATTCAATACAAGCTATGAAAGCATCATTCAAAAATTAAAAACAAAAAAGGAATACAAAAAAGCTTTTAAAGCAGCTTTTAAAAATGGAGAGGTGAGTAAAGAAAACTTTTCCAAAGCGTTGAGTTCTTACGTGGCATCATTATATTCTTATGAGAGCGATTTTGATAAATTCATGAGAAATGAAAGGGAAATTTCTTCAGATGCCCAAAAAGGATTCAATCTGTTTATGGGGAAAGCCAATTGCGCTACTTGTCATTTTGCCCCGAATTTCTCGGGGTTAGTTCCGCCGTTTTTTAATGAAAATGAGTCTGAAGTTTTAGGAATCACCAAAAATCCAATCAGCCAAAAACCTTTGGAGCTGGACAGTGACAAAGGAAGAATAAACAGTCCTGTAAAAAAAGAAAACTCATGGATTTACGAAAACTCATTTAAAACAGTTACAGTAAGAAATATAGCCTTAACAAGGCCTTATTTCCATAATGGAGCTTTTAACACACTGGAAGAAGTTCTGGATTTTTATAACGAAGGTGGAGGAGAAGGTCTTGGACTAAAAGTAAAAAATCAGACTTTGGCTTTCGATAAATTGAATTTAACACCAACAGAAATAAAACAAATCATTGCTTTTCTGAATTCTTTAACAGATGTAAGTAAAAAATAAAAGTCAATTATCAGTTTCTATTATAGTAAACAGCCTGTATTTTAATTCTAAATGCAGGTTGTTTTTATTTTAAAATTCACAATATATAGAGTTAATTAACACTCCGTTAACTTGATTAACATTAGGTTTTCGATTAATTAATATTAGATGAGCCTGATTTAAAGTCCTATTAATAAAGGCTTCGAAGCAATAAAATAGCTTTGCAATGTCTAAAAAATCGAAATTTAAAAATGAAAAGAAAATTACTAACAGTTGCAGTTCTTGCATTGATGACGGGTACTGTGTTTCATGCACAGACTTTTGTCTTTAACAAAAATTCCGCTTGGAAGTACAATGACACTAATACGGCATTGGCAGATCAGTGGAAAGATACCAATTTTGATATTTCTGCCTGGTCACAGGGGAATGGGCCTCTTGGATATGGGGATCCCGTAACTACGACAATTAATAACGGTCTTATCACAGCTTATTTTGCTAAAGATTTTACGGTAAATCTGAGTGATCTTTCTGATACAATGGAACTGGGAGTGATGAGAGATGACGGAATCGTGGTTTATCTGAATGGTCAGGAAGTCGTAAGAGATAATATGCCGACCGGAACAATTGCATTCAGTACTTTATCCAGTACAACCATTGACGGGGCAGCAGAAAGTGTTTATAATGTATTTTCTATCCCAAAATCTAAATTTGTAAACGGAAACAACAGGATCTCTATTGAATTGCATAACAGAGGTGCAACGAGTTCTGATTTAAGAATAGATGCTTACCTGAAAACTGTTGTATCAACAACGCCGGTACCATGTAATGCGAATCATATCAGTTGTTTTACCTCTATTGTTCCTACAGCTCAGACCAATAAACTGATCATTCCGGTAGAACATAACTATCAGCTGATTTTAAAAGAAGGTGATAACTATACAGAAGGCGGAGGTTTAGTAGGAGGACAAAATGACTTTACGGCTTATGTTCCGAAAAACGGAAGCTCTACAGACGGATATCTTTCTGTAAATCACGAAACAAATCCGGGAGGGGTAACTATGGCTGAACTTAATTATAATACTTCTACCAAACTTTGGCAGCTAACAAGATCCAGAGCGGTAAGTTTCTCTGCTACAAGTCTGGTTCAGACGATCAGAAACTGTTCAGGAGGTATTACACCTTGGGGAACTGTAGTTACAGCTGAAGAGCAGACCACTTCAAGTGATGTAAACGGAGATGGAATGAAAGATTACGGATGGTTGGTAGAAATTGATCCTGCAACCGCCCAGGTAGTGTCTCAGAATACTGACGGTTCTAAAGGTAAACTTTGGCAGATGGGAATTATGAATCACGAAAACGTAGTGATCAATAGTGCAGGAACAACAGCTTATTACGGGGAAGACGGAGGTACTCATATGGTATATAAATATGTAATGGATACTCCTAATAATCTTTCATCAGGGAATTTATATGTTTTAAAACTGGATCAGGGATTAAGTAACGGAGATCCTGTTGCAACTACAGCAACATGGATTCAGGTTCCTAACAAAACAAAAGCAGACCAAAATAATACAACAGCTTTAGCACAATCTCTGGGAGGAACTTCTTTTAATGGGATTGAAGACGTTGACATTAGCCCGATTGATGGTAAAATCTATTTTACGGCAAAAGGCTTGAATAAAGTGTACAGATTACAGGATAACGGAACTACAGCCTCTCAGGTTGAAACTTTCGTAGGAGGTCTTACAACAAATTATTCATTTACAACGGCACAGGGAACAAAAACGGAAGCTTGGGGAGACGGAAACGATAACCTTACATTCGATGAGCTTGGAAATCTTTGGGTATTACAGGATGGTGGAAAAAATTATATCTGGGTAATTGCTCCGGATCATACTCAGGCTAATCCAAAAGTGAGATTATTCGCGTCTATGCCTGCAGGTTCAGAACCCACCGGTCTTACCTTTACACCGGATCATAAATTCGGATTCTTCTCCATTCAGCACCCGGATTCTACGATCTCTACAGATATTGATGCTACAGGAAATACAATCAATTACATTGGGAAATCTGCAACAATCGTAGTAGCTCTTAAAAATAATTTAGGAACTGCAGGATCTCTCGGAACAGGTGAAATACATAAAGAAACTGAAGTAACCGTTGCTCCAAACCCTACTTCAGGGATCGTGAAGATCAATTCTCCAAAAGGATTGAAAAATATTGCAGTAACGGCTTACAGTATGGATGGTAAAATCGTGTTCACTCAGAAATTCTCGGGAACAAACAATTCTTTAGATTTAGACTTTACAAGGCAGCTTGAATCTTCAAGAGTTTTGATTTTAAATATCGAAGCAGACGGGGGATTCCAGAAAACAGTAAAACTATTGAAAAAATAATCTTAATAATTCTGAGCTGCCGGTACATTAATTACCGGTGGCTTTTTTTATCTATGAAAAAATTCTTTTTTTCTATTTTTATACTTTTTCTTTCACAGGCAAAAGCACAGATTGATCCTGTAAAATATCCGACTTATACTAACTTGGAAGATGCAGTAAAAAGTGGGCAAACAATTTATAGTATGAGCTTCAGGGGGAAAGCAATGTTTAATCTCCCGACCGAAATTCAAAAATTAAGCTCAATTTTCTTTCTGAATTTAATGGAAAATAAGCTCGAAAAAATGGATGAATCTATTTTTGCACTAAAAGAACTGACAATTCTAAACCTGAATGGAAACAGCATTAAATTCATTCCTGATGAAATCGCAGAACTTCAGAAATTGGAAAGCTTTTCGATCAATTTAAATGAACTGACAAGTATTAATCCAAATCTGGGGAAACTTCAGAAATTAAAAGTAATTCACCTGGATGCCAATAATCTGAATGTATTTCCTGAAGCATTACTAAAAATTCCAAGTCTTGAAGAAATTAATTTGCAGGGAAATCAGATCAGTTTTATTGCTCAAGATCTGGATGAAATTAAAAATTTAAAATCATTAAACTTAGCCGCGAACCAAATCAAAGACTTAGGAAACTTAGAATTTCCGAAACAGTTAAAATATCTGGAATTACAGCAAAACGCCATATCAAAACTTCCTGAGGACCTGTTTCAATCAAAGAATCTGGAGTTTTTAAATGTAAGTCAGAATAAGATCAAAGAAATTTCACCTAAAGTAAAAGGTTTGAAAAACGTGGTCAGCATGAATCTGGCCAATAATGATTTAAAAGATCTTCCAACCGAATTTTCAAAGCTGAAAAACCTTAAGACACTCATATTAACGGGCAATCCAATGGAGAAATCAACCATTGAAAAGCTAAAAGCCATGATGCCGGAAACCCAAATTTATTTCTAAAATTTACCCGCCGACTCTTTTAGTTTTATATCCCATTTCCTTAAGGATATTCATTATTTTATCACGATTATCTCCTTGAATAATAATCGTTCCATCCTTTTCAGAACCACCTATTCCAAGAGTGGTTTTTATCTTTTTTGAGATTTTCTTAAGTTCTTCCTCACTTCCTTCCCAACCTTCAACAATCGTTACAGGTTTACCATTTCTACCTTTTTTCTCAAACTTGCACACCAAAGGTTCTTTCTGCTTGAACTGCTCTTCAGGCATTTCAAAATCCTGCTCTTCATGATCAGGAAAAAGGTTCTTTAATTGATCTCTTAAATCCATGAAACAAAATTAATGATTATTTGTGTGAGAAAGAAATCCTGAGAGGCACATTTTAATTCGTTCGAGTTTTGGGAATTCTAAAATTATCTTTCAATTTTTAGCCGGAGTTTCCAAATCTTGATTTTTTGTTTCAATACAAAAGAAAGATTATCATTTTAAATAAAATTTAAGGCTGCCAATGCTTCCATTCATTTCAAAATAAATAAATTTGTACTACAAAAGTTTACATAATGTCGAAAAAAGCAATATTGGCAATCCTTGACGGATGGGGATTGGGAATGAATCCGGACGTTTCAGCAATTGATAAAGCAAACACACCATTTATAGATAACTGTCTTAAAAATTACCCTCATACAACGCTTGAAGCGAGTGGTTTGGCAGTAGGTTTACCTGCAGGACAAATGGGGAACTCTGAAGTGGGCCACATGAATCTGGGAGCAGGAAGAGTCGTTTATCAAAACCTGGTAAAGCTGAACATGGCGGTTGAAAACGGAACTCTGGGACAGGAAAAAGTCATTCAGGATGCCTTTGAATATGCTAAAAAAGAGAATAAAAAAGTACACTTTATCGGATTGGTTTCCAATGGAGGGGTACATTCACATATCAATCATCTTAAAGGTCTTTTAACAGCAGCTCATGAATCTGGGCTGAATGAAAATGTTTTTGTACATGCGTTTACAGACGGACGTGACTGTGATCCGCTTTCAGGAAAAGGTTTTATCGAAGAACTGCAAGATCATATGTCTAAAACTGTTGGAAAATTAGCTACAATTGTCGGAAGATATTACGCGATGGACAGAGATAAAAGATGGGAGCGTGTGAAGCTGGCTTATGATGCAATGGTAGAAGGAGTTGGAGAACAATCTACAGATGCTTTGGCTTCGATTCAGAAATCATATGATAATAATGTAACAGATGAGTTCATCAAACCTATTATTCTGGTCAATACAACGGAAACAGGAAATGTAGTTCCGGTTGCTAAAATTATTGATAATGATGTGGTAATCTGTTTCAATTTCCGTACAGACAGAGGCCGTGAAATTACAGAAGTGTTTTCTCAAAAGGATTTCCCGGAATATTTTATGAGAAAACTTAATCTTTATTATATTACATTAACGAATTACGATAAAACTTTCCAGAATATACACGTTGTTTTCGATGAAGAAGTTTTACATGAAACCATGGGAGAGGTTTTGGAAAGAAATCATAAAACACAGATCAGAATCGCTGAAACTGAAAAATATCCCCACGTTACCTTCTTCTTTTCAGGAGGTCGTGAAGAGGAGTTTGTAGGCGAAAGAAGATTACTTTGTCCGAGTCCGAAGGACGTTCCGACGTATGATCTTAAGCCGGAGATGTCTGCTTATGATATTACCAATGCGATCGTTCCAGAACTGGAAAACGGAACTGCCGATTTTGTATGCTTAAATTTTGCAAATACAGATATGGTAGGTCATACCGGAGTTTTTTCGGCAGCAGTAAAAGCAGCGGAAGTTGTAGATTCTTGTATCGAAAAAGTAGCTACAGCGGCTTATAAAAATGGTTATGCTGTTTTCATTTTGGCAGACCATGGAAACTCTGATGTAATGATCAACCCAGATGGAACCCCGAATACACAGCATTCTACCAACCTTGTTCCGTTTATCGTAATGGATAAAGATCATACCTGGAACTTGAAGCCCGGAAAATTAGGAGATGTTGCCCCGACTATTTTAAAAGTAATGGGAATAGATGCCCCGGAAGCTATGACAGGAGATATTTTAGTAAGCTAATAATAATAATATTATCAAAAAAATGCCGTTATTGCTTTAATAATGGCATTTTTTATGATTAATATCAGAAAGAGTTAACATAATATTATGTCTTAAATAATAAATAATATCATATCTTTGTAAATTAAATTTAAATTCATATAATGTATCAAACGCTTGTAAGGAAAGAAGTCATGGGAATTTTGGGAAAGGAAGTAAGTTCTTTTCTGGATAAATTTTTAACGCCGATTGAAAAAATCTGGCAACCATCAGACTACCTTCCGGATCCTTCAAGTGAAGACTTTAAACACGACCTAGAAGAAATCCAGACTTTTGCACGTGAAATGCCTTATGATCTGTTCGTAACATTGATCGGTGACTGTATCACAGAAGAAGCTCTACCATCATACGAATCATGGCTAATGGGAGTAGACGGAATTGATCAGGAAGAAAAAGAAATCGGATGGGCAAACTGGGTAAGAGCATGGACTGCTGAAGAAAACAGACACGGAGATCTTTTAGGTAAATACCTTTATCTATGTGGAAGAGTGAATATGAGAGAAGTAGAAATTACCACTCAATATCTTATTAATGACGGTTTCGATTTAGGAACAAGCATGGATCCGTATAGAAATTTTGTATATACCAGCTTCCAGGAAACAGCAACCAATATTTCTCACAGAAGGGTAGGTACATTGGCAAAACAGTCCGGGAACGGGAAATTAGCTAAAATGTGTGGAGTGATTGCTGCTGATGAAGCGAGACACGCAAAAGCTTATAAGCATTTCGTAGCAAAAATTTTGGAGATTGATCCTTCTGAAATGATTTTGGCATTTGAAGACATGATGCGTAAAAAAATCGTTATGCCTGCACATATGATGAGACAGTCTGGCCAGAAAGCTGGAGAACTTTGGGGACATTTCTCAGATGCTGCTCAAAGATGTATGGTGTACACAGGACAGGATTATATCAATATCTTAAAAGATTTGTTGGATGAATGGAAGATTGAACATGTAAAAGGTCTTAATGAAAAAGCTGAAAAAGCACAGGAATATTTAATGAAACTTCCTGCAAGGCTTCAGAAAATTACAGACAGAATTTCAACACCTGACTTACAATTCCAGTTCAATTGGGTGAAAAGTTAGTTCCATATTCATTTAATTATAAAGTTAAGAGTGCTAAGTATTTTTAGCACTCTTTTTATTTCTTATCTTTGCAAATCTAAATCATAATCGAAATGATGAATAATAAAAAAATTGCGGTTGATTTTGACGGAACGATTGTAGATGATGCGTATCCGGCGATTGGAAAACCGAAAATTTTTGCTTTTGAAACGTTAAAAAAACTTCAAGCTGAAGGATACAGACTTATTTTGTGGACATACAGACACGGAAAGACTTTAGACGAGGCTATAGAATTTTGTAGAAAAAACGGAATCGAATTTTACGCCGTTAATTCCAGCTTTGAAGGAGAGGTTTTTGATCAGGAAACACAATCCAGAAAACTAGATGCAGATTGGTTTATTGATGACAGAAATATAGGTGGTTTTCCGGGATGGGGAGAGATCTATAACATCATTCAGGAAAGAATAGAGTTCCGTGTAGAAGGCAAAGAGGTTTTGGCTTATTCAAAACTAAAAAAAGAAAAGAAAAAAGGATTATTCTGGTAAAATTATAGAAGTTAGAAGCTGGATATTTAGAAATCAATTTTTTTAATATTTAGCCTAATGTCATTTATAATTTATTATCCGAATACAATTTTAGAATTGGAAGTTTAGAACCAAACTAACTTCTGACTTCTAATCTCTAACAGCTAAAATAAAAATGATTCAATTAAAAACAATAGACGAACTACGTCTTATGAAGCAGAGTGCCCAATTGGTTTCAAGAACATTAGGAATGTTGGCAAAAGAAATCAAACCGGGAATTACCACTTTGTATTTAGATAAATTAGCGCACGATTTCATTAAAGATCACGGTGCAGAACCTGCATTCTTAGGATATGGAGGTTTTCCTTATTCATTATGTATTTCGCCAAACGAACAGGTGGTTCATGGTTTTCCAAGTAAAGAGGAAATTAAAGAAGGAGATGTACTTTCTGTTGACTGTGGAGCTATTTTAAATGGTTTCGTAGGAGATCACGCTTATACTTTCGAGATCGGTGAAGTAAAACCTGAAACGAAAAAATTACTTAAAGTAGCTAAAGAATCTCTTTATAAAGGAATCGAGCAATGCATCAGAGGAAAAAGAATCGGGGATATTTCCCATGCGATTCAGGCTCATTGTGAAAAAGAAGGATACGGCGTTGTAAGAGAGCTTGTTGGTCATGGGGTAGGAAGACAAATGCATGAAGATCCACAGGTTCCGAACTATGGAAGACAGGGAAGCGGAAAAGTAATCAAAGACGGCTTAACCATTGCTATTGAACCGATGATCAACCTTGGAACAGAAAAAGTAAAATTCCATAATGATGGCTGGACGGTGACGACTCTGGATAACCTGCCTTCTGCCCATTTTGAGCATGACGTGGCGGTAATTAACGGAAAACCTGTATTGCTTTCCACATTCCAGTATATTTATGATGCTTTAGGTATTGTAAGTGATGAAGAAAAGCCATTCCAATTGGATTTTTAATGAAAAAAGTAACGAAACTTTTATTAAATAAAATCCCGCGTCCTTTACTTATAAAAATGAGTATTTGGGCACGTCCGCTTATTTATCAGTTTTTTAAAGGAAACAAGTTTTATGATCCTATTGATGGTAAATCTTACCGCAAATTTCTTCCTTACGGATATGGAAAACAGCGTGAAAATGCATTATCTCCGGGAACTTTAAGTTTAGAAAGACACCGTCAGATGTGGCTGTATCTTCAGAATGAAACAGATTTCTTTACTAAGAACTACAAAGTTTTGCATATTGCTCCTGAACAGGAATTTTTAAGAAAGTTCAAGAGAATGACCAATCTGGACTATATTTCTGCGGATTTATTTTCTCCGATTGTAGATGTAAAGGCAGACATTTTAGACCTTCCTTTTGCTGATGAAAGCTTTGATGTTATTTTCTGCAACCATGTTCTGGAACATATTGAAGATGATGCAAAAGCGATGAGTGAATTATACAGGATTTTAAGACCAGGAGGATGGGGGATTTTACAGGTTCCGATGAAGAATTCTTTAGAAAAAACCTATGAAGATTTCTCCATAAAAGATCCTAAAGAACGGCAGAAACATTTCGGACAATATGATCATGTTCGTTGGTACGGGATGGATTATTTTGACCGTTTGCGAAAAGCTGGTTTTGTAGTAGAACCAAATTTTTACTCTCAAAAATTCTCAGAAGAAGAAATTAAAAAATACGGATTAAGACACAATGAAATCTTACCTGTAGTTTCTAAAAAATAATAAAAAACGGCTTCAGATTCTGAAGCCGTTTTTTATTATTTAAATTTAATTATGATTAATGAGAAACTGCTTTCAGTCCGACCACAGAACCGATTAAGGTGACAATAAAGAAAATTCTCCAAAAGCTTACCGGGTCTTTAAAAAAGAAAATCCCCATTAATGCTGTCCCTACAGCCCCAATTCCGGTCCATACAGCGTATGCGGTTCCAATAGGCAGAGTTTGTGTAGCTTTGATCAATAATACCATACTGATTGTCATGGTGATCAGAAATCCGGTAAACCAAAGATACATGGGAGTTCCTGTCGTTTCTTTTACCTTACCTAAACATGAGGCAAACGCAACTTCAAATAATCCTGCGATAATTAAGATAATCCAATTCATTTTTCATTGTTTTCTGCTGCAAAGTTCAGGATTTTATCGGAGTTTAAATTTTACATTTGTTAAAAAATAAAATAAATTTAAAACTACATTTTATTAAAGATCCTATTTAATTTCAGCCCGGATCCTGCTCAGACTAACCTGGGTGATTCCGAGATAAGATGCAATATACCCTAATTGGACACGTTTCAAAAGATGGGGTTTGTCTTTCATAAGATCTTTATAGCGCTCTAATGCAGTTTTAAATTGTCTGGAAATAATTAATTCCTCAGTTTTTACAAGTTCTTTTTCAGCAAATCTTCTTCCCCAGTTGGCAATATGAATATCCTGATTAAACAGCTCTTTTAAATGAATGGTTTCCAGCTTATATAAATCGCAATCTTCCAATGATTCTATATTTTCATATCCTGGCTTATCTTCTACATAGCTTTTCATCGAAATAACAGTTTCTCCTTCACTTCCAAACCAGAAAGTAATATCACTATTATCTTCGGTAGATGCATAGGCACGTACAATCCCTTTTTTAACAAAATAAATATAGGGAACGATTTTTTGCGCTTCCATTAAGCAGGTTCCTTTTGAATTGGAAACTTCTGTAATGTATTTTTTTAAGTTTTCCCGGGAAGAATCGGGAAGAGGATAGATGCGGTTTATGATTTCATCAATATTCATAATAAGGACTTCAATACCATCAAAAATATTAGTTTTTAAAAAGAATTAAAAAAAATATTTACAATAATTGAAGATAAACGTTTAAGGTAAATTAGACATTTTAAAAATACGGATGTCGCTTTCTAGCTTATTATCAAAATAATGATTTTTTATTATATTTGTAAATAGGTGTTTATTAAGTATTTAATTGTATGGAAGGAGAGATTTTTAAAATTTGCGAAAGTACAATTATTT
>JBCNMJ010000108.1:0-13403 GCA_039594975.1 Chryseobacterium sp. | reverse complement strand
TGCTAAGATAAGATCCGGGTGGTTAAGAAGAGCTCTTGCGATGGCAATACGCTGCTGCTCTCCCCCTGAAAGTTCGTGAGGCATTTTGTGCTTTTTGCTTTTCATGTTCACGCTTCCTAAAACCTCGTTGATCCGGTCTTCCATTTTTACTTTATCATTCCATCCTGTAGCTTCAAGAACGAACTTTAAGTTTTTCTCAACGGTTCTGTCTGAAAGCAACTGGAAATCCTGGAATACAATTCCTAGTTTTCTCCTTAGGTTAGGAATATCAGACGGCTTTAGCTTTGCCAGGTCAAATCCTACAACAGCTCCGTGTCCTGATGCCAACGGAATATGTCCGTAGAGCGTTTTCAGAAGGGAACTTTTTCCGGAACCTGTTTTTCCGATAAGATAGCAGAATCTACCTTTTTTAATGTTAAGATTTACATCAGAAAGTACAGTAAAGTTTTTTTGCGCAATCTTTGCGTTTTGCAAACTTATAATGTTGTCTCCGGAGATATGTGTATGTGGCATAATTTAATTTTAAAGACTGTTTCTAACAAAAATATTTCAACTTTTAAAAATAGAAAAAAGATGTTGATCCAGCCTAAATTTTAGTAAATTTTAACAACAAAAAATGCCTGAAAAGGGACTTCTCAAGCATGATTTGTATATGATAATAAAAAGATTATCTCTTAGCGCGTGCAGCACTTACAGTTAAACTCTTTCTGCCTTTAGCTCTTCTTGCAGCCAAAACTCTTCTTCCATTTGGCGTAGACATTCTTTCTCTGAAACCGTGTTTGTTTCTTCTCTTTCTTTCTGATGGCTGGAATGTTCTTTTACTCATTACTATATGTTTAAATCGTAATTATCTATTAATTTTTCAGGTTGCAAAGATATAGATTTTTTTATAAGATACAAACTTTAGACTCTTTTTTTTGAAATTATTTTGAAGGTTTTTGGTACTATATTTATAAAAGTCCTGCTGTAGGCAAAATCCGGAACATTTAAAAAAATACTAATGATTGAGTTAAAAAGCTCTATCTTTGGAAACTCAAAATTAAAGAAACATAGATGTTTACACCTGCAGAAATACTAGAAATCAGATCATTACTTATTCCACAAAACAAAATCGTTATCATTACTCATTACAATCCTGATGGTGATGCTATTGGATCAAGTTTGGGATTAAAGCATTATTTGCAGGCAAAAGGTTTATATGCTGAAGTTGTGGTTCCTAATGATTTTCCGAAGTTTTTGAAATGGATGCCTGAAGCTAAAAAAAATATTATTGCTGAATATAAAAGAAAATTAGCTTTTGATATAATTAATGAAGCCGATGTTATTTTCTGTCTGGATTTCAATTCTCCGTCAAGAATCGGAATTTTGGCAGAATGGCTGGTAAAATCCAAAGCAAAAAAAATCCTTATAGACCATCACCAGCAACCGGAGCAGTTTGATTTTGTATATTCAGATACGATCATTCCTGCGACCTGTCAGATGGTTTATCATTTTATTGAAGCAATGGATGATGAAAATCTGGTTAATAAAGATATGGCAGAATGTCTTTATACCGGGATTATGACCGATACGGGGGGGTTCCGTTTTCGTTCCACAAGTGCAACTACTCATAGAATTGTGGCAAATCTTATCGAAAAAGGTGCAGATCCTTCGGTTATTACGTCCAATACATGGGATACAAATACTGTTTCAAGGCTACATTTACTAGCTCTTATTCTGGGAAGAATTGAAGTGGTGAATGATGGTAAAGTGGCTGTTTTATATCTTACAAGAAAAGAACTGCAGGAATACGGTTTTCAGAAAGGAGATACGGAAGGTTTTGTAAATTATGGTTTAAGTATTGTAGGAGTAAGAATGTCGGCTTTCTTTATGGAAGATCTGTATGATGATTTTATTAAAATATCTTTTAGAAGTAAAGATGATGTGGATGTCAACCAGTTCTCAAGAAAATATTTCAATGGAGGAGGGCATATCAACGCAGCCGGAGGAAAATCTTTAGAATCTCTTATGGATACTCTTGAAACTTTTAAGAACAGGGTAGCGGAAGAACAGCTATAAAGAAGGCTGTATTTTTTTGTATCCTTTTTCTTCCAATTCTTTGCAGGTATAGTCATAAACTTCCTGAAACATTTCATCCAGATTTTTTTTATTGAAAAGGCTGAATTTGGTCATCTTGGGAGGATCTAAGAATATATCACAAAAATCTGCCTTGGAATATACTGATTTTGCGATCGCTAAGTGTAAAATACGGTCAAACTCTTTCAATAAGCTCATATTGGGAAGAGGATCATAGCTTAAGGAATTGACGTGGGATGCAATCAGAAAATCACATTTATCCATAATAGGTTCTATAGGAAGATTGTCTAATACGCCGCCATCCACATATATTTTCTCTCCTATTCTAACAGGAGGAAGTACGAAAGGAACGCTTGATGAGGCCAATAACGGACCAAAAAGCTCGCCTTCTGAAAAAAAATCGACAATTCCGTGGGTCATTTCTGTTGCGGCAACGTATAATGGAATTTTTAAAACTTTAAAATTGTTTTCGGGAAAATAATCGACCAGGAGTTTTACAATAAACTTGGAGCTGAAAATTCCATTTTTTGAAAGTCTTAAATAGGATCGCGAAAAAAAAGTGGTCTGTCTTACAATTTCCATCATTTCATCCGGAGTCTTTCCTAAAGAATAAAATGCTCCAATAATGGATCCTGCGCTTGTTCCCGAAATAATCTGGGGTTTCAGATCAAATTCCTCCAATGCTTTTAAAACGGCAATGTGGGCAATTCCACGCATTCCGCCTCCGGAAAGAGTAAGTCCAATTATGGGATTCTTTTTGGGAGAAGAAAAGAAGTTCATCAATCTGGTGTTAGATTTTAGTAATTTTATTTATGCTTTTTAAGGCTCGTCACACTGTTGCTCAATCTTGATGAATAAAGAGTTGAATGCCTTCGTCATTTTTTCATCATGCTCTATTCTTTTGATGTTATTATTGGCACAATTTCCCCAGCCAAAAGTAATAAGATCCACAATGGCATACTCATTTCTGTTTTGAGCATGCAAGTTGTTTTCAAACTCATCCATAATTTTTTCAGGGCTGCCATTCTTTTTGCTCATCTGCAGTCTCAGTTTTCTCCATTCATCAATCATGACATCTTCATCAGAATTGAGTGCTCTTACAAAGTTTTCGCAATTTTTGGAAAATTTGCTGTTCAGTAATATTGAGGGATCGGAAAATGTTGTAATTTCAGTTTTATCAAATTCATATTCCTGAATGAGTTCCTGGATCTTTTGTGATTTAATATTCTGCCAATAGGGATCGTTAACCACTTTTAAATTCTCAAGTGCTTTTTTCTTTTCTGCAAAATCTTTATCCAGTTTTGCCAAAATTTTATCTTTGTCCCTTCTTACTTCCTGTAATGTTTCAGGCTTAAAAACGGATGGTTTACTCAATAATAAACTGCTGTATTCAAACCAAAGTTTGTATGTGCCTTCAATTTCTTCCCGGGAATATTTATCAGCATCATACTGGCCTTTGTTTTCACAAAGTTCTGTTACGAAATTAAAAGTTTGTTTGTTCTTAGCTGTTTTTAAGCTGTCAGTTTGAGTTTCTGTCATAGAAACAGAATCTTTTAAAGTTGCATTTTTAGAAGTTTCAGCTTCTTTTTTACAGCTGATTACTGCAAGAAGCAGTAGTGATGAAATCCAAATTCTCATAAAAAATTTTTAAAGGATCAAATGTTTTGGAAGGTGGTGAAGAAGTTCGGTATTGATGATTTCAGCACAAATACTTGGTTTTTCCCAATGGCCGTTATGTCCGCAATCCAGAACGTAAGATTTGATATTGGTTCTGTCGGGAAGATTTTTAATCATTGTTTCTGTTTTTACGGCATTGTCGTGTTTTCCTGTTATTACCAGAATTTTTGTATCCAGATTTTCCAACACATGCTTTTTATCGGTTCTTTCTACCATTCCTTTTACCGAAGCGAGTGCTCCAAGATTATTTGTGGAAAGAGCAATTTCTAAGGCCGTTTCTATTTTCCCCTCCAGAATATCCCTTTCATTCGGGTTGAAAAGGTTGGGCACACCAGCTCTGGCATAATGTGGGAAAGCATCCTTGATAATTCTGTAGCTTTTTATGCGTTGTTCTTTTTTTTCTGCATCATCAGGAAAATATGTCGAGAAAAATAAAGTTAAGCTTATAAGGAATTCAGGGTATTTTTCTGCAAAAGCCAGGGAGGTATAGCCTCCCATTGAATGACCAAGTAAATGAACTTTAGTTAAGTTGAGTTTATCCAGTACTTTTTTCACTTCTTCAGCCATGAGTTCCATGGTTTGAACTTCAGCTATAACTTTTGATTGGCCGTGTCCCGGCAGATCTATTTTTAATAATGAGAAATGTTCAGAAAGGTGAGATTCCATTTCATGCCATATTGAAATGTTTTCCATAAATCCGTGGAGAAGCACCAGTGTTTCTTTTCCGTTTCCTTTTCTTTCAAAGTTGAGCATAATTCAAGAAATTAAAAGTGAATGTCTATATAGTCTACAAATCCCGAACCATTTACCATATCCTGAAGTCGGTATGTTTTTCCGCCATCTTTAGAAGCGAAAGTTTTGGTTCCTTTTCTTGTGTATGGCTTTCCGTTGTCGTTCTCTGCAATACTTTGAGTAATTTCTCCGGTGAAGTTCATATGTTTATTGGAAACAACAGCCATAAAGCCTTTTATCTCTACAGAATTTTCCCCGGATTTTATAGAGCCTGAAACTGTATAATGATCGCTTTCGCCATCAACTTTTTTAAAATTAACAGATCCTGCGTTTTTAATTAAATTATGCGTGAATTTATGATCTCCGCTGAAATCTTTGAATTGATTTTTATTTCGAATACTGTCATTTATTTTTGTTCGCACAGCATTGATAGAGTCAATGATTTTTGTGCTGTCTGTTTGAACTGAAGAGGGGGTAGCTTCTTTTCTAGAACATGAAACAAGTAAAGCTGAGACAATGATTGCTACTAAAAAGTTTTTCATTAAATAAAATTATACTCAAATGTAAACAAAAAAAAGAGCATTGTAAAAATGCCCTTCTTATTTTATTTTGTTAATTCTTCGTAAACTTTCTTTTCCCAAGGCTTAATATCAGTGATTCCGTATCGTTCTTTGTTGGAGATGGCAATATTATCAAGAACATCTACAAAATTTTTATAGTTCGCGTCATCTGTAGGTTCTATGATGATTGTGAAATTCTCTTTATTTGGCGCGCTGTTATAAGCCTGAGAAATAATTTTAGTGATATTAATTCCGCTAAAGTCTGTTTCCTTTAAATTACTGGCATTTAAATCTTCTTTACTATTTTGATGATAAAAAACTCTATTGTTTTTCCCTAAAATAAAAGTAATCTGATTTTTTACATCAATTACTTTATCATTAGGTTTGTGAGTTGGATCTTTCGCAGGTAATCCTAAATCCATCACATTAGGTTTTGTGAAATTGGTGGTAAACATAAAAAAGGTAATTAATAAAAACCCTAAGTCTACCATAGGAGTCATGTCAACACGGATTAGTTTTTTTCTTTGCTTGCCTCCTTGCTTTTCTTGTGCAATAACTTCAGCCATAATTAATATTTTTAATAGTTAAACGATGTTAATGAAAAGGAGTATTTATCTGCCTTTCTTTCTGAACTGATACAAAGTTTATACCTAATTTATTAAATTGAGTGAATATTTTTAAATTGTTTGAATTTTTATTTTTATAATTTTTGTTATTTTTTAAATTTAATAATATTTTGTGAAATTTTAAGAATGAACTTTTATTTTTTAATAATAAGTTTTTCAGATAAAATGGTATTCTCTTTGTCGTTAATTTGAATAATATACATTCCGTTCGTAAACTGAGAAGTATTAATTGAAACTTTTGTTTCGGAATATTTTTTACTGGAAATTTTTCTTCCAGATATATCATGGATACTTATTGTTGTTTCGTTGGGGAGATGATCTATTGTGACGAAATTTTTTGCAGGATTAGGATATATTGAAATGTTATTTTTAATACTGTTTTCCTGAGTATTCAGTTGTTCTTTATTTACCGCAAATTTTACAAGCCAGTAATCCATGCTTCCATGATTTCCCGTTACATCATAATCATTTGTGCTGTTAGTGCCTAATAAAATATAACTCCCGTCGGGTGTTATTTTTAGAGAGTGGGCATAATCTATACCTGAAGATCCGTATGTCTTTTGCCACTGCATATTACCTGATGCATCAAGTTTGATAAGCCATACGTCAAAAAGACCTCTTAGGAAAGTTACATTTCCGTCAGTAGATTCAGTGTGTCCTCCTGTGATATATCCTCCGTCAGGTGTGTTTTCGATAAAAATTGCATTGTCAAGACCGCTTCCACCAAAAGATTTTTGCCATTGAAGATTTCCCGCAGAATCAAGCTTGGTTATCCAAAAATCCCTATTGCCATAAAATGTGGTAATATCTCCGTTTTGAGATGCTGTATTACCGGCAGTGATATAGCCTCCGTCCGGAGTCAGTTTAATGTCGGATATATATTCGTAGCTTGTTCCTCCGTAGGTTTTTTGCCATTGAAGGTTACCGTATTGATCTGTTTTAACAATCCAGTTGTCTTGCGTTCCGTTAGGGTTTGTGACATTACCATCGAGAGACGTAGTTCCTCCTGCAAGAACATATCCGAGATCCGGAGTTTGTTTTACTTTATAAACAAGATCCTGATCATTTCCTCCAAATGTTTTTTGCCATTGGATATTTCCTATTGAGTCTAGTTTTAGTAACCAAAAATCATCTCCCGAAATCCCGTAATGAAAAGCGACATCTCCATTGTTAGATTGTGTGGCTGCAGCTATTATGTAACCGCCGTCTGTTGTTTGTTCAATACTTCTTCCGGAATCAGGGTTTGTACCACCATAATTTTTTTGCCATTGAATATTTCCTGCCTGATCAAGTTTTACTACCCAGACGTCATCGTTTCCTTTAGGATTGGTAATATCTCCATCAGTGGAACGTGTGCTTCCTGTAAAAATATATCCTCCATCGGAAGTTTGTTTGATGGAAGTTGGAGTTTCCGAATCGGAGCCGCCATAGCTCTTTTGCCATTGGATATTTCCCAAAGCATCTGTTTTTACAAGCCAGATATCTCCGTCTCCTTTACTGTTAGTGATATTTCCACTAGGGCTGGAATAAGAAATTCCTGCAGAAATATATCCGCCATCTGAAGTTAATTGAAGATCAAAAGAAACGTCTTGTCCTGTTCCTCCAAAACTTTTCTGCCATTCTATAACCGGTGGCTGTGAATAAAATAATTTGGTAAATAAAATAAGAATAAGTGAGAAAATAGATTTAAATCTCATGGATATTAAGTGTTTGGTGTGAATTCCAAAGATAGCTTTTTTGTTTTAAAATTTAATGAACATTTTTTATTACAAAAAAACTCATGCCTTTCGACATGAGCTTCCATAATATTTTGAATTTTTTATTTATTCTTTTTATAATAATTGACTCCACATTCCAAAAACTTTTTAAAATCTTCTTTTGGCATATATCCTGAGACCGGAGTATTGATTACTTTTCCGTCCGGAGTCACAAGAACATAGTGTGGCTGGGAATTATTATTAAAGTTCACCTGTTGGAATAAGCTCCATCTGTCACCAATCGTTTTTACCTTTTTTACCTGTCCGTCTCCGAGATCGATTTTTGTTTTCTGGTCTTCCGGAAGCTCTTCTTTGTCATCAACATATAAAGAGGCTAAAACAACATCGTTTTGAAGAATCGGTAAAATATCTGCTTCACTCCATACAAATTCCTCCATTTTTCTACAGTTTTCACAGCCATATCCAGTGAAATCAATTAAGATCGGTTTGTCTTCTTTTTTTGCTAATTCAACAGCCTCGAAGAAATCATGCTCAGGATGCATTCCCAAAATTCCGTCTTTTTCATTATGGAAATAGCTCACGTTCAATGGAGGTAGAATTCCACTTAATAATTGCAGTTTCGGACGCTCCGAAGGAATTAACCCCTGAACTAAATAGATTACAAATCCGAATCCTAAAACCCCGAGGATTTTTCTGGTGATAGAAATTTTAGGTTTTTTATCATCATGCGGAAATCTGATTAATCCAAATAGATATAATGCTAATCCAAGGGCAATAATAATCCAGATCGCAATGAAAAGTTCTCTTTTTAATAAGAATGTTTTAGAAACTAAGTCTGCCTTTGATAAGAATTTCAATGCCAAAGCCAATTCTACGAAACCTAAAACAACTTTCACGGTGTTCATCCAGCCTCCTGATTTTGGAAGGCTTTGTAATGCTTGGGGAAATAAAGCTAATAATCCAAAAATAATTGCCCAAGCTAAACCGAAACCTGCTAGAGCAAATGTCAATAGCATCGGCACATTTGCAGAACCTGTTACTGCACTTCCTAATAAGCTTCCTAAAATCGGACCTGTACAAGAGAAAGAAACAATAACCAATGTTAAAGCCATGAAGAAGATTCCGATAATTCCTCCGGCTTCTTCCGCTTTTGAAGATTTATTGGCAATTGAGCTTGGTAATGTAATATCATAATATCCAAAGAAACTTCCTGCGAAGAAAATGAATATGATAAAGAATGCAATATTCAGCCAGACACTTGTAGAAATTTCGTTGAAGATATTTCCTGCAATTCCGTCAATAATATGGAAGGGAACACTTAATAATACAAAGATTAATAGGATAAAAAATCCATAGATCAGAGCGTCTCTTTTCCCTTTTGCTTTGTTCTTGCTGCCTTTCGTAAAGAAAGAAACCGTTAACGGGATCATTGGGAAAACACATGGTGTTAGCAATGCGATTAATCCACCGATAAATCCTAAGAATAAGTAAGTCCAGTAATTTTCTTGAATTTTTGTAGAACCCGTTCCGCAATCAGTCAAAGGCTTTTCAAAATCAATCGATTCTATTTTTAACTGTTTAGGATCCAGTTTTGAGGTTTCCGTTATGGTAACTTCTCCTTTAGCAGGATTTTCTACGACTGTTTCAACCGTTTTTACAGAATCCTTTGTAGGCTTTTCTTCGGTGGTAGCTTCTTCAGTTGCTCCTGTTGGAGTTACCTGCTTGTTGAATTCTAAAGTATTCGGAGCCAGACAAACTCTGTCGTCGCAGGTTTGATAAGTGATTTCTGCAACTACATCGCCCGGTTTTGTTCCGTCTTTTAATTTAAATTTCTGTTTGAAACCTGCAGAATTGGAATAAAAAACAATAGTCCCTCCGAAAGCTTCCGAAAATTCTTCATGTTTTTTTCCGACTTCAGTAAATTTTCCTATCAGTTCAATGTTCTTTCCGGAAACTTTGTATTCCGTTGGAATTCCGGTGTCTTCAGGAATATCTTTGGAATAAATGTGCCATCCGCTTTCCATGGTTGCATTCAAAACGGCTTCGTACTGGTTGTTTCCCAGATCGTTGATGGTAAACTTAAACTTTACAGGATTTTTGATTTGTGCATTAATTCCTGTTGCTAAAAATAACAGGACTAATAAAAACCAGTTTCTAAATTTCATCTTACTTTTCATTAATAATTTTGAGAATTTTATTGGTATTCTCATCCTTTGCATTTCGTCGGTCTTGTCTCAAGGGGATAATTCCAAGGACGGAATTTTCTCCATCTACAAGTACCCAAATTTTTTGCCTCGCTAAAATAGATAATTTTTCGTCCCTAAAAAACTTGGAAACTTTCTTTTTTCCCAAAAATCCGGCAGGATAAAACTCGTCACCGTCTTTTTGTCTTCGCAATCGCAATGGGAAGTGTAGTTTTTTGGCATCAAATTCCCATTCGATGTTTTTATTGATTTCTTCAATCTCTCCAATAACATCTTCGAGATTAATGATTATTTGGTTTTGGGAAAAGTCAAATTTTTCTATCAGGAGGATTTCTTCATCCAATGTAGCATTTTGGTCTTCAGTTTTTTGTTTCAAGATCAACTCATCACGGGTAACGATCATTTGATGGGTTTTTGAAAAAAAAGAACTTCCGTTTTCAGCGGTAAAAACTTTAGGAATTTCTTCTGAATCAAAGCCATATTTTTTTAAAATCTCAAACTTTACAAAATCACTCTGCAGATTGAGTTTGTCTTTTGATATAATTTTATAGTTATTGTTAAATATCATCAGACTTTCTTCTATTGCTTTGATCTGTTCCTGGACAAAATCTTTTGTCTGATTTAAATAAGAAATACTTTTTTTGAAATTCTCTAAAAAATGATCGTTGGTCTCTAGCAATTTAGGTGTGATTTCCAGTCGGATTTTATTTCTTAAATAGTCACTTTTTTTATTAGAAAGATCTTCGCGATATTCAATATTATTCTTTTTTGCGAATTCATAGATTTCTTCTTTTGTGAAATGTAAAAGAGGTCGCAGAATGTTGTTTTCATTGGAAGGAATTCCGCTTAGTCCGTTAATTCCTGCTGCTTTGGAAAGGTTAATAATAAAAGTTTCCAGCTGATCATTCAGGTGATGAGCGGTAACCAAAAAATCCAATTTTTCCTTTTTTTGAATCTTTTTAAAGAAGTTATACCTCAATTCTCTGGCCCAAAGCTGAATGGAATTTTGCGGTTTGTGATCCTTCTCTGAAACCTCATAGACATGAAATTTAATCAGGTTCTTTTTGCAAAAGTCAGAAACGACTTTTTGATCAAGATTAGAGTCTTCGCCCCGGAGATGATAGTTAATATGAGCAATCTGAAACTCAAAACCTGAATCTCGCAACCGATTGAACAAGTGCGCTAAAACCATAGAGTCAACACCCCCGCTCACTGCCAGAAGATAGGAGTGATTTTGGGGCAGATTAACAAGATTTTCTAATTCTTTTTTTAAGTCCGGTTTTTTCAAAATGTAAGTAGAGAATTTCTTTTAGGCAAAGATAATCCTTATAATTCAATTCAATTTTCCTACCTTTGACCTGTCTAAAAATGATTATTTATGAAGATTTTTAAAATTTTAGCAGTTTCTGCAATGGTGTTGGGATTGACATCTTGCGTTAGTAAGAAGCAGTATGAAGCTTTGAGTTCCAATTACAAACAATGTATTGAAAATATTGGAGAAAGACAACGTGAGATTCAGGATTTAAAGTCTCAAAATTCTGCTTTATCAGGAGAAAATAATTTGCTGAAAAGTCAGCATGATGCTTTAAAATCATCTTTGGATGCTTGTCTGTCCAATACAGGTAAGAGTTCGGCAAATATTGATAAATTAGTAGGAGAGATTAATGCTTCTAACTCTTATATCAAACAGTTAATTTCTAGCAATGCTAAAAATGACAGTTTAAATTTAGCATTGTCAAACAAATTAAAAAGATCTCTTGATAACGTAGCGGATGATGATGTACAGGTAAAAGTATTGAAAGGAGTAGTAATGATTTCCCTTTCAGACAAGATGTTGTATAAAACAGGAGATTACAATATTCTTCCTGCAGCTCAGGAAGTCTTAGGTAAAGTAGCTAAAGTGATCAACGATTATGACAAATATTCAGTATTGATTGAAGGTAATACGGATAATGCACCACTAAGCTCTGCCAATTTACCAAGAGATAACTGGGATCTTTCTGCATTGAGAGGAACTGCGGTTGCTAAAATTTTGCAGACTCAGTTTGGAGTTGATCCGGCAAGAATTACAGCAGGTGGGCGTTCTGAATACAACCCTAAAGCGACTAATATGAGTGTTTCCGGAAGAGCGGAAAACAGAAGAACTGAAATTATCATTATGCCTAAGCTTGATGAATTTATGAAGCTTATGGATATTGCTCCAAAGAAATAATTTATAATAATTATAAAATAAAAACTCCCGAAATATTCGGGAGTTTTTTGTTACTTAAACTACATCTTCTTTTTTCAATAATGAAATAATTCGCTGTAAAAATGAATTGGATATTTCGGGTTTAGTTTTTTTTGACGCATTCATTGTAATGATATGCGTTTTTGATTCTTCAGCCTTCTTGATTTGATTTTCTCCGGTATTCATTTTGATTGTGTGTTTTTACCTTCTCTGCAAAGGTATTGTTTAGTTTTTCTGAAAAACATCCGTGTTTTTACGGAATTTTACATCGTGTATTTTACTGTCTCTGATGATAAAGGCTAAATTATTTTTAGTTAAATTTGAATCATTAAAAAAATAAAATGAGTTTTTTCGAAGAGACGAATCCTGAGATGGACAGATATTTAGAAACACACGCTTCTTCTGAACCCGAAATCCTGAGAAAACTGAGAAGGGAAACCTTTCAGAAAACAACACAGCCTCATATGATTTCCGGATATCAGCAAGGAAGGCTGTTGACTATAATATCTCAAATGATGCAGCCGAAAAACATTCTTGAAATCGGGACTTTTACGGGATATGCTACACTTTGTCTGACGGCGGGTTTAGCGAAAGACGGGAAAATCACAACATTGGATGTAAATGAGGATTTAGCTTATTTGCCCAGGAAATATTTTACAGAAAGCGAATATTCGGGTCAGATAGATTTTAAGCTTCAGGACGCGAAGGAATTTTTAAAAGAAACAGATGAAATTTTTGATCTCGTTTTTATTGATGCCGATAAAGAAAACTATGCAGAATATTTTCGCTTGATAAAACCTAAGACAAAATCTGGCTCTGTAGTAATGTTTGATAATGTACTGTGGTACGGAAAGGTTTTAGAAGAAAATCCTAAACAGAAATCTACTCAGGTTATCAAAGAACTGAACGATTTGGCCGCAAATGATGAAGATTTTGAGAATCTTATTTTACCTTTGCGTGATGGGGTAAACTTACTTCGTAGAAAATAATTAACTAAACTATTAAAAGATTAAATTATTAAAAAATTAGAGAGCGCTAATTTTTTAATTTTTAATTCTTGAATCTTTTAATCAAAATATAAATGGATAAAGGAATTTGTGTTGTTACCGTAGCGCCCGTTCGTGTCGAAGGTTCAGATAAAGCAGAGATTGTTACGGAAATACTTTTCGGAGAAAGTGCAGATATTTTGGAAGTGAATAAAAACTGGACCAAAATAAAGATGCATTACGATGAATACGAAGGTTGGATGGATACTAAGCAGATTAAGCCAATCTCGGATGAAGACTTTGCAAAAAGAAAAGTAACGGTAGTTACCGAAGACTTCTCTTCTGTCCTGATGAATGATGGGAAAACTTTATTGTCTATGGGATCAGAAGTGGAATTTCCTGTTGTGGCGTCACGCAGAAGTCATGATGTTCGGGAAAGTATTGCTTTAACGGCTAAAGAATTCCTTAATGTTCCCTATTTGTGGGGAGGCAAAAGCTTTTTCGCTGTAGACTGTTCGGGTTTTACCCAATTGGTTTACAAAGTCCACAATATAAAGCTGCCGAGAGATACTTATCAACAGGCTGAAGTGGGAG
>JBCNMJ010000107.1:0-13539 GCA_039594975.1 Chryseobacterium sp. | reverse complement strand
CAAGTTGCACAAATATAATGTTTTTAAACTTTTACCTGTTATTTATTCTTTTTTCAGGCATTATTCTGAGATTTTGCTGTCAGACTTTTCCGTTTTTCATGATGAATCTTTTAAGGAAATAAAAAATAATTAGCAGAATTTTAATCTTTTGGTATAAATTTTATTATTACATTTACGTATAACATTAAAACCTAACAACAAAAAAATAACTCTATTATGAAAAAAACAATCGCAATGGCTGCGTTGGCAATCGCAGTATCTTTCGGATCGGTTTCGTGTAAGAAAAAAGTCTCTGATGCAGAGCTTCAGACTCAGGCAACGACTATTGTAACTTCAAATCCAAATGCTTCCGTTGAGGTAAAAGACGGTGTAGCACATTTAAGCGGAACTTTTGCCGATGAACAGTCTAAAAATGCTATGATTGCTCAACTAAAGACCGTAAACGGTATCAAAGATGTAATGGATATGACAAAAATTGAAGCTCCGGCTCCGGCAGCTCCTGTTGAAACCACATCTGCAGTAGATCCAGCTGTTCAGCAAAAAGTACAGGATGCTGTAAAAGATTTCCCTTCAGTAAAGGTGGAAGTTGTAAATGGAGAACTTACTCTTACAGGAAATGTATCTTCAATACAGGCTAGAAAAATCAAAGAATCTATAGATGCTTTGAAAATCGGAAAATACAACAATAACTTAGTAGTAAAATAATTAATATGAGCACATTACAAGACAAATATTCAAGCGTAGTTTCTGCTGCCCAGTCTGCAGGAATTTCAAATCTTCAGGTTCAGGAGCAGGACGGAATTTTATATGTTTCCGGAAATGCTGCTAATACAGCTGCTAAAGATGCAGTTTGGAATGCTTTAGGAGCAATAGATTCTACTTATTCTGCATCCGATATCAATATCGATGTACAGGTGAGCGGATTGGCTTCAGGAGCTTCGTTAACAGTAGCTACTGAAGAATCTAACTTAAACATCAGACAGGAGCCATCTACGGAAGCAGCAGTTGTAGGTAAAGCAGCAAAAGGAGCATCTGTAACTTTGGTTGAACAAACTTCCGACGATTGGTGGAAAGTAAAAACAGCTGACGGACAGGAAGGATATGCTTACTCAAGATATTTAAAAGCTTAAGTAATTAAAAATACGGACTTATACATGAGACTACCTTTCTGAAGGTAGTCTTTTCTTTTGTAAATATTAGCCAGATTTGTAATATGTAAAGACATTAATTTTATCAGTTATATTTAAAATATTCTGTGCTCTTTTTCTACTTTAAATCTATGGGATTTTTATAAGCTTTCTTCCTATATATCATTAAAAGCATTTTTATGTTTAAATTAGCGTCAAATTTTATGTAATGAAGATTCATTTTTCAATTCTATTAATTTTCCTGTTTGTTTTTGGAAATTCACAATCGCCACAACCTGATACTTTTGTAAAAGATAATTTTACCAAAAAGGAATTCTATATTCCTATGCGTGACGGAACAAAACTCTTTACAGCAGTTTATATTCCCAAAGATATTTCCAGTAAAAACAAATATCCGTTTCTGATGCAGAGAACGTGCTACAGCATCGCTCCTTACGGTGAAAACGAATACAGAACCAAACTTGGCCCGAATCCTTATATCATGAAAGACAAATATATTTTTGTGCTTCAGGATGTTCGCGGAAGATATATGAGCGAGGGAACCTTCACCAATATGACCCCACAGGTTGAAAGAAAAACAAAAAAAGATGTTGACGAAAGTACAGACACTTATGACACGATAGAATGGCTTTTAAAAAATATTAAAGACAACAACGGAAAAGTGGGGCAATACGGAACTTCATATCCGGGATTTTATACTGCTGTCGGAATTTTAGCACAGCATCCGGCTTTGGTCGCTTCTTCTCCTCAAGCTCCTATTTCAGATTTCTGGAATGACGATTTCCTTCACAACGGAAGATTTATGTTAGCTTATTTCAGAACCTTCCCTGTGTTCGGGGTTCAAAAAACAAAACCTGAAAATAAGGCTTGGTATAACGATTCTATGATTAAAATAACTTCTGAAGACGGTCTGAAATTCTACAGAGATATGGGAACTTTGAAAGATGGTTATGAGAAATATTATAAGAATAATTTCTTTATGACTGAAATAATGAACCATACCAATTATGATGAATTCTGGCAGAAAAGAAGCCTTTTACCTCATCTTAAAAATGTAAATCATGCGGTGATGACTGTTGGAGGCTGGTTTGATGCGGAAGACCTTTCAGGGCCTTTAAATATCTATAAAACGATCGAAAAAACAAGCCCCAAAGCGAAAAATACTATTGTGATGGGGCCTTTCTCTCATGGAGCCTGGGCATATGAGCAGGGAAAACATTTCCATAACCAGATCTATTTCGGAGACAGCATTGCAACATATTATCAGAAAAATATTGAAACGAAATTTTTCAATCATTATTTAAAAGGAAATACAAAACAGGACGCAGGTTTACCGGAAGCCTTAATGTATGATACCGGGGCAAAACAATGGAGAGAATTTGCAACCTACCCTCCGAAAGAAAGTCAAAAAGTCAATTTCTATCTATCAAGCGGAACATTGAAAAATGCTGCAGGAAAAGGCTTTTCAGAATACTATAGTGACCCAAGCAACCCTGTTTTAAGCTCTGATAATTTAAAAGATTTCAACGGATTCACCCCTAAAAACTATATGTCGGAAGACCAAAGGTTTGCAGAAGGAAGACCTGATGTTCTGACATTCACAACAGATGTTCTAACAGAAGATATCACTTTCGCCGGAGAAATTATGGCTAAATTAAATATTGCTTCCACTTCCACCGATGCAGATTTTGCAGTGAAATTAATTGACATTTATCCTGAAGATTTCAAACCTGTTGAGAAAAAAGACGGAGTGGTTTACGGAAATTATCATCAGATGGTAAGAAGTGAGATCATGCCCGCAAGATTCAGAAATTCGAGAGAAAAAGCTGAAGCTTTGGTTCCGAATCAAAAAACAGCAGTGAATTTCAGATTACAGGATGTTGTTCATACCTTTAAAAAAGGGCATAAAATTCAAATACAGATTTCTTCTACATGGTTCCCGTTATTTGCGATCAATCCACAGAAATTCTTAGATAATCCAAATTTTGCCACGAAAGAAGATTATACGAAAGCATTTATCAAGGTTTTTGATGATAGCGCGATTGAAGTTGAGGTGATAAAATAAATTTAAAAAAGCTGTTCGGATTGAACAGCTTTTTTGTTTCTATACCTTAAAATTATTCCTCGATAGTTCTGAAAGTAAGACTCACTCTCGGAGTTTTCACTTTTGTTGTGGGAGGAAGTCGATGCAGCCAATGATCCTGGGTTGTACCCTTCATCACCAACAAACTCCCGTTTTCCAGAAATATTTCTATTTTCTCTTTGGTGGTTTTATGTTTAAACAGAAACTTTCTTTCAGCACCAAAAGTCAGGGAAGCGATGGCGCCATGTTTTTTCAAGTCTTTTTCGGCATCGCTGTGATAAGCCATTCCTTCGCTTCCGTCATGATATAAATTAAGCAAACAGGAATTATAGGTTTCACCGGTAATTTCTTCACATTTTTGCTTTAATTCCAACAATTCGGGAGTCCAAAACCTGGCATATTTTGTTCGCTTTGAATAAGTGTATTCAAATGGTTTTTCTCCAAACCACGCCACTTTTCTTTTGGTTAAAATCAACTTACCAAAAATGACGGCTTCATCATTTTCCCAGGGAATCTGACTGAATAAATACTCATAATACAAATCCGACTTTTCTTTGGAGAATATTTTTCCGTAATAGTGAACAGTTCCGTCGTTGGGAAGAATATTTGGAGGGTAATCTGATATGTCTTCGAATAGATTTAACATGATAACAATTCTGTATAATATTTTGTGGTTTAGAAGAATCCAAATAAATTTTGGCTAAGCCAATTGATTGAATCTCTTATTTATTTTAAACGGGCCAAAGCCCGTTCCTATTTATGGAATAATTTGATTTATAAAATTTTAAATAAAATATCCGTACTTATTAAATTCGTATTACTTTTATTTAAGAATCAGAGTAAATTCGAGAACTTTCCCACCCTACAATTAATTGCTTTCTCTCACTTCCCCATCGGTACCCTCCCAGATGTCCTGAAGACTGGATGACACGGTGACAAGGAATTAAAAATGCAACAGGATTGCTCCCGATTGCTGTTCCGACTGCGCGTGAAGCATTGGGATTTCCTATTCTCTCAGCTAGATTTCCATATGTTGACAGTTTCCCCATCGGAATGGTCAGAAGACTTTCCCAGACTTTTAACTGAAAATCAGTTCCTTTTAAATGTAATTTAATAGTATTAAGTTTCGTCCAGTCTTCATTAAAAATGGACAAAGCATTTTTCTGAAATTCATCCTGTCTTTCAAAAAAAGAAGCGTTAGGAAATTTAGCCTGTAAATCTCCCAATGCTTTATTGGTATCGGTTTCAAAAGCCATATAACAGATTCCTTTTTCTGTAGAAGCTGTAATTACATTTCCAAAAGGAGTTTCTGAAAAACTGTAATTAATATGAAGACTTTTTCCTCCGTTTTTATATTCTGCCGGAGACATTCCTTCAATTTTCACAAACAGATCGTGCAATCTGCTTGTACTCGAAAAACCTGTCTCGTAAGCGGTATCAAACAAACTCGCTTTTTCTTCTTTCAGTAAATTTTTAGCATGTTCAAGACTGATGAACTGCAAAAATTTTTTCGGACTTGTTCCTGCCCAGTCAGAAAACATTTTCTGAAAATGAGCCGGACTCAAATGGATTTTCTCCGCTACTTCCTCCAAACTTGGCTGAAGCTTAAAATTGCTCCGGATATACTCTATCGCTTTCGCAATTCTTTCGTAATCGATTTGATTTTGTGTGGACATAACATTGAATTTACCTCACAAAGTTCCAAAGAATATACGGCAGAAAAAATCCGATTCTTGCGGAATTTAGTTATTGTTATAAATATGATAGTAAGCAAGCATTTTGTAATATAACTTCGCAGCCAGGAATGCACTTGGTTTTGCCATCGGAGAATCCATTAATTCTACAATATCAAATGCTACAACATTACATTTTTCGAATACTTTTCTTAATAATTCCAAAGTCGGATACCATTGTAAACCACCCGGCTCAGGGGTTCCTGTTGATGGACAAAGTGAAGGGTCGAAAGCATCAAGGTCGATTGTAATATACACGTTTCCTGAAACTTTTTCCAATACATCATTTACCCAATTTTCGTTATTGGCAATTTCGTGAGCAAAAAACACCCTTCCTTCCGGTAAATATTCCACCTCTTCAACATCCATAGAACGGATTCCCACCTGTACCAGATTGTGTTTCTGATTCGCTTCAAAAACTGCACAAGCATGGTTGGAAGTAGAACCGTGGAATTCCGGACGTAAATCTGTATGTGCATCCAGCTGAAGAACCGTTAAGTTCTCAAATTTTTCCCCAACTGCACGAATCGAACCAATAGAAACAGAATGTTCTCCTCCGAAAAGCGTAAATAATTTACCATCATTATTCAAAAGCTCTTTCGTTTTCTGATAAACAGCTTCTGTCATAGCTTCAGGTGAAGAGTTTTCAGCAACTTCTCCAGCCAGGTAAACTCCTTCTAAATATGGCTCAGTCTGAGTTTCGATATCATAAAGCTCCATGTTTTCAGAAGCGTTCAAGAACAATTCCGGACCTTTATCCGCTCCTTTTCCCCAG
This sequence comes from Chryseobacterium sp., assembly GCA_039594975.1. Classification (GTDB taxonomy): domain Bacteria; phylum Bacteroidota; class Bacteroidia; order Flavobacteriales; family Weeksellaceae; genus Chryseobacterium. The sequence continues at coordinate 7,800 of JBCNMJ010000107.1, read as the reverse complement.
GTTGAAGTTCCGTCGTAAGGAACCGTTACTAACATTACTTTTGAGTTCTCTAATGATGCATTTTCTTCAGGAATTCCTGCGTATGTTTTCATGTTTTATTTAAAGATTAAATGATTTAAAATTAAAAGATTTCACAAAGATACAAAATAGTACTCGAGTTATAAATCATGAGTTCTGAGTTATAACTTTTTAATTTTTGTTGGTTTTCGCAAAGGCGCAAATGGTTTAAAAATCTCAGTATAAAAGGCGCAATGATTTTATCTACGATAAAATTTAAACGTAAATAATCTCCTGAAAATTTTTGATTTTCTTGCGCCTTAAAACAACACAATTCATAAACTTTGTCTCTTTGCGGAAAACCAACAATCTCTACAACAAAACTTTAATTAATTTTAAAATCTTTTAATCTTTAAATTTTAAAAGTTATTTTTGTAAAAAATTCAAAATATGCCTTTAAAAGCTGTTCTTTTCGATATGGATGGAGTAATTGTAGACACAGAACCATTGCACAGAAAAGCTTATTTTAAAACCTTTGGCGAGTTGGAAATTGCAGTTTCCGAAGAATTATATACCTCTTTTACAGGAGCTTCAACAAAAAGAGTTTGTGAAACCCTAATTCAGGAGTTTGATTTAAATCACACTCACGAAGCGATTGCAGCAATTAAAAGAACTCATTTTAAAGATTATTTTTATAATGATGACGAATTTGATTTGATTCCCGGCGTAAAAGATCTTATTCAGCACTATTATGATAACGGCATTACCTTGATTTTAGCATCTTCCGCTACCATGACCACCATCAATATGGTTTTTGAAAAATTCGGTCTGGAGAAATATTTCAGTGGAAAAATAAGCGGTGCAGATCTAAAAGAATCAAAACCCCATCCTGAAGTATTTTTGTTAGCAGCAGAAATGTCGGGTGAACCTGCTGAAAACTGTATGGTAATTGAAGATTCTACCAACGGAATTTTAGCAGCACATCGGGCAAAAATTTTCTGTGCGGCATACAGAAGTCCACATTCTAAAAATCAGGATTATACGTTAGCCGACACTGTGGTTTCAGACTATGAAGACCTTCAATTAGATAAGATTTCAAAATATTTTTAAATAGAAAAAGCTCTCAAAATTTGAGAGCTTTTATATTTTTTGTCATTCTGAATGAAATGAAGAATCTATTCTTACTATTAGATTTCTCCTATCGTCGAAATGACAGTGTCATGTTTTAGGTTATTTATACCCAAGAATTTTCAATACATCTTCAGGTTCCTGCTTTTCACGGAAAATTTCATATTGTAATTCGCCATTTTCATCTTTCTGAATCAAAATGTGTCTTGGCTGTGGCATCAAACAGTGATGAATTCCTCCAAATCCACTGATGGTTTCCTGATATGCTCCTGTATGGAAAAATCCGATATATAAAGGCTTTGTATCACTGAAAACCGGCAAATAAATGGCATTGGTATGCTGTTCAGAGTTATAGTAATCATCAGAATCACAAGTCAATCCTCCTAAGAACACTCTCTCATAAGTATCTTCCCATCTGTTCAGCGGAAGCATAATGAAGTGTCTTGAAATCGCCCAGGTATCAGGAAGAGTGGTCATGAAAGATGAATCAATCATATTCCACTTTTCTCTGTCGTTCTGACGTTTCTGAGAAATAATTTTATAAATATTTGCACCACTTTCTCCAACCGTAAAGCTTCCGAATTCTGTATAAATATTTGGTTCTTCAACTCCTTCTTCCTCGCAGAATTTCTTGATCTGAGAAACAATTTCCTCTACCATGTACTGGTAATCATAGTCGAAGTTCAGAGATGTTTTGATCGGGAAACCACCGCCAATATTTAATGAATCCACTTCAGGAGCAATTTTTTTCAGACGTGCATAAACACGAAGGCATTTATACAATTCGTTCCAGTAATAGGCTGTGTCTTTGATTCCCGTATTGATAAAGAAGTGAAGCATTTTCAGTCTTGCATTCGGGTGCTCTGCAATTTTCTGGCTGTAATAAGGAATAATATCTTTATATCCGATTCCTAATCTTGAAGTATAAAATTCGAATTTCGGCTCTTCTTCAGAAGCAATTCTGATCCCGATATCGAATGTTGTGTCAATACTTTCTGTAAGTTTATCCAATTCACGATAGTTATCCAGAATCGGAGTAATATTTTCAAAACCGCTGTTAATCATATCTGAAATTTTTGCCAGATAATCATCAGTTTTAAAACCGTTACAGATAACTTCAATATTTTTATTGACTTTTCCGTTTTCGTAAAGAGATTTTACGATATCCATGTCATAAGCAGAAGAAGTCTCTATTGAAATATCATTTTTCAGTGCTTCTTCCAATACAAATTTGAAATGACTTGATTTTGTACAGTAGCAATAGGTATAATTCTTCTTATATTCGGTTTTCTCAAAGGCTTCCTTAAACCAGCTCTTGGCTTTCTGGATATTTTGAGAAATTCTCGGCAGGTAGCTAATCTTTAGCGGAGTGCCAAATTTTTCAACAACATCCATCAGCGGAATGTCGTGAAATAACAAATTGTTCTCAGAAACATTGAACTCCTCAGTAGGAAAATACAACGTCTGATCAATAAGTTCCGAGTATTTTATTTTCATTTCTAAACAAGTGAATTAAGAAATGCAAAATTGCTAAAAAAGTTTGATTTTTTAACGTTAAATTTATTATAAATTTTCAGGGGTTTTGTAATGAAAATTTCACTCTGATTATTAATATGTAAACTTCTGAATATATTCTTGTCGCTTATTTTCAGAAATTCCTAAAGCCTTTTGAATATAGTTATCAATCGAGCCATATTCTTTATTAATTTCGCTAAAGGCAGCATCCAGATAATCTGTTTCTACCCAGCTCAGTTTTTCTAAGACTTTGACATCCATTTTCGGATAGAGAAAGTGGAGATTATTAGCCAGATTCAGCCTTTTATCCACTAATTTTTTCCTGTAATTGTTAGACAAAAGATAATCATTATAAATTGTTTCTTTATCAAATTTTAAAATGGTCAGAATCAAAGCCGTTATAATTCCCGTTCTGTCTTTTCCTGCAGTACAGTGGTATAAAATAGGCTGGTCGGATTCCAAAATTTCGACGATGATTTTCTTGATAATTTCAGGATTTTCTTTAATGTAATCTCTATAAAATTCAAGCATTCTTTTATCCGCATCCGAACCATCAACTTTTCCTTTTAAAACCAACTTTTTAGCTTGGTCCAACTGATCGCCTTCATCTTCAAAAGCAGAATAGTTCTTATAAACAATATCACCTGGAAGATTATCCGGTTTTTGAGCAATTTCTTTTGAATTTCTGAGATCAATAATTTCTTTGACTCCCAATTTTTCAAGCTCATCAAAAGATTTTTTCTTTAATTTATGCAGGTGTCCGCTTCGGTAGAGCTTTCCTTCTTTTAAAGTCCGCCCGTCAATATTTTTAATATTTCCAGCAGTTCTGAAGTTATGAACCTTTTTAATTTCAATATTTTTTTCTATTTCATTTTTTCCATATTCCGGTACGGAAAACTGCTGCGTTTTGCAGGAGAAAACACAGACCGATACAATAAGTAGAAATGATATTTTAATAATTTGTTTCAAAGATTATAAATAATTTTTCCCGATAAAAATTAACAGATCTCCATTTTCATATTCAATGGAAACCTCATCTTCAATGGCGAAATTTCTTGTTCCGATTCTTGAAGTGATGCTTAAACCTCCGTTTGTCAAAGGCCAGTTTAATCCTTTTGTGGTAATGTTTTCAACTGCCGGAAATGGGTACAGTGAAATCATTTTATCTTTTATGCCTTTTACACTATATCTTTTAGGAATAAAATAATATTCAGAAAATTCGTCATAAAACTTTATATTTAATTGATTCTTAAAGCTAAAGGCAACGGTAAGATTTCCTAAAAAATGATCCTGCTCTCCTCCGCTTCCACCGAATACATCAACATGGGTAAAGCCTTTTTCCAGGATAATCTCCAAGGCTTTATAAAAATCTGTACTGTTCTGATCTGGCGTATGAATGAATTTTTCTTCATAAATATTTTCATCAGCACCAGAATGGGAATCAAAATCTCCGGAAATAAAATCCAGCTTCTCCAATGGAAAACCCAGACTTTTCAGATAATGAAAAGCTCCATCCGTACAAGCGATCAATCCATAATTTTCAAGACCCGGAAAAGATTTCGGAGCATCTCCATTGATGAAAAGTAATGCTTTATCTTTCATTCGGATTCCAGTACTCTTCCGGTTCGTTATTGATTTTTGAAATGTATCTTGCCAGTACAAAAAGATAATCTGAAAGTCTGTTCAGGTATTTAATCAGTTCCGGACGCACTTCTTCCGATTCATTTAAGAAAACTAAGGAACGTTCTGCTCTTCTGCAAATCGTTCTTGCTGCATGTAAAAAAGTAGCAGCCTTTCCTCCACCAGGAAGAATAAAATATTGTAAGGGTTCCAATTTTTCATCAAAAGCATCCATCCAGTTTTCCAGTTCTTCAATTTCAGTTTCTGAAATAACTAATGGTAATCGTGATTTTCCGTTCGCCAACATCAATTTATCAACGGGAGTTGCCGCCTCTGAACCTACCGTAAACAAATCAAACTGGATTTTCTTTAATTGTCTTAAAACGTCCTGATCTTCAATATGACTTTTGGCAATCCCGATGAATGAATTCAGTTCGTCTATATTTCCGTAGCTGTCAACTCTTGCGCTTGCTTTTGAAACTCTTGTTCCGCCATACAAAGCAGTCTGACCTTTATCTCCTGTTTTCGTGTAAATTTTCATAGTACTAAAATACTTTATTTTGGACAATGTAAAAAGTAAAATGTCTTGAATATCCTCATTTCCGCTTGCAATATTATTGTTTTAAAAAGCAATCAAACAAGCATTACATAAAAAATGACCGATAAATCGGCCATTCTCAAATTATTTATTTACCTCTACGTATTGTAATACGGTGTGGTTCTTGGGATTGTAGATAATCGTACTGCTGTTTGGAAATCGTTTTAATCTGTAATATTCAATACTGTTATCATTTTTAATATCATCCAGGAAGCCGGAATCAACTGTATTTTCAGGAAGAAATTTTTCTATAAAACTGATTTTATCAATGATGCTTTGTCCGTCAATTTTTCTTGCAGTTTTATCCGATTTGTTTTCGTCAGTAGTCGGCTGACTTTCTAAAAATGGAATTAAAGTCGCTTTATCCGCCTTATATTTGAAAACAAAACCTTCTGAACCATTTGGAAACTTGAATTTCTTTCCTGTTCCTTCTGAAATTATTGCTTTGTCAGCTCCCGGAAAAATCCGGTTAATTTGAACATCTTCAGAATTGGTTAGGGAATTTATAGATTCATTGACGGTCTTTTTTACTGTCTCTTCAACTGCTTCCTGAGCTTTTTGCTGAACAGTTTCAGTTGTTTTCTGGACTGTCTGATCAATTTTTTCTTCAATTTTATTACATGACATTAATAAAAATGCAGGTACAATCGCCAAAATAAGCTTTTTCATATTTTTAAATTTCGTTACAATTTACAATTTTATTAATTCATTTGTTTATCTAACGGAAAAGTACAAACAGATATTTTAGTAAAAAAATAAAATATTTTTCATTGCCAAAACCCTACTGACAAACTGTTGTCATAACCCCGGTTTATCTTTGTATCAACAATAACAAACAATATTAAAATTATGACAACTACAGCAACCATCACAAAACAATTCATGACATCTGAACAATTATTAGAGCATTGGCAAGGTCACAGAAATCTGACAAGAAGAGTAATCGAAATGTTCCCTGAAAAAGAATTATTTGAATTTTCAGTGGGAGGAATGAGACCATTCGCAAAGCTGGCGATAGAGCTAATCAGCATTGGAGGACCTGCTTTGAAGGGAATCGTTGACAAAAATATGGAAGCCTACAATGAAGAGGGATTTGCTCCAAAAACAAAAGAAGATATCCTGAAAAAATGGGATGAAGAAACTGAAACCATCAACACTTATTTTGCTCAGATTTCAGAAGAACGCTTCCAGGAGACCTTCAATTTATTTGGTCAATATGAATTCCCGGTGTATCAAAACATTTTGTACTTCGTAGATAATGAAATCCATCACCGTGGACAAGGATATGTATATTTAAGAGCATTAGGAATTGAGCCACCTTTTTTTTGGGAGAGATTTTAGGATCCTTAATGCCTTTATGGAGACTAAAATCTTTAATTAAACTTAATCTTAAAAATCAATCCTGATAAATTAAAGGGCGGAGATGCATGCTATAAATTAAATTTTGACAAACCATTTTGTAATTACAGATTCGCCTTTTTTGATTGAAAACCATCTTCAATTTAATTAATATTGCTAAAAACCTCAACAGTTTTTGTTGAGGTTTTATTGATGTTTACCGGATATTTTGATTAATAACTCATTCAGATTTTCTTTCAGGCTTTCCGGCTCCAAAATAGTTGCATAATCTGCAAACGTAATCAGCCAGCGAGGAAATCCGTCTTTAATAGACTCTGTTTCAAACGTCAATTCCACCATTCCATTTTCTACATCAACTTCTTTAGTTAATCCGTAATATTTTTTAGAATTCACCAAAAATCCCATGATTTTTTTCTCGACTAAAAGTCTTACTGTTGTTTTATTACCATTACTGTTTTTCCTGTAATCGTTGATTTGTCCATACTCACCCAGGAACGGATTCTGTGTTTTTGAAATTTTTAAGATCCTGTCAACACGAAATTGCCTGAAATCATTTCTCAACGTACAGAAAGCCATAATATACCAATAATTAAATTCGAAGAAAACACCGATCGCTTCGATAGTTCTTGTTGAAACATTGTCATCAACCGTTTTATATTCTATGATTAACTGGCGTTTTTCTGCAATACTTTCTAAAATAGTCGGAATCACATCTTTTATGGTGTCTTCCGTTTTTGCATGATACTGAAAAATATCAATTTGTTTTTCAATATTCTGAATTAAATTTCTATCGGAATATTTTAATACGGAACGTACTTTTTCCATCGCTGTCTGATAATGACTACCCAAACTCTGATGGGAGAATTTCTGCATCAGTTTTTCTGCTGTGATGAAGCTTAAAACCTCTTCTTTCGTAAACATTACGGGCGGAAGCTTGTAACCGTCCATAAGAGAATAACCGCTTCCGGCTTCTCCAATAATTGGAATCCCTGCATTTTCCAAAGTTTTTACATCCCGATAAATGGTACGGACACTTACATCAAATTTTTGTGCAAGGTCCTGAGCTCTTACAATCGGTTTTGATTGTAATTGAGTGAGAATAGCGGTAACTCTGTCGAGTTTTTTTAGGTAATGGTCGTTCATTAACTGTTTTATATAAGCAAAAATAATTTCTAAAAATTAATTCTCTTTAAAAGTATTTACCAATTTATCTAAATTCAGACTTCTGGCAGAAGCATCAAAAATTTCTCTGTAAGTTCCATTGATTTGTACCAACTCATCATGAGTTCCGCTTTCCACCACTCTTCCTCTTTTCATCACATAAATTTTATCCGAATCTAAGATCTGAGATAAAGAATGAGAGATGATAATTACCGTTCTGTCTTCTTTTATAGCGTCCAGAGAGTTCTTAATCTGTTCCGTGGCAATTGCATCCAAACTCGCAGTAGGCTCGTCAAGAAAAATAATCGGTGGATCTTTTAAAAATAATCTTGCAATGGCAATTCTCTGTTGTTGACCACCAGAAAGTTGGGTTGCATCATGATTGTAGCCTTCAGGCAAATCCAGAATTTGCTCATGAAGAT
>JBCNMJ010000106.1:0-13653 GCA_039594975.1 Chryseobacterium sp. | reverse complement strand
CGATTACCTTTGCTGCGTTCCCACCCTGGAGGATTCTCAGGAGCTGGTTGTTTAGGACTTGCCGTTGCAAAGGTAGGAATATTTTATAAACTTCAAAACATTATTAAAGAAAAAATAGTTGAAAAGCCCGTTGGCAAAGCTAAATAATTGAAATTTAGAACAATAATTTTTCAACTTTTTTCAAAAAAATTAGATATGACGAAAAGTCCATCAACATTAGGAATTATACTTTTTATCGCTACAATGCTTGTCTTTTTTGTAGTGTATCAATTTTTCTCAGGAATCAATTACTTTGATATTTCATTGAAAGCCAATGCTTTCGTTTTACCTATTTTATATGCTGCTGCTGCCTTTTGGTCTGTAAAATCTTATTGGAACTCACACAGAGAGGTAAGTTTTAAAGATGCATTCAAAAGAGCATTTGTTCCGATGTTTATTGGAGGGATTCTTTCTGTTTTTAGTATTTACGCATTTTTAAATTTTGTAGATACAGATGCTAAAAAGCTCCTTAATTATCAATATGTAACCAGACAAAAAGCAGAACTTGATGCAGAATATACTTCTGCAAAAAAGATTTTAAAACATCAAAAAGATATTGATGAACTGGAGCAGAAATATAAAGAAGGCCTTCAAAGATTTAATCCGGAGGCTGTAAAAGGAAAAGATATGCTTACTGCAAGTCATTTTTCAGGATATTTTGCAGCAATTCTGATATTTTACGTAGTTTTGTCAGTGTTTTTTGGGGCGTTTTTCAGAACAAAAACGGTTCATACCGAAATACAAAATCAATAATTATTTTATTAAAAATTAAATGAATTTATCTATAGTTATTCCGTTACTGAATGAAGAAGCTTCTTTGGAAGAGCTGTTTTCCAGGATTGATAACGTTTGCCGATCAAACAGTTTATCCTATGAAATTTGGTTTGTAGATGACGGAAGTACAGATTTATCCTGGAGTATCATTGAAAATCTGAAGATTCAAAATCCTCAGGTTCATGCTATAAAATTCTCTAAAAATTACGGGAAATCTCAGGCATTACATGCCGCTTTTGAAAGAACCAGTGGTGATGTAATTATCACAATGGATGCTGATTTACAGGATTTTCCGGAGGAGATTCCAGAATTGTATTCAATGGTTGTCAATGAAAACTATGACATAGTTTCCGGCTGGAAAAAGAAGCGTTTTGATAACGTAATGACGAAAAATGTACCGTCAAAATTATTCAATGCAGCAGCGAGAAAAGTTTCCGGGGTTTATCTTCACGATTTCAACTGTGGGTTAAAAGCCTATAAAAAACAGGTCGTAAAAACAATCGATGTATATGGAGATATGCACCGTTACATTCCGGTTTTAGCGGCTAATGCAGGTTTCAGAAGAATTACGGAAAAAGAGGTTCAGCATCAGGCAAGACCTTACGGAACTTCAAAATTCGGAACAGAAAGATTTATCAGAGGTTTTCTGGATTTGGTAACACTCTGGTTTGTAAGCCGTTTCGGTGGAAGACCAATGCATTTCTTTGGGGCAGTAGGAACCTTAATGTTTATTGTTGGTTTTCTTTCAGCGCTTTGGCTGGGAATTTCAAAATTGATTGACGTTGCCAGAGGAATTTACGGACATTTAATCACTAATAATCCTTGGTTCTATATTGCTTTAACGATGATGATTATGGGAACATTGCTTTTCGTAGCAGGATTTTTAGGAGAAATGATTATCAGAACGAACAGAGAACATAAAAATTATAATATTGATGAAGTGATTTAATTAATTGATGTTTAGAATGAAATTTTTTAAATTATCATTAATTGTAATTGCTATTTTATTTTTATCTTCATGTAAGTCGAGAAAGATTGTGGGATCATGGGAATTTATTGAAGTTTATAAAGGAATTGTGATCAATAATATCGATACTTTAAAGACAAAAGAGAATAACTCTGAAAAGGGAACGGAAATTTTGGTTTTTAATGATAATCAGACTTTTACATCGATGAATCTTAAAGGTAATTATCAAAAAACGAAAAACTTACTAAAGTTAAAGTATACCACTGATAAAGATACAGTTTTAATGAAGATTTCTTATTTAGATAAAAATTATTTATTAATATCATCAATATCAGAAAGACCTACTTCATGGTTTTATAGGAAAATAAAAAATTAAAAGAGATGTATTAATTTGAAGAATGAGTAAAAAAAGTTGTTTGAACTGCGGTCATTCAATCTCCGATGAGTTTTGTTCTCACTGCGGACAGAAAGCCGACACAGCAAGAATAACGGTATATTCACTCATCAAAAATGATATTCTCGGATCAATTTGGCACGTTGAAACTAAATTTCTCCACACTTTAAAAAATATTTTGTTCAGGCCGGGAACAACGGCAATGGCTTATATTTCAGGAAAAAGAATCAGATACAACAATTTTATATCGTTGTTACTGATTCTTTTTGGTTTTAATGTTTTAACTTATCATTTTTATAAAAAATTTGCTCCCCCTGAAGAGCTTACGGATGATGTTCTGGATATAATGAATTTCATTTCAAAATATTCTAAGACCATCTTATTTGTGATTATTCCGATGCTTGCCTTTAACGCTTATTTTTTATTCAAAAAAATAAAATTGAATGTTGCAGAGCATTTTATTATAGGAACAGTGAGTCTTTTAGGAATTTTAATCTTATTTTTGCTAAGTGATATAGTAAGTTTGATAGGTTTATGGAAACCTGTTGAAAAAATCTTCAATATCATTGATAAAATCTTATTCGGTCTTTCTATTCTTTTCCCGGCAATTACTTATTGGACTGCTTTTAAAAATTCATACTCAAAACCAGGATTACTGTGGAGAGTATCGGTTCTTTATGTTTTGATGGTAATGGAAGGTACTGTGATAAGTTTGATTTTATACGAAATATTTTAATTGAATATGAAAAATATATTGTACACATTGGCTTTGGTTGCTGTAGTTTCCTGCGGAAAAGTTTCTCCCAAAGGAAAAATTGAAAGAAAGGATGTGGATGTTTCAGAATTTGTAAATCTGGATCTGGAAGGAAAGTTTCGTGTGTTTTATGCAAGAGGGGCTAAAAACTTTGTTGAAATAGAAACGTATCCGAATGTTGCTGATAACCTGGATGTTGATGTAGATAACAAAACGCTTTCTATTAAAGAAAAACGGGGAACCAAAGGTGTAGATTTTTATAATGTTACGATCTATTCAAAATATAACCTGGAAAAAGTTGCGATCTCAGATTCCGTAGAAATGAATATTTCGAGCGAAATAAAGACAGATAATTTTAGACTGCATTTAAAAAATTACGCTACATTTATGGGTTCGGTAAATACAAGGAGAGCAGAAGTGGATATGCAAAACCGAAGCCGCGCCAATTTTTTGGGACAAACCAGAGATGCAGTGATAAAAATCTCTGATACAGCAAGTTTGATTGCTCCCTATTGGAAAATAGAGAATTTGAATATCTATTCAAAAAATGGAAATTATGCAGAAGTAAATGTAAAAGATTCATTAAAAGGGCACATTCAGAATACTGCAAAATTCTTGTATTATAATGATCCGATCCGGGCATTTAAGATTGATAAAGATACTCGGGTAGAAAACAAGAAATTGAATTAAAAGTTTTCTGTCATTCTGAATGAAACAAAGTTAAATGAAAAATCTTTTTCAGTAAAAACAGATTTCTCGCTTCTCGAAATGACAAATAAAAACGAATTAAAACTGGAATTTTACAAACTATATAAAGAACAAAATACAAATATGACAACATTAGAAAAAGCGAAACTTTGGTTAAGTGATACATTCGATAAGGAAACAAGAGATGCTGTTCAATTGTTAATAGATGGGAATTCACCGGATCTCGAAGATTCATTTTACAGAGAGCTTGAGTTCGGAACAGGAGGAATGAGAGGAATTATGGGAGTTGGAACCAATCGTTTAAATAAATACACGTTAGGTCAAGCAACACAGGGACTTGCGAATTATATGTTAAAGCAGTTTGAAGGAGAGGAAATCAAAGTTGCAATTGCTTATGATGTAAGAAATAATTCAAAAGAATTCGGAAAACTGGTAGCAGATGTTTTGACAGCAAACGGAATTAAGGTATTGCTTTTCGAAAACCACAGACCGACTCCGGAACTGTCTTTCACGGTACGTGATAAAAAATGCAATGGAGGAATTGTGTTGACAGCTTCTCACAATCCACCAGAATATAATGGTTATAAAGTATACTGGAATGACGGTGCACAAATCGTTCCGCCACATGATGAAGCGATCATTAATGAAGTATATTCTGTAAAATTTGAGGAAATCAAATTTAATGGAAATGGTGCTTTGATCGAATGGATAGGAGAAGAGCAGGACGATATTTATATTGATGCTTGCATTGAAAATTCTACGTATCAGAACGTTGGGAAAGAAAATTTAAATATTGTTTTCACATCCATCCATGGAACAACCTATACAACGGTTCCGAAAGCGTTGGAAAAAGCCGGTTTCAAGAAAATTGATCTCGTTAAGGAACAAATGATTCCTAGTGGAAATTTCCCTACAGTAGATTCTCCAAACCCTGAAGAGCCTGCAGCATTGGAAATGGCAATGGATTTGGCAAAAATTACGAATGCAGATATCGTAATCGGAACGGATCCGGATGGGGACAGATTAGGTATTGCGGTTAGAAATTTAGAGGGAGAAATTGAATTATTGAACGGAAATCAGACCAATACGATTCTTACCTATTACATTCTGAATGAATGGAAAAAACAAGGGAAAATCACAGGAAAAGAATTTATCGGTTCTACGATCGTAACTTCAGATATTTTCTTTGATATAGCCCAAAAATTTGGTGTTGACTGTAAAGTTGGATTAACCGGATTCAAATGGATCGGAAAAATGATTCGTGATTTTGAAGGAAAGGAAAAATTCATTTGTGGTGGTGAAGAAAGTTTCGGATTCATGACCGGAGATTTTGTTCGTGATAAAGATTCTTGCGGAAGTATCATTTTAGCATGTGAAATTGCTGCCTGGTGTAAAGCTAATGGCAAAACAATGTATCAGTATATGATCGAGATTTATCAGGAATTGGGAATGTATTACGAAGGATTAATTAACCTTGTAAGAAAAGGAAGAGACGGGGCAGAAGAAATTCAAAATATGATGAAGAATTTCCGTGAAAATCCTCCTAAAGAAATTGCTGGTTCATTGGTTGAAGAAGTGAAAGACTTCAAGGAACAAACAAATTTCATTGTTTCATCCAATGAGAAAAAAGTAATGAACGACATTCCAAAATCGAATGTATTGATTTATTACACTCAGGACGGAACGAAAGTTTGCGTAAGACCTTCAGGAACAGAGCCGAAAATCAAGTTTTATGTTTCTGTAAAAGATTCTGTTACTTCTGAAGCTGATTTTAAAAATAAATTGAAATCTTTGGAAGAGAAAATTAATCAGGTAAAAAAAGATTTACAACTAACATAAATAATGAGTTATAAGTTTTGAGTTATGAATTATGAGTGACAGCATGATTGGGAAGAAAAGTTTTGAATTTGCTATAGCAATTGTAAAATTTTATAAAAAATTCAGTTCAGAGAAAAAAGAATTTATCCTATCTAAACAGATTTTGCGGTCAGGAACTTCTGTTGGAGCAAATGTTAGAGAGGCTTTAAATGCTCAGAGCAAAATGGATTTTATTCATAAACTTTCTATTTCCCAAAAAGAATGTGACGAAACAGTTTATTGGCTTGAACTTTTGTTTGCAACAGATTATATCTCAAAAGAAGAATTTGAGAATTTAAAAAATCCGACTACGGAAATTTTAAAAATGATAAGAAGCATAATCATAACAACAAAAAATAAAAACTCATAACTCATAGCTCATCATTAATAACTTATAACAAATAATAAGATAATTCTAAATTTAAAATAAAGTGAAAGTTTCAAAATTAGCGGCGAACCTGATTGGTTCTGAAATTGTAAAAATTGGTAATGAAGTAAATGATTTAAAAGCGAAAGGAGCGGAGATTGCGAATCTTACGATTGGTGATTTAAATTCTAATATTTACCCGATTCCGGCAAAATTGAAGGAGGAAATTCAGAAAGCTTATCAGAATAATCTGACAAATTATCCGCCTGCAAATGGACTTTTATCTTTAAGAAAAGAAGTTTCCAAAGACTTAAAAACAAGATGGAACCTTGATTATTCACCTAATGATATTTTGATTACTGCCGGATCAAGACCATTAATCTATGCGGTTTACAAAACAATCGTGGATGAAGGTGACAAAGTTGTTTATCCTATACCATCTTGGAACAACAATCACTATGCTTATCTTACTTCGGCTAATGCTGTAGAAGTGAAAACTACTCCTGAAAATAATTTCCTTCCGACAGCAAATGATTTGAGACCACATTTGTCCGGAGCTGTTTTGGTAGCGCTTTGTTCACCATTGAATCCTACGGGAACAATGTTTACAAAAGAACAGCTTTTTGAAATCTGTGAACTTATTTTAGAAGAAAACAAAAAAAGAGGAGAAGATGAAAAGCCGTTATACTTGATGTATGACCAAATCTATTCTAACCTTACTTTTGGTGCAGAACACGTAGATCCTGTTTCTCTTTTCCCTGAAATGAGAGACTATACAATTTATATCGATGGTATCTCAAAATGTCTTGCGGCAACGGGAGTTCGTGTAGGATGGGGATTCGGTCCTTCTCATATTTTGGATAAAATGAAGGCTCTTTTAACACACGTTGGAGCTTGGGCACCAAAACCTGAACAGGAAGCTACTGCAAAATATTACGAAAATCCTGAAGAAGTAAATGCTTTCGTAGAAGATTTCAAAAATAAATTGGAAGCGAGCTTAAAAGTTCTTCATGGTGGAATCCAGGATCTAAAAGGAAAAGGTCTTGCCGTTGACAGTATCGAGCCAATGGGAGCGCTTTACTTGACCATCAAATTAGGCTATATTGGAAAAACAAAACCAGATGGTACAGTTATCGAAAACTCTTCTGATTTGGTATTCTACTTAATCAACGAAGCAGGCGTTGCCTTGGTTCCTTTCTCTGCTTTCGGAGAAGAGAAATCTGAACCTTGGTTCAGAGCTTCTGTAGGAGGTTTGGCAACTGAAGAAATTTCTACAATGATGCCAAAATTGGAGAATGCTTTGAATAATTTGAAGTAATTTTAAAATTTAGATGCTTCGACAGGCTCAGCATGACATTGCTAAAAAAACAAAAAATAAATTGTTAGTATTAGAGCTGTCATACTGAGCCTGTCGAAGCATCTTTCAAAATAAGAAGATTCATAATTAATAACTTATAATGATTTTAACTTATGAAAATAATCGCAGTTATTCCTGCACGTTACGAAGCAAGCCGTTTTCCGGCAAAACTTATGCAGATGTTAGGCGAAAAAACGGTCATTACCACAACGTATCAGAATGTGGTAGAAACAGGTTTGTTTGATGAAGTATTTGTGGCAACGGATTCGGAAATTATTTTTAATGAAATTGTAAAAAACGGCGGAAAGGCAGTGATGACCGGTCATCATGAAACAGGAAGTGATCGAATCGAAGAAGCTGTACAAAATATTGACTGTGATATTGTTATTAATGTTCAGGGTGATGAACCTTTCCTTAAATTAGAGCCTTTAAAGCAGTTAATCGAAGTTTTTTATCACGATGATAATCAGGAAATATCTTTGGCGTCATTAAAAATAAAACTCACTGAAAAAGAAGATATTGAAAATCCGAATAATGTGAAGGTTATTACCGATAACAATGGTTTTGCTCTATATTTTAGCCGTTCTGTGATCCCTTTTCATCGGGAAATTTCTTATAAGGTAGATTATTTTAAACATATTGGAGTGTATGCCTTCAGGAAACATGCTTTGATTCAGTTTTCAAAACTGGAAATGAAGCCTCTGGAAATTTCTGAAAAAATAGAATGTATCCGTTATCTTGAATATGGAATGAAAATCAAGCTTATAGAAACAAATTTTATTGGAGTTGGGATCGACACTCCTGAAGATCTAGAAAAAGCAAGAAAATTAATTTAACTCTTTAAATTTAGGTTGATGTCATTCTGAAAGAAGCAATAGCGGGATGAACAATCTCAAGGAATCTTAAAGTAGATTACATTTTTTAACCATTTGCTTACACAAAAGCTATTTACGGCCTTACACTTTTACAAATTCACCGTAAAAATCTTATATTTGAATTTATAAATAAAATTAATGAAGAAGTTACTTTTAGTTTTCATCCTGGCATTTTCACATTTCTCTTTTGCTCAGACAGCGAAGGAAATTATAGATAAAAATATTGAACTGTCCGGAGGATTAACGAATTGGAAGCTGTTAAATTCAGTATTACTTCAAGGAAAAGTAATTTTAGGAATCAAAGATGAATATCCCATCAAAATTTATCAGCAACGTCCTAATCTTACTAAAACGGTTCTGACGATAAACAATAAAGATACCGCAATTGAAGGCTATGACGGAGTAAAAGGCTATGCGATGAATTATGCAACCAATAAGCTTCAGGAATATGCAGACTATAAACCGGAAAGTTTTGATAATGACTTTATAGACTGGGAAAATAAAGGTTTTGAAGCAAAATATGTAGGGAAGGAAAAAATAGGAAATATATATTGTTATAAGGTCGAATTAATTAAAAATGTGAATAAAAATATTTATTATTTTGACAGTAAAACGTATATGTTGTTGAGAGAAATAAAAAAAGATGAAACATTGGATTATTCTGACTATAAGAAAGTGGGAAATCTTGCAATGCCTTTCAGAATAGAATCTTCAAGTCCGAAAAAAGACGGAGATTATGTGATGTTATTGAATAAAATAGAGATCAATAAAGTATTTCCTGCCAATATTTTCAAATTTTAAATCAATATTAAAATGAAAAAAATCTTTTTATTACTGCTTTCTTTTGTAGCTTTTTTCAATAGCTGTGCTCAGAAAAAAAGCGAATCGTCTAAAGCAAAAACCAAAGAACTTATGGGAAAATCAATTTACGATTTTAAAGTTGATGCCTTGGAAGAAGGAAAACAAATCAACTTTGCAGATTTTAAAGGAAAAAAAATCCTTATTGTCAATACAGCTTCAGAATGTGGATTTACCCCACAATATGCTGATCTGGAAAAGGTGTATGAAGAATATAAAGATAAAGTAGTGGTGGTTGGTTTTCCTGCCAATAATTTTGGAGGACAGGAACCGGGAACAAACCATGAAATCGGAGCTTTCTGCCAAAAAAATTATGGAGTAACTTTCCCTATGGCTGCAAAAGTTTCCGTAAAAGGGGATGATACAGCTCCTATCTTTAAATATTTAACAGAAAAAGAACTAAACGGAGTGAAAAACTCAACCATTCTTTGGAATTTCACTAAATTCTTAATTGATGAAAACGGTAAACTTATCGATTCTTTTGTAAGTACTACAAAACCTACGGATGAAGCGATTACGAAGTATTTTAAATAAAAAATACCAAATAATCAATTTTAACCCCGCTTAACTAGATATTTTATATAAAGTTAAGCGGGGTTAAAATTTTAGTAGAATAAGTTTATAGATTATTAAGAATTAGTCATTGCTTTTTTCAGCAAAACAAGAAATATTTCCCAGTTTAATACTAGAGTAACCGTTGCTTTTTATCTTTGAGGATTTTACCATGGCTTTAGCTAAAATATTTGTAGGTAAAGGTTTTTGACTTTCCAGTAAACCTAGCTTATTGGCAAATTTTATAATTCTGCTTCCTAGAACTTCTCCGACTCTGTCCGAATCTTTTCTTTCCAGCATTCCGGGCTTGAAAATAGTGATTTTATTAAAATGAAGCTGTTTTACAGCTTCTTCCAACTCACCCTTCATTTTAGAATAAAAAATCTTTGATTTCGGATTAGCACCATAAGCCGAAACCAAAATATAATCTTCCACATTATTTTCTTTGGCAGCTTTTGCAAATTCATATTGATAATCATAATCCACTTTTCTCTGTGCCTCTTTACTTCCGGCAGCTTTTAAAGTTGTTCCGAGACAGGAAAACGCAACATCACCTTTTACCAGGCCTTTCCATTCTTCAGGCTTTTCAAAATTCACGATATGAATATTGAGCTTATTATTTTGAATATCAATAGGCTTTCTTACAAAAACATCTACTTCTTCAAAATCCTGATCATTAAGTAATTGATTAACCAGATCTTTTCCTGTAGCACCTGTAGCGCCTATAACCAAAGCTTTCATAAAATATTGTTTTTGTGGTGACGATGTTTCTTTTCTTAAATTTACTAAATTTGAAATAAAGTTTTACAAAAAATTACCATTGCCCACAAAATATGGATATCAACGAAATTTTAGACTACTGTCTTGCCAAAAAAGGAGTTACAGAAAGTTTTCCTTTTGATAATGAAACTCTTGTGATGAAGGTAGGAACAAAAATGTTTTTGTTGATGGCCTTAGAAAGGCAGCCTTTAAGTATCAATGTAAAAACGGATCCGGAGTGGAGTGCCGAGCTTCGTGAGCAATATCCACAAATTACAGGAGCATTCCACATGAATAAAACCCATTGGAACTCCGTGATGGTAAATGGGCTGAAAAGAGACCTGATTTTTAAAATGATTGATCAGTCATATGATTTGGTATTTAAATCATTAACAAAAAAAGCCAAAGAAGAGATTTTAAATGGTTAAAACTGAAACTCCTCCGTCAATCTTTTATCCTCATCCAGTCTTTCAATCAATTTTTCCAGCCCTTCGAATTTTATTTCGTCGTGAAGAAAATCTCTGAATTTTACGGTAATTTTTTCATCATAAATATCACCTTCAAAATCGAGAATATAGACTTCAACGGTTAATTTTTCCCCGTTCACTGTTGGATTGGTTCCCACACTCAGCATTCCTTTATATTGCTGATCTTTTACAAAAACTTCAACAATATAAGCACCTTTTTTCGGTAAAAGTTTAATGGATTCTGTTTCGATGTTTGCTGTGGGATAACCTATGGTTCTTCCGATTTTTTTCCCATGAACAATAGTTCCGGAAACAGAGTAGGAGTAACCCAGCATTTCATTTGCCTCTTTAATGTTTCCTGCTAAAAGTGCATTTCGAACCTTGGTAGAACTGATATTATTTTCGTGAATATTAATTGCTTCCATTTGTTCAACTTCAAAATCAAGTTCTTTTGAAAGTTTTTGGAGCAATTCAAAGTTTCCGCTTTTGTTTTTTCCAAAAGAATGATCATAGCCGATTATTAAATATTTTACATTCAGCTTATCGATCAAGATCTGTCGTACGAATTCTTCACCTGTTAAGTTTCTGAATTCTTCATCGAATTCTTTTAAGAAAAGATTATCAATCCTGTATTTTTCCATGAGTGATTTCTTTTCTTCCAGAGTATTCAGAAGCTTTAAATCTTCATTAGGATTAAAAACAAACCTAGGATGTGGCCAAAAAGTAAGAATTGCGGTTTCAAGATTGTTCTCAGAACCTATTTTTATTAATTCATCAATAATACTTTTGTGTCCAAGATGTACGCCGTCAAACATACCTAAAGACAGTGCCAAAGATTTTTGGGATGTATAATCTGTGAAATTCTTGAAAACTTTCAAAACAGGAAAAATTTTGACTGCAAATATAAAGCCTTTAAAATTATCTGTTATTATAATCGTAAGAGTTATTTTAAAGATATGATTTTTATAATATCTATTATATATAGTTTCGATATTTATGAAATCTTATAATTTATACTATTTGTAAGAATTTACAAAAAATTAAATAGAAGAATCCGAATTTTAGATTCTCCGAAAAGCATGATAAAAATCTCTTTTTTACCAATTGTGGGTTTATGAAGAATCATTATATTTGCACCAAGAAAAAATTTAGCAATGGCAAACCAAATTAAAGGTAAAATTTCTCAAATTATTGGTCCGGTAATCGACGTTGTCTTCAGTGATGTGGAAGCAGTTCCAGCGATCTATGACGCGTTAGAAATTACAAAAGAAAACGGTGAAAAAGTAGTTTTAGAGGTAGAACAACATATTGGCGAAGATACAGTAAGATGTATCGCAATGGACGCTACTGACGGTCTTAAAAGAGGGCAGGATGTAATCGGATACGGAAATCCTATTACAATGCCAATCGGAGAGGCTGTAAACGGAAGACTATTCAACGTTGTTGGTGATGCTATCGACGGGCTTCAAGAGATTTCTAAGGATGGTGGTCTTCCTATTCACAGACCAGCTCCAAAATTTGATCAACTTTCAACTTCTGCAGAAGTTTTATTTACTGGTATTAAAGTAATCGACCTAGTTGAGCCTTACGCAAAGGGAGGTAAAATTGGTTTGTTCGGTGGTGCCGGTGTAGGTAAAACAGTATTGATCCAGGAGTTGATTAACAATATTGCAAAAGGACACGGAGGTCTTTCAGTATTCGCCGGAGTAGGTGAAAGAACGAGAGAAGGAAATGACCTTTTGAGAGAGATGCTAGAATCTGGAATCATCAAGTATGGTGAAGATTTCATGCACTCTATGGAAAACGGAGGTTGGGATCTTTCTAAAGTAGATTTGGAAGCAATGAAAGATTCAAAAGCAGCATTCGTTTTCGGACAGATGAATGAGCCACCTGGTGCAAGAGCAAGAGTAGCACTTTCTGGTCTTACATTGGCTGAATATTATAGAGACGGTGGAGAAAGCGGACAAGGTAGAGATGTACTTTTCTTCGTAGACAACATCTTCCGTTTTACACAAGCTGGTTCTGAGGTATCTGCACTTTTGGGTCGTATGCCATCTGCGGTAGGTTACCAACCGACACTTGCTTCTGAAATGGGTGCGATGCAGGAAAGAATTACTTCAACTAAAAACGGTTCAATTACTTCAGTACAAGCGGTATATGTACCTGCGGATGACTTAACTGACCCGGCTCCTGCAACTACGTTTGCTCACTTGGATGCAACTACGGTACTTGATAGAAAGATTGCTTCATTAGGTATTTACCCTGCGGTAGACCCATTGGCTTCTACTTCAAGAATCCTGGCTCCTGAAGTTATCGGTCAAGATCACTATAACTGTGCTCAAAGAGTAAAAGAAATTCTTCAAAGATACAAAGCGCTTCAGGATATCATCGCGATCTTGGGTATGGAAGAACTTTCTGAAGAAGATAAAGCAGTAGTTTACCGTGCAAGAAAAGTTCAGAGATTCTTATCTCAGCCTTTCCACGTAGCTGAACAGTTTACAGGTATTCCAGGATCATTGGTAGATATCAAAGATACGATCAAAGGATTCAACATGATTATGGATGGTGAATTAGATCACTTACCGGAGGCTGCTTTCAACTTGAAAGGAACTATCGAGGAAGCTATCGAAGCTGGACAAAAAATGTTGGCTGAAAACGCTTAATAAATTAGACACAAGATTTTTAGACCTGAGATAAGAGACATTATTTGTCAAAAATCTTTTAATCTTCAATCTTTTAATCTTTTAATCTAAATTAAAATGAATATAAAAATTTTAACACCAGAATACGTAGTTTTTGAAGGAGAAGTAAACTCAGTATTGTTGCCTGGAAAAAATGGTGAGTTTCACATCATGAAAAACCACGCAGGAATTGTTTCTTCTTTAATTGGTGGTAAAGTAAAATTATATGCAAACTCAATTGATG
>JBCNMJ010000105.1:0-13954 GCA_039594975.1 Chryseobacterium sp. | reverse complement strand
CAGCAAAAGAAAGCCATATATTATGCCAGTCTTTTACCATTACAATGGATGATAATGTTCCGTCAGGATTTACCGCAGAATTAAAGCTTTTTTTCAATATTTCCAAAAAGGTGGGATTATCCGGTGTGGTTTCCAAATAGGATGATAAAGATGATACTGTCGTAAATTTATGGGTAAAAAATTTATCAATTGCCCAACCTGCCGCATAACTTCCGAAAACAGCTCCAAAACCATTGGTCATCATCATAAAAAGCCCCTGAGCAGAAGAACGTATCTTCTTATCAGTAGTCGTTTCCACAAAAAGAGAACCTGAAATATTGAAAAAATCAAAAGCCATTCCGTAAACAATACAGGAAAGAATAATCAATCCTAAACCGAATCCTTCCGGAATTCCGTAAGCGAAAAATCCGAATCTCAATACCCAGGCCAACATAGACATAAGCATCACCATTTTAATTCCAAATTTCTTCAA
This sequence comes from Chryseobacterium sp., assembly GCA_039594975.1. Classification (GTDB taxonomy): domain Bacteria; phylum Bacteroidota; class Bacteroidia; order Flavobacteriales; family Weeksellaceae; genus Chryseobacterium. Next base: position 13,482 of record JBCNMJ010000105.1, on the reverse strand, counting down.
AAAGAAAGGAATAGCCAGGATAAATAAGGTTTCTGAAACCTGAGAAATTGACATAATGATCGTTGATCTTTGTACGACGAAAGAATCTGCATATTTTGGGAAATGCTCAAATTCACTCAGGAAAACATCGCCATAAGCATTGGTTAGCTGTAAAGCTGCACCCAACAACATAGAGAATAAGAAAAATAATGCTGTCTTATAATCTTTAAATAATTTAAAAGCATTTAAGCCCAATTGCTCTGATAAAGGTGCATTTTTATCAATTAATTTTTGAGGAGGGCATTTCGGTAAGGTTAAAGCATAAATTCCTAAGAAAATAGCAACACCACCCGCAATGTAAAACTGTCCTTCTGTAGCTTTATTTCCTGTAAGGTTGGTAATCCACATTGCTACAATAAATCCAATAGTTCCCCAAACCCGGATTGGTGGAAAATCTTTTACAACATCCAAAGAGCTATTCTTTAAAATAGTATAAGAAATAGAGTTAGCCAAAGCAATGGTAGGCATATAAAAACACATCGCTACAAGCATTACCGAGAAAAAAGAATTAGGATCTGCAGAGTGAGGCAAAAAGAAAAGCACGATCCCGTAAAGAATATGTAAAGCCGAAAAAATTCTCTCCGCATTTACCCAGCGATCGGCAATAATTCCGGTGATAGTTGGCATAAAAATGGAAGCAATTCCCATAGTTCCGAAAACAGCCCCAAACTGTGCTCCGTCCCAATGTTTTGTGCCAAACCAGAAGTTAGCCATCGTAATCAGCCATGCTCCCCAAACGAAGAACTGTAAAAAGCTGAGGATGGTCAGACGTAATTTTAAATTCATAAGTCAGTATAAAATATCTCTTTTAATCAATTTTCTTTTTTCTCCTCTTGATTTCTTCCTGAATTTCTAAAGCAGTATCATAATCTTCTTCTTTTACCGCTTCATCCAACAATTTTTGAAGTTCTTCCATAGAAACTGATCTCAGATTATCTTCAGTAGAAACTGTTTCGGAAAATGATTGTTCTTCTTTAGCCACTTCTTCTAATTCAAGAAGGATTCCCGCTTCATTCAGGACTTGTTGAGTCGTAAAAATAGGGGCATCAAAACGCACCGCCATAGCAACCGCATCAGAGGTTCTTGCGTCAAGGATCAATTCTTCTTCTGTCGCTTTATTTTTAAAGTTGATATTCGAGAAGAAGACTCCGTCTACAATTTGGTAAATGATTACAGAGACCAGTTCATAATTAGCCGAAACTATAAATTTTGTGAATAAATCATGCGTAAGAGGACGGGGCGGATGAATGTCTTTCTCCAGACCAAGAGAAATGGATTGTGCCTCGAAATTTCCTATAACAACAGGTAATTTTATATGTGTTTCTTCATGTTCCAATAATAATGCGTACGCTCCTGATTGGGTCTGGCTGTACGATATTCCGCGAATAATTAGCTGTTTATAATCCATAACTACAAATATAGACTAATTTTTCATAGTTGTTTTCACTTTTTAGACAAAAATAAAAGCCCGGAAGCCGAGCTTTTATTTGTATTTTGAAGGTTTATAAATCGTGAATTAATTTCAATTCATCAATTAATTTTCATCAATGATGAATCAAGCAAAAGTCACTATATTTTTACCCTTTTAATGCTTTAATTTTCTCTGTTAATGCAGGAATAATCTGGAAAGCATCTCCTACTACACCGTAGTCAGCTGACTTGAAGAACGGAGCTTCTGCATCACTGTTGATTACTACAATGGTTTTAGAAGAGTTAACTCCGGCCAAATGTTGAATTGCTCCGGAAATACCCACTGCAATATAAAGATTTGGAGAAATTGCTTTACCTGTTTGTCCTACGTGTTCTGTGTGAGGTCTCCATCCGATATCCGAAACCGGCTTAGAACAAGCTGTTGCAGCCCCTAAAACGTTTGCCAATTCTTCGATCATTCCCCAGTTTTCAGGACCTTTCAATCCTCTACCTGCAGAAACTACGATTTCAGCTTCTTTTAAGTCTAATTTTCCTGAACTTTGCTCGTGAGATATTACTTTGGTATCCTCATTGGCAACAGATAAGTTTTTCACTTCTTCTGAACCAGAAACAGCATTTTCTTTCACACCGAAAGCATTTTGAGAAACCGTAACGATTACTCCTGTTCCTTCAGCTTTTGCATGCATAAAACCTTTTCCTGAGAAAGATTTTCTTTTCACCTGAAATGGAGAAAGGCTTTCCGGAACTGCAATAGCATTGGTAATTAAAGAATGTCCGTTCATGATCGCCAACATAGGAGCGATAGATGAAGCATCTGTTGTGTGAGGGAAAACAATAATATTTCCGTTGGCCACTTCACTTACAGCCTGCGCATAAGCTTTAGCTGAGAAACTTTTTAGGCCTTCATCTTTGATATTGATTACATTTGAAGCCCCATATTTATATAATAAATCCGAAGAATCTGTTGGGTTTACAGAGATCGCCGTAACTGTCTCACCAGCCTGATCTGCGATCGCTTTAGCATAAGCAACTGCCTCAAAAGCCGCTTTCTTGTAAACTCCGTTTATATTTTCTGCGTATACGAATACTGCCATTTTTTTTAAATTAAAAGATTAAAAAATTTAATGATTAAAAGACTAAATTACTTTTGCCTCTTCGTGAAGTAACCTTACCAATTCATCCAAATTATCCGGAGAAACCAATTTCACGGCAGCTCTTGGAGGAACACTGTCATAAGAAACACCCTGAACTTTTACTTCTGAAGAAGTAGGCTCAACCACCTGCAAAGGTTTTGTTCTTGCAGACATAATTCCTCTCATGTTTGGAATAATCAGATCTTTTTCATCTACTAATCCTTTCTGACCAGCGATTACAGCAGGTAATTTTACAGAAATAGTTTCTTTACCTCCTTCAATTTCTCTTACCGCAGTAGCTTCGCTTCCATTTACATCAAGACCTACAGATGCATTTACAAAAGGCTGGTTTAATAATTGAGCTACCATTCCTGGAACAGAACCCCCATTATAATCGATCGATTCTTTACCACAAAGGATTAAATCATACCCTCCGTTTTGAGCCACAGCAGCAATTTCTTTTGCTGTAGAATAGCTGTCTTTAGGGTCTAAATTTACTCTCACTGCATCATTTGCTCCAATTGCCAAAGCTTTCCTTACTACCGGCTCTGTAGCAGCATCACCTACGTTAATTACCGTTACTGTAGCTCCTTGAGACTCCTGAAGTTTAATTGCTTTTGTTAACGCAAATTCATCTAATGGATTAATTACCCATTGAATTCCGTTTTTGTCGAAAGCAGATTTGTCTGCTGTAAAGTTAATTTTGGAAGTAGTATCCGGAACACTACTTATACAAACTAATATTTTCATATGCTGTTCTTATTGTTTTAATGGTCATATGGAACCTTGCGGCTTCATGTGTACTTATATTTATATGTTTCTCTGATCGTATAAAAATTTAGAATATTTTATACTGAGATTTTATTAAATTAATTTTCGCTAATATAAATAAAATATATATTATGCATGCATAATACTTAGTAATTTATTATTCAACGCATTAGATGTTTTTAATTAGCTGGTTTTGTTGCCCTAAACTCAATCTTACTTGGTAAAACTCTGGGATTCATTTTTAAAATATCCAACACCAGATTTCCCATATCTTCCGGTTGAATCTTCCAGGCATCTTTTTCTGAGGGTACATTTCCATTGAAGTTGGTTGCAACCGATCCCGGCATAATTACCGTTGATTTGATATTATATTTTCTTAAATCAATCATAGCAGCCTGTGTAAAGCCTACCACACCGAATTTTGAAGCATTATATCCTGCCCCATTTTCAAAGAAATTCGCTCCGGCCAGACTTGAAATGGTAATATAATATCCTTCTGTCTTTTTCAGCTCTTCCACAGAAGCTTTTAACGTATAGAAAACGCCCGTTAGATTTGTTTCGATCATACTATTCCATTCTTCGGCAGAGAGCTGATCTATAGGTTTAAAAATCCCTAAACCTGCGTTCGCAATCACGAAATCTAATCTCCCGAATTTCTCTTTGGTATATTTTACTGCTTCCTCTTCACTTTCCAAACTTCTTACGTCCGAAACAATTCCTAAAACATTTTGAGAAACTTGCTTTAAATCTTGTTCCGCTTTTTCCACATCATCTCTTTTTCTTCCGGAAAAAGCTACCGAAACGCCATTTTCAAGTAAAATCTTCGCAATCCCGAAACCAATTCCTTTCGTACCACCTGTTATATAAGCTACTTTATTTTCTATCATATTTTATTAGTTTAAGTTCTTAAAAATAACAAAAACGCCCCAAATGGAGCGTTTTTAATAAGGTAAGATTTATCATCTTATTTTTTAATGAAAATATCCGTAGTTTTTCCCTCTTTAGTTTCAATATTAATAATATAATTTCCAGCATTTAAATTCCTTACATCAATCTTATTCCCTTGTAGTTCAGAATTAATTTTTTTACCAGACATATCAAAAATTTCAATCTTATTGATTTTTTGCTCAGTAAGAATATTTAAATAATCAGCTGTCGGATTTGGTCCTATTGCGATTATAGAGGATTTTGTATTTTTAATATCAGATGTTCCCAATGTAGCATTGCTAGAAGCCTCTACTGAATAATTATCAATGCCAAAGGTTGTAGGTCCCGTATTTGCAGGATCTGATGTTGAAGTCCTCGTTGGGGAACTATGAACATCAAGCTCCGCAGGGTCAAATCCTGATACCGTTGTCGCGCCTGTAACAGATAAAGTAACAGTAGTTCCTGCGATATTATAGGTAATTGTTCCTGTTGTCTTATTATAGCTATACCCTAACGTAACCCAAGTATTTGCGGGATAAGTATTGGTTGTCAATCCAGTAATATTATAAAATCCATTCTGAGTAGGATCAGCAGTAATATTCAAATAAGCTCTCCCGTTAATTGTTTTTGTTTGAGAATTATAAGCAATTCCAACAATTCCGTCACTTGCTCCAAAAACAGTCATACCAGAAAGGTGCTTATTTGTAGATGTTCCTGTATAAACTTCAAAAGATCCTTTAATAGTATTATTCCCGGATGTTCTGGCTGCCCAAGCCGCAGCTAATCCTGTTTTATAAACATATCTTGATGATGTTGCAGTTCCATCAGATCCCCCGGTAACTTGTAAATAGTTAGCATGTGCCGCATCACCTGCAACAATTTGATAATTAGCAATTGTTCCATTGTAAAGATTCATACCTCCTTGTCCTGCTGTTGATGTAGAAGCAGAAACATTTCCAAGAGTGTAAGAATTATAGTTATCTGATTCTAAAACTTGTGCCGACATTGCAAAACATGTCAATAGTGACAGGCTCAATAGTAATTTTTTTTTCATAATATCTTCATTTTAAATTAAATACATGCTAAAAATAAAAAATTAATTTCAATAAAACAAAATAATTCTATTTAAAATGAAAAATCCTTAAGAAAATTTCTTAAGGATTAAATTTTTCAAGTGAAAAGAAACTATTTCGCGTAATTCTCAAAAAACAAAGGAATACTTTCAATCCCTTTATAAAAATTGAAAAGTCCGTAATGTTCATTTGGAGAGTGAATCGCATCAGAATCCAATCCAAATCCCATTAAGACAGATTTAGCACCTAAAACCTGCTCAAACATGGCTGTAATGGGAATACTTCCTCCTCCTCTGTATGGAAGAACTTCTTTTCCGAATGAAGATTCCATGGCTTGTTTTGCTGCTAGGAATTCTTTGGTATCCGTCGGCAATACGTAAGGCATACCTCCATGATGTGGTGTAACTTTAACCTTTACATTATCTGGAGCGATTTTTTCAAAATATTTTGTGAACTTTTCGGTAATCTCTTCAGGAGTCTGATACGGCACCAAACGCATAGATATTTTTGCAGAAGCTTTAGAAGGAATTACTGTTTTAGCTCCCTCTCCTGTATAACCTCCCCAAATACCATTACAGTCTAAAGTTGGACGGATAGATGTTCTTTCCAGCGTCGTATAGCCTTTTTCACCTTCCACCCCATTTAATCCGATAGATTGCTTGAATTCTTCAGGATTATCCTTCAATTTATTCATTTCTGCTCTGTCAGCATCAGAAACAGTTTCTACATTATCATAGAATCCGTCGATGGTAATATGACCATCTTCATCGATCAGCTTAGCAATCATTCGTGAAAGCACATGAATCGGGTTTGGAACTGCTCCACCGTATAAACCTGAGTGTAAATCCCTGTTTGGACCTTCAATTTCCACTTCCACATAGCTTAGTCCTCTTAATCCCGTTGTCACAGTAGGTTGTTCGTTGCTATAAATATGAGTATCCGAAATCAGAATACAATCACAAGATAATTTCTCTTTATTTTCATTAACGAAATCTCCTAAGCTTACAGAACCCACTTCTTCTTCTCCCTCCAAAATAAATTTAACATTACAAGGCAGAGCATTGGTTTTCATCATTGCTTCAAAGGCTTTCAAATGCATGAAGAACTGACCTTTATCATCCGCGGAACCTCTGGCAAAAATAGCTCCTTCAGGATGAAGTGGAGTTTTTTCAATATAGGGTTCAAAAGGAGGTCTTGTCCATAATTCTAACGGATCAGCTGGCTGAACATCATAATGCCCATACACCAAAACTGTTGGTAAACTTTCATTTAAAAACTTTTCACCGAAAACAATAGGATATCCCTTTGTCTGGCAAACTTCTACATTGTCCGCTCCTGCATTTTTAAGATGTGTTGCCACTACCTCTGCACATTTTAAAACGTCATCTTTATACGCAGGATCTGCAGAAATAGAAGGGATTCTCAATAGCTCAAATAATTCATCCACGAAACGTTGCTTGTTTTCGTTGATGTAATTTAATGTCTCTTGCATTGTAAAATAATATTTCGTTAAAAGTAAAAAATTTGCCCCGCAGGAACAAACAAAAACGTATAATTTTCCTCAGGTTTGTTGCAATCTGGGAATTAAGTCTTTATTAAGTTTTAATACAAAAAAAATGTCTTACATTTCTGCAAGACATTCTTTATATTGTTCTACTAATTAGTGTTCAGCTTTTGGAGCCTGAGTTTCTGCTGGTTTTGCAGGAGTAGCCGCACTGTCAGTTTTCGGAGCTTCTGCTTCATGCTTTTCTGCAGTCGCTTCTTCTGTATGAGCCGCAGCAGCTTCATGACCGTGACCTTCTCCTTGTGGATCGTCTGAATATCTTTCAACTCCTTCTTCAAGTTTCAATGTATTCTTATTTCCACCAGCTGCTACTTTTTTACAGCTTACAGCAACAGTTGCAATAGCTAAACATATAACTAATTTTTTCATATGCAAAATTTATTTTTTTAAAGGTATATGGAATCGTATTATTTTCAGCTGGCAATAATTGTTTTAACAGCAGCGATTACCTACTTAAATTTTTAATTGCCCAAAATTAAGAAATCCTATATTTTTCGGCAACATTTTTATACTGATTTTAGTATTATTTTTCCTTTTTTGGATTGTGTAAAAATAAGATAGTGATCTCCCCCGTCTTTTAATCCGTATTTTTTCTTGATCTCTTCCGGTTTTAAAGGATAATTCTTTGAGATAATATTAAACTGACTTTTCTTTTTAATCTGTTTGCTATCAATCACTTCAACTTCTAAAATTCTTCCGGGAAAATCTTCCACTTTTTCATTTGAAGTATAAAGATGCGTATTCGGATGAAGCTTTTTTACTTTAAAGTTTTCCGAAATCAAATTAAATACTCCTGCTTTTAAAATTGAATTATTGGGAATATAGATAAACTTTTCAGGTTCAGCATATTCTGCATGAGCGTTTTCTTCCTGTCCAAATTTATAAATGAAAGCTGATTCTTCACTTTCTAAATTCACACAATTACAAAGAATTTCTCCGGAATTTTTATTAGATAAAAAGACAACTACCTCTTTTACATCATTTTTCAATGCAATAATATCAATCCTTGAAATATTCTGTAAAATAGAAACCAGATATTTTAGATCGATAAGCGGAGACAATTTTATAACCACCTTTTCAGAAATCGAAAGCAGCTTTTCCTGAATTTCAAGGATGTTTGGAGACAAATCTTCTAATAAAAAAACTTTGTTATTATTATTGTCCCTTCGGGCCGGATCCAGATAAATTACATCAAAATCTTCTTTATTATGATTCAGAAAATCTTCCAGCTTCTGATTGATGAAATGTCCCTTTGTGTCTAAAACACCCCAGTTATTCTCAACTATTTCCAAAAGTTCGGCATTTTGTTCAACAAGAGTAACCTTATCAAAATTTTTAGATAAATAATAGGCATCAATCCCAAAGCCGCTTGTGAGATCAATAAACTTTTTACCTTTTAAAATTTCAGATTTATAGACAGCTGTTTTCTCTGATGAAGATTGTTCCAAATTAAGCTGTGGTGGAAAAACAATTCCTTCTTTCAATAAAAACGGAAACTTTTTCTGTGCCACCTGTTTTCCTTTGATCTGTTGCACGATTTCCTGCATAGAAATTTCAGGAAACGGAGATTTTCTTAATAACAAAGAATGCAAATCTGTTTTTAGATTTGCATTGATGTATTTTTGGACCTCTTCTTTTAGAATTTCTTTATTCACAGATTTTATGGATTAGTACCAATAATTTTATTTTATCTTTTATAAAAAATATAATCCGTCAATATCGGATCTATCCCTTTTTGCTTTAATTGAGCATTTATCTGCCCTCTATGATACGTTGAATGATTGATGGCATGAAAAAGCATTTCAAAAATAGTATTCTCAAATTTTGTTCCCCGCGAATTTTGATATGTTATTTCTTTATCTAAATCGGAATTTTCAACAATATTGATACTTTTCTCAAAATTTTGTTGGTTGATTTCATTTAAATTCTCAAAAGGATTAACCTGCCAAACTTCAAATGATTTTTCATTTAAAATCCTTGAGTTCCAGATTTGTTGAGCATTTAAAGTGTGATTGATTAAACTGATTGTTTTCTCATCAACTTTTTCAAGATTTTCGGCAATAACTTTTATCATCTCACTATTGAAATGATAAGTATATTCAAATAAATCAATCAGCTTTTCTTTCATTATTCAAACATTTCAGCCCAACGAACGTGTTTAATATTTGTTTCGTTATATAATTCCTCAACGGTCTTTTTAACCTCTAATTTCGGGTACAAGTTGACTCCAATCAGTTTTATTTTCCCTTCTTCCACCCATCTTTGTTCTGCCACAGCATGATCATAAATCTTCTTTTGAATGATACCTTGTTTTAAAAGCTCCAAATAACCTCCTGCTTCTTCAATTTCTACAAATAAAGCCCATGATTTTTCGGCAATTTGCTGGGTTATATCTTCCACGTAATAACTTCCGTTAGCGGCATCTTCGAAGACATTGATGATACTTTCGTAAGCTAAAACAATCTGTTGTTTAAAGGAAATTTCTTCTGAATTTTCCGTGCTTCGGTCAACCAGGTAATTATTACTGAAAACCGCATCAGCTCCTCCAATCATTGCTGAAGCTAATTCCAGCGTAGAACGGATCAGGTTATTTTCATTATCTGAAACCGCTTTATTTCTTAAAGAAGTTTCTGCAAAAATGTAGGGAATTTCATCCAGACCATATTCTTTTGACAACTGATTGAAAACCATTTTAAAAGCTCTCAGTTTTGCCATTTCAAAGAAATAGTTTCCTCCGATAGCTAGTCTGAAAATCAGTTTATTTAGGATTTCAGCTCCATATACTTCAACGAGTTCCTTTGTCTTTGCCAAAGCAATCCCCAATTGCTGATAAATTGCTGCTCCGGCATTTTGATGAAGAGAAATATCTACACTAATGTTTCTTTTAAATTCTTTTGCCAACAATTCTTTTACCAGCTGATCATTAATCACAGCTTCTTTTTCATCAAATACATCAATTAAAGAAAAATACTGATCTTCTTCTTTTGGACTGATATGTCCCGCCAAATCAACGTTATTAACAAAAATTGTTTTCTGTTCCAGATTTTCTACATTTTGGTCCAAAATAAAGGCAAAAACATCTTCCTCCAGACTTTCGTGATACCTTGCCACCAAATGGGTACTTTCTTCTATTTTTGGCAGGTTTACCAACGGTTTTTGTACCGAATCATAGTAAGGTTTTACATTGATTCCTTCCAAATTTTCCTTGTTAAGAACGGAATAAATATCTTCTGTTTTAAGCTGTTTTTTTACTAGATTTTCCCAGGCTGTGTTTGACATTGGTTATGGATTATTTTGTAAATTGTCAATTATCAATGTTGTTTCACAAGTGAATTATGAATCGACAACGTTCTGACATTCTTTTATTAGATTTTTAGATTGAAAAAATTGACAAGCAAAGCGATTGATCATTCACAATTCACTTTTTAAATTATTTTTTCGCAATATTCGCACTATCTACTACCAAAATAAAGATTTCTTCATTCGGTTTTTTCATGAAATAATTTTCTCTTGCGTATTTTTCCTTTTCAGATTTATTATTCATCAATTTTTTATAAAACGCATCATTTTTTTCGTATTCGGTTTTATAATATTGAAGCTGGTCTTCGTATTTGCTAATTTCACCATTTAGTTCATTAATTACCAAAAACGAAGTTTTATCAAAGAAAATCATCCACACCAGAAACAAACAAATGGTAAGCGTATATTTATTCAAAACATATTTTTGAATAATCTTAAAAGTTTCAGATTTAGGCTGGATGTCTTTAATAAGTTTGTTTTCTTTCATTTTTAATGTTTTCTCAACGAATTTTTAATAACAGTAGTTAAAAAATCAATCGCTACGGAATTTTGCTTCATATTCGGGATGATAAGATCTGCTTCATTTTTTGAAGGCTCAATAAATTCCTGATGCATCGGTTTCAATGTCGTTTGATAACGGTGCAGTACTTCATTCAGGTCTCTTCCTCTTTCCTGTGTATCTCTCCTGATCCTTCTGATCAGTCTTTCATCGGAATCTGCGTGAACGAATACTTTTAAATCAAACTCTTTTAGTAATTCTTTGTTTGTAAGTACTAAAATTCCTTCTACAACCAATACATTTTTAGGCTCTACAGTCACATGATCTCCGGTTCTTCCGTGCGTTACAAAACTATAGATTGGCTGTTCGATCGGCTCATTATTTTTTAAAGCTTTCACATGTTTTATCAACAAATCAAAATCGATGGATTTAGGATGATCATAATTTAAAGCTTCTCTTTCCGCCAATGTAAGATTATGATTATCATGATAGTAATTATCCTGTGAAAGGATATTCATTCCTTCGATGTCAAGCTGCTGAATGATCTTATCAACAACCGTAGTTTTGCCGGATCCTGTACCTCCTGCAATTCCTATTACAAGCATTCTTTTTTTGTTTCTTTATAGTTTTTACAAATATACTATTTTAGATGAATGCAAATAAAATAAATAAAGAGGCTTTTCATTCGGTGTTATCTGTACAGTAATATTCATTCTGTTATATTTCATTAAAAAATAAAGAGTCTTTTAGCTGATAAACAATACCCAAAGTGTTTCGTTAATTTAAAATTTCTTCCGAAATTTGATTGTTTTTAGTAAAAAAATTATGGAAATCAAAAATATAGATCATCTTGTATTAACGGTTGCAGATATTGAAAAATCAATAGAGTTTTATACTCAGATTTTAGGTTTTGAGGTCGTTACTTTTGAAGACAACAGAAAAGCATTGACTTTCGGAAATCAAAAAATCAATCTTCACCAAAAAGGAAAAGAGTTTGAACCTAAAGCAGAGAAGCCTACTCCTGGTTCAGCAGATTTATGTTTTATTTCCAGTACAGATATTTATGATGTTCTAGAAGAACTACAGCAAAAAAACTTTGAAATCATAGAAGGAATTGTTGACAGAACCGGAGCCTTGGGAAAAATAAAATCAATATATTTCAGAGATCCGGATTTGAATTTAATTGAAGTGAGTAATTATTTATAAATGATAGATATAAACCATCCTAATTCTGAATTTATCTTTCAAGCTGGTGCATTTACAGATAGAATTAAGAGATTTTGTCAGAAATATATTTTAGAAACGTTTGAACAACGAAAAATTACTTTTCAGGATATGAAAATTGAAGCCTTACTATTGCATGAATTTTCAGAAATACATTTTAAAGAAAATTTATCTTCTATTTCTGAACTAGTAAATGATTTAAATAAAGAAATTGATAAACTAGAAGTTATCAACATTGTTAGTGAAGAGGGAAATTGTACCGTTTGTAATACAAAACTTAAAACACTCGATACTTTAATCAAAGAAAAAAATTTCAGATTTATGACTGTATGTGAAAAATGTCCTAATGAAATTTATAATATTATCAATCAACTGGATTGGGCAACAGGAGCGGCATTTATATAAATACAAAAACTATATGACACCAATTGAAAAATATCTTGAGCATTTAGATAACATCTTTCAACAAGAACCTGAATTTTATAATAATGACAGTCTAATTGAAGGCATTAAAGGTGTGACTTCAATCGTTTACAGAGATATTCCCGAAAAAGGTTTTATAACAGCAATTACTTATGGATTATCACTTGTAAAACATCCGGATTGGAAATTAGGAAGAGCAGAATTATGTATTTCGGTCGAGTCTGAAAATTTAGATTGGGGAATTGTATCCGGCTTTATTGCCAATCAACTTAGAGGAAAATCAGCATTTTGTTATGGAGAAACAATCAATTTTGGTGAACAAATAAGTGAAGATTCTGAAATGGATGCTTTTTTAATATTTTCCCCTTGCACTTTAGATAAAAGAGAAGATTACTTAGATATCAATATTGGAACAGATTACAAAATCAATATTGCGGGTCTTCACCCGATTTATTCTGAAGAAATTGAAGTTTACAATCAAATAGGTTTAAAAGAATTTTGGTTTCATCCGGATTTTGACATTTATAATGTGAAAAGAAAAAAAATCAAAATATAATTTTTCTCTTCACTATATCAAATATTCACCCCATGAATATTTTTTACTTCCGCCATCACGAATGTACTATGTGTACTTCCGATGGAATCTACAGAGCCTAATTTATTAAAAACAAAATCCTGATAGTGCTTCATATCTCTTACCTGAACTTTCAGCAAAAAATCAAAATCTCCGGAAATATTATAACACTCTGCAACTTCATCAATCTGTAAAATATCTTCAACAAATCGATTTCCCACAGAACGGTCATGGATTTTCAGTTTTACCTGACAAAAAACGGTAAAACCACGATTTAGTTTTTCCGCTTCCAGAACAGCAGCATAATGTTTAATATATCCTTCCTGTTCCAATCTTTTCATCCGTTCAAAAACAGGTGAAGCGGATAGATTAACTTCTTTCGCCAGTTCTTTTACTGTTAGTTTTGCATTTTTTTGAAGGATTCTCAGCAGTTGAATATCCTTTTCATCCAGTCTTTCCACAGAATAATATTCTTTTTTCGATTTCAATTTTCAAATTTACAGAATAATAATCTTTTAAAAATA
>JBCNMJ010000104.1:0-13984 GCA_039594975.1 Chryseobacterium sp. | reverse complement strand
CGTCGGACGCGGTGTCCGGGTCGCGGGTAAAGGTCTTGCCGTCGAAGTTGCCCACGAAGTACTGCATGGCCGTTCCGCCTGCCGGCCCGCCTGGATTGATGCTGACGATGAGCACCCACTTGCGGCGCGCCGGGTCGCCGTCGACGGGAAGTTCGACGAGGTCCGGACATTCCCACACGCCGCCGTGACCGCCCAGATCTTTTCCAAACTCGGATTGGAACGTCCATTCCCTCAGGTTTTTTGATGCATAAAAGTGCGTTCTGTCCTGAGCTGCCAAAACCATGATCCATTGCTGTCTTTTACTGTCCCAAAATACTTTAGGGTCACGAAAATCACTGATTCCCGGGTTTTTAAGAACAGGATTTGAACTATATTTTGTCCAAGTTTTGCTATTATCCAAAGAGTAAGCAATTCCTTGGGATTCTACATCTATTTTACCGTCTTTTTCCCGGTTGGGATTGTGATAAGTATATACCGCAACGACAGGATTATTTTTGGAATCCCCGAAACCTGAAGTATTATTTTTATCGACCACCGCACTTCCTGAGAAAATGTATCCCAAATCATCCGGATAAAGTGCAATCGGCTGCTCTTCCCACTTGACGAGGTCTTTGCTTGTGGCGTGTCCCCAATGCATCGGTCCCCATTTGTTTCCATCGGGATAATGCTGGAAGAACAGATGATAAACACCATCTTTGTAATAAAGCCCGTTCGGATCATTCATCCATCCTTTTTTGGGGCTGAAATGGAAATTGGGGCGGTAAAGCTGCTCTTCCTTCTTCGAATCCGACTGAGCGTTGAGATTTGAAAAAAAGACAGAAGCAACAATTAAACTTGATATTATTTTTTTCATTGGATTATTTTTTCCCGAAGATTTTTGAAGATTCTATTCTTTTGTAAGTGTTTTGCTTAATTTTTCCAGTGAGACACCTTTTGTTTCCGGCATCATAAAAATCACAAATAACAGCTGGAATACCATTGCGACCGTGAATACCAGAAATACCGTTCCGGCGCCAATCGTTGAAAATAAAGTCGGGATAAGGGACGGAATGATCGCTGCCAAAACCCAATGCGTAGAACTTCCGAATGCCTGTCCTGATGCACGGAGATGGTTTGGAAAAATCTCGGAGATAAAAACCCAGATCACCGTTCCCTGTCCGATGGCGTGAGAAGCGATAAACAGGAATAAAAACACAGGAATCGCCAAGCCCGACCAATGGAAATAAAACGCCATAGAAACGAGTCCCAATGAAATGATATAGCCGATGGAACCAATATAAATCAGAGTTCTTCTACCGACTTTGTCGATAAGATTAACACCAACCAACGTGAAAACCATATTGACAATACCAATTCCAATACTGCTGAGAAGTGCGGTTTTCTCGCCCAATCCTGCCTCGCCAAAAATTCTCGGTGCATAATACAAGAATGCATTGATGCCCGACATCTGATTGAAAAATGCGACAAGGAAAGCGAGCATCAACGGAAAACGATATTTTTTCATAAAAATATTTTCCTTTGGCGCTTCGGCATGATCGTCTTCCATCTGAGAAATGAGTAGATCAGAATCCTGATCCGGATTTACGATTTTAACTACATTTTTGGCTTCATTTATTCTGCCTTTGGAAACGAGCCATCTCGGGCTTTCCGGAATTATAAGCACACATAAGGTATAAATACTTGCCGGAATTGCCTGAACACCAAGCATCCATCTCCAGTCGTTATCTCCGATTCCACTGAGTAGATAATTGGATAAAAAAGCAACCAAAATCCCCAAAACAATATTGAACTGATACAGGGAAACCAATCTTCCTCGGTCTTGTGCAGGAGCGATTTCGGAAATATAAGCCGGTGCTGCAATGGTAGATGCTCCAACGCCCAAACCTCCCATAAATCTGAAAAATGCGAAGATATAAGGATCATTGGAAAGCGCTGTTCCGATTGCTGAAAGTGCATACAAGACACCGATTGCCAAAAGTGTTTTTTTCCGTCCGAATTTGTTGGTCGGGATTCCGCCAAAGATGGCGCCGATAACGGTTCCCCACAATGCCATTCCCATTACTACTGCACCGTGGAATGCGTCTGAACTCTGCCAAAGCGCCTGCAGTTTTTTGTCGGCTCCGGAAATCACCACAACATCAAACCCGAAAAGAAATCCTGCCAAAGCCGCAGTGACAGACCACATCAAAATTTTATTCATATATAAATATTTATTATTTTTTATTGATCAAATGGAATCGCTTCTTCTTCATTGATGTTTGTGTTTACAAACCATAGCGATTTCATCTATTGAAAAATATTACTTTGTTTGTGGCTAATATATCCCGGGACAGGAATGCGAAGGTCTAATTATGTAACAAAATATTTCGTCAAGGTTAATTATTTGTTAAATAATTTTAATTAACTGAAAATCAAAATTTTAAAATTGATGTAATTTCAAAATATGATATTGATGTTTCAAAAATGTAACACCATTCTATAAAAATGTTACGTAGATTATGAGGATTTTTAGAAGAATGAACGAATGTTAGTGTGGGAAGATTGACCGAAATTTGAAGTCGGGTTTTTGGAAACTACGGCTTTGGTTTTTATAAGATGAATACTTCGAGTAAGCAATGCATCATTGTTCACCCGAAGAATGACGTCTTATCAGTGCTGATAACGATATCTAGTTGCACGGATACTGCTACTCTTTATTCGGAAAAGAAAGGAAAAAAATATATAGGGATTAATTATTATTCATCACCACCACTCTTCCTAAACACGTTTGGAGAAACCCCAAACTTATTTTTGAATACTGTGGAGAAATAATTCGGAGAAGAGAAGCCGGTTTTATAAGCAATTTCGGAAATCGTCAGTTCTGGGTTTTGCAGCAGCGACTTCGCCTGTTCCAGACGGATATTGTTGATGTAGTCGCTTACATTCACATCAAACATTGCCTTTATTTTTCTGTAAAGCTGAATTCTTGAAATATTAAGTAAATCTGCAAGATTTTCCACTGAAAAATCGGGATTGTCAATATTGGTTTTGATGATTTGATTCAATTTGTTCACGAACGTCTGCTCCATACTTCCGAAGGATTTGCTGTCTACAATTCTTCCGATGTTGTTGGTGTAATAATAACGGAGTTTTTCGCGGTTGTAAAGCAATGAACGCAGCGACTGTGTCAGAATGGGATAGCTGAATGGCTTCGTAAGATAAAGATCAACCCCGGATTTCAGTCCCTGAAGATAAGATTCCTTATTGTCCAAAGCCGTGAGAAGAATAACCGGAATATGAGATGTTCTGAGGTCATTTTTCAGGATTTCGCAGATTTCAAATCCGTTTTTTCCAGGAAGATTCACATCGCAGACAATGATGTCGGGAATTTCGCTTAGCGCTTTATCAATCGCATCCGTACCATCAGAAACCATCACGTCAAATTCCGTCTGAAGCTTGTTGCTGAGGAAAAACGACAAATCCGAATTATCCTCCACCAAAAGCAAAGAATACCGATCACCTGGATTTTCCTGATTTTGCATAAAATTTCCTTCTTCCACCACGCCGAAAACAGCCTCTTTTGCCAGCGTTTCCGCATCCATAACACTCGGTTCTTTTATCATCTGATCTTCATTGAAATGCTTGTTTCCTTTGTAAAGACTGATGATAAATTCCGTCCCCTGAAAAGAACTTACCTCGATTTTCCCGAGATGAAGCTCCACAAACTGACGGCTGAGATGCAGCCCGATTCCTGAACTGTTTTTCCGGTTGTTGGAACCTTTAAAATAGGGTTCAAAAACTTTGCTGATTTCTTTTTCCGGGATTCCTATACCATTGTCTTTAAAGCTAATAACCGCCTGATTTCCTTTTTCTTGAATCGTAATTTCAATTTTCCCGTTGTCCGGTGTGAATTTAAAAGCATTTGACAAAAGGTTAAAATATACTTTATCCATCAGGTTTCTGTCAATGTACAGTTCCAGACTTTTGTTTGCGGAATGAATTTCAAACTTAATATTCCTTTTTTTGGCTTCATTTTCAAAATCCCTGAAAATGCCATAAGTGAAATCGTAGATATTGGTTTTGGAAACCCTTAAATTAAAGGTTTTATTTTCTATTTTCCTGAAATCCAAAAGATTATCCACCAACCTAAGCAAACGGTTTGAATTTTTATTAATCAGTTCCAGCTCATAAGACGGTTTTGTACCCTTGCTTTTAAAAGTATCTTTCAATGATTCCAAAGAACTTAAAATGAGGGTTATAGGTGTTTTGAATTCGTGGGACAAACCCGTGAAAAAGTTTACTCTTGCTTCATTACTTTCCTTGAGTTCGTTGGCAATGGTTTCAATCTGATTCCGCTGAATCGTCACACGTTCGTTGGTGAGGGTAAGCTGTTTATTTTTAATTTTAATGGTATAAATCAGGTAAATAGCATAAGCAATGAGGCAAAACATCAGAATCAAAAGTACAACAGACCATCGGAACAATTCTCTTTGGGAAGAATAGAGTTCGGTCTGTTTTTTCACTGCATTCACCTGATTTTCAATCACTCCCTGCTGTTCGATGATTTTATCAAACTGGTTGCGCATAATTTCCGCATTCAGCCTGTCGATAATGGTTGTACTGAGCTTGATGCGTTTCGGTGGAATTTGCCCGTTGTAGATTTTAATAGCAGTTTCAATGGCTTCCGTTCCGCCGGTAGGATAAAGTAAAGTGGCATTTAATTTACCGTCAAGAACCATCTGGATTCCACCATCTTTGGTGTTCAGACCATCCACACCGATAAATTTGATTTGATTTTCCACACCGGCGTTTCTCGCTATTTGCCATGCTTGCGTTGCTAGTTGGTCATTGAAAGCAAAAACATACAAGCTTTGATTTCCCAATGAATCCAGAGTTTTTCTGAATGCTTCAGCAGGAAAACCTTTGAAGGTTTTTATCAGTTCTGTATTGGAATTATTTTTAATAATTTGCTGAAAACCCAGACTTCTTTCTGTTGTAGGCGAAGAATTATCATCGCCTTTTATTTCAATGATTTTTTTTAAATTTTTAGAATCCGAAATAATATACTGCGCTGCCTCTTTGCCAATCTCCACATTATCAGCTCCGATATAAGTGGCATATTTATCAGAATTGATTTTCCTATCCACCAAAATCACAGGAATCTTTTTCGCAAAGGCTTTTTCCACCACTGGAACCAGTGAATTAGGATCAATAGGTGAAATAATGATGATATCCGCTTCATTATCTATCATTTTCTGAATGTCCCCGATCTGCTTCTGAACCGAACCTTCTGCTTTACTAATGCTTAGCTGCACCTCAGAATGCAAAGACGCCTGAATCTCCATGGAATGATTCATCGCCTGTCTCCAGGGATGATTTCCCAAACCTTGCGAGAAGCCGATATTTATTTTATCCGATTTTGCTGAAACATCCTTACAGGCATGCAAAATCATCATCAGCAGCAGCAAAAATAAAACGGTACCAACCTTAAGGAAAACAAACGTTCTGAAAACTTTTTTTGTGGACATATGAACACAATATTAATAAAGATGTTTTACACCTACAATTTTTGGTGAGAGTATTTTATGTTAATTGAATATTAGGTCTTTTACTGATATGATTAATATCTTATGATTTAGTCTTTTTATAGAAGATTGTGAAATAAAAGAAGTAGAATTCGTCCGAATGAACAAGTATCCTTCTTTACATGCGTGGTAAGGTTTAAGCTTCGGATACAATATTGTTTGTTTTGAAAAATTAAGCAGTTTTAACTTTCAAACCAGCTTATGAATAAAAATATTTGAAGATGAAAAAGGCAATACTGTTATTACTAATATTAGTTGAATTGCACAATGGATCAAAAAATATACTCATTTATTCTAAATGAAGTATGTTTTTTCATTTACAACTGTTAAAGAAGAAATCTTGCAGCTATAAAGTAACCGCCACCAATTACTAGTAGCGGAAGAGAAATCGACAGTAAAACCAATGTCCAAATAAATACTCTAAAGTAGCTATATAAGCTCACTTTTGAAGGATCGGAAGGATCATAGATAACAGTAGTTGTTTCTCCTATTTTCCATGCTGGAGGATCATTCCCTTCTGCTAACTCGTATGTAATTAATTGGTTATCTTTTGTCCGAAAAGTGAAGATTGGCGCAAACACTTCACCGTCGGATTCATACTTGTGAAAATCGATTACTGTTGCTGTAGCTTTATAACCATTATTAAGAAATGTCATTGTATTACGGAAACTGTAGACTGCCCATACAAGAAATACTACTCCTAATCCCAGGATTAAATAATATTGCCACATAATTGTATTGTTTTTAAAATTTTCCATTATTGTAATTATACAATATTAACTACTAAATTATAAGCTAATTACGAATTTAAAGAAATTTTAGGACACGAAATAGGAATATAAATCTGCTCTGTCAATTTGGCTTCATTTCACATTTTGTATATTTAAAATCAAATTCACGTAAATGAGTAAGTTAACTGAAAGTGAGAAAAAATTGAAAGTATTGGAGCAGACAAAAGAATCCGAAACTTCTAAATTCATCGCCGTTGACAATAACAAGTTACCTAACGCAGAATGTACAACGCGCATATTAAATGAACCCGAAGAAAGCAGCTTCATAAAGTACATAAGCTCTGAGCAAACTTCACTCAGAATAATGAGAAGAATGTTATTTCTAATTGTTTTTTTAATTTGGGGGCTAAACAGCTTTGTCTTCTCTCAAACCGTCCCTAAATTATCTGATAAGGAAATTGCCATATGGGTAGAAAACTACATGGATTTTTCAGTAAAATTTGACAATTTTAGTGGTGTTGTTTTGGTCTCCCATAATGGAAAAAAAGTCTTTGCCAAGGCATACGGCATGGCTAATTATGAACTGCAGGTACTCAATACATTGGATACTAAATTTCGAATTGGCTCGGTGAGTAAAACATTTACTGCTGCTGCGATTACGAAATTGTATCAGGAAAATAAAATTGATTTGGATGCTTCCATTTGCAAATACTTAGATGAATGTCCTGCATTTTGGGAAAAGATAACTATAAGGCAACTATTATCACATACTTCAGGGCTCGTTAGCTTTACAGGTTTGCCCGAAGCAAAAGGGAATTTCCTTCTATTGGAACATACATCCAAAGGAGTCGTCGATCTGTTTAGGACAAAACCATTAGAATCTGCACCAGGGGAAAAATATAATTACAATAATTCAGGATATTATTTGTTAGGTCTTATCATTGAAAAAGTGTCCGGAGTTTCTCTTGAACAGTATTTGCAGGACAATTTTTTTATTCCTTTGCAACTAAAAAATACCGGGGTAGACAAAGAAGAAACTTTAATTATAAATCGGGCATCTGGTTATCGTCAGATAAATGACAGCTTATTTGTAAACACATTTAGTATAGATATGAACAACTCTTTTGCGATTGGTGGACTTTACTCAACTGCAAATGATTTATTAAAATGGGCAAACGTATTTGATTCCGATGTTTTATTTAAAGATAAAATTAGAAAGGAAATATTAACAAAGGCACAAAATAGTAATTATGGCTTGGGCTGGGATCTTAGTCCGGTTGGGCAAAATCCACGTTTCTATCATGATGGTGGTGTTACTGACTTTTCAACTTCTCTGCAACGAATTGGCGATTTTACAATAATCGCAATAAGCAATAAAGGCAATGATGCAGGAATTAAAGCTGCTTATGACATTGTTGGCAAACTTTTTACTTATCCTGCAACTATAAGGGGGATTCAAGATGAAATGTCAAATAAGACAAGCGGCGAGCTACTGCAACTTATCAATAAAGCAAAGCAAAACTTTCCAAGATTCAGAATAAACGAAAAGCTCGTTAATGATGTTGCAGATGATTTGGTGAAGCAAGAAAAAGCCAAACAGGCAATTGAGATTTATACACTCAATACCCTCCTTTATCCTTATAGCGAAAATGCATATCTCAAGTTAGGAGAAGCATACTTAAGTATAAAAAATTCAGAAGAAGCAATGAAAAATTTTGACAATTGCTTAAAAATAAATCCTTCTAATGCTAAAGCAAGGGAGTATTTAAGAAGATAATTACTACATATAACAAAGCTTCATCAGGTATAAAACTTAGATGATATTCAAAATTTAATTCAAAAAGAATAGTCATCATCTGAACAAAAAAACACCTTCAAATCGACATTCAAAAAGCGGAATGGCTGATCGGGACCTGGGAAAAATAAAACCCAGAGAGGCAGCAGCTATGAAACCTGGACCAAATTAAGACACAATGAATTTTCAGGGAAAAGTTATAGTGTCAAAGACAAGGACACCATCATTTTTTGAAAATATCCGGCTCGTGCAGGAAAAAACAAAAAATTGTTTTACATTCCAACAATCAAAAACCAGAATGAGGGTTTACCAGTTCGTTTTGCCGCCAAAACCATTTCTGAAAATCAATTGGTCTTTGAAAATCCACAGCACGACTTTCCACAGATCATAGCTTACACAAAGATCACTTCCGATTCATTGATAGCCGAAATTTCAGGAACAAAAAACGGACAGAAACGCAAACAGACCTTTCCAATGAAAAGACTGAAAAGGTAAAATGTAAATATGCTTTTGGTTGATTCGAAGATCTCATCAACTGTTATGGCTTCGGTGTTCATATTGTCTTTGAGGTATTTGCCTTTATAGAACAGTAAACGTGGAGAGGAATTGATCAGGTGTTCCATCTTATCGGATCTACCGTCCAGCTTCGTGAATAGGTATTGTAAAGCTATTATCAGAAATAAGACCATTACACCTTCTGAAGGGAACCATCACAAGCATCATATAGGCTAATGTGGAACCCAGAGCAACCGTCACCACAAAATCAAAAGGTTGAGCTTAGCCAAGATTCTTTTTCCTGATATCCTGATGAAAAGGAATAGAGTTACAAAAGAGACAATGGTCATTAATGCGACCTGTCCCAGTTTTCCTCAATTTTCAAATAACAAATCTTTTCATTTACTATTTTTTTATCATTAATGTTGATAAAATAATGCCAGAAATGACCTGAACTGAAAATAGTCTTCACACAAATATTTAGGGTGCAATATCTTCCGTCAAGGTTGTTTTTCGACTCTATATCAACCCGTAAAAGCTAAAGAGTTTTATTTTCCACTCATATTCTGGTCATAAAAATCTGTGAATTTATTGATCAGGTCGTCTAAATTTTCTCTGTTAAATTCTCCAAAACCCAATGTCATAACGTGTCCTTCAACATTATTTGATAAGACATGATTGAAATTTTCTATATACGTATGAGCGTGTCCCTGCAATTGCAATTCAGCATTTATCATTTTTACCCAATGTTCTTCATCTTTATCATCTATTGAGTAAGTTAAATAAGGCAGAACAAAAGGAACGAACTTATCATACTGTTTATTTTTGTGTGGATTTAAATTGTCATTCGGCCAAATCCTGAAATTCTCCAGCAGGTTTAAATTTTCAGATCGAACAATTGTAGCAGTTTCATTTCTTGCAATTTCAGAAATAATTTGCCCTTGGTCCTGAGTGTACAACCAAAACCAAGCTAGATCCCACGCAGTAGCACCTTTATGATTTATTAAATTATACGGATGAAATATTGAATCTATTGCGATATAACCTTTTCCATTACCAATCGTGTTCCTAATAATTTCTATTAAATCATTATGATTAGAGATTTTTTGCATAGGATTTCCATTAATGAATCCATAAATATAATTCGAAGTCCAATTTGATGGTTTATGGTATTCATTATCAATCATAGAATTATCATTGATTTTTTCAGATTGTGAAATCACTTCATCACTTCCTTCTAATCCGTTTTCCTTTTTTTGTTTTGCCTTGAAAATGTCAAAAAATCCCATATCAATCTCTTATTTAATTATTCTTGAACATTCCAAATATACGTATTCAATCAATATCTAGAGATATTTCATCAATTCAATCATCCTCAATCTCCTTCAATCTCTCTTTATAAATTCGGTCGGCCTCATTCTATTAATTTCGAGAAAGTGTGCGGAGAAGGACTGCCTGTTAAACATTCCACATTGGTCGGCCAAAACGTGAATCTTGTATTTAAGATACCACTTTTTGCAAGATATACCAAAAGGTCATATAAATCGTGACCTATTTTGTTTTTTTTGATACTGCGCTAAAACAAAAAACGCTGAAACATCAATGTTTACAGCGTTTTAGCTTATTTTGGTTTCTAACCTGGCGGAGAGTGAGGGATTCGAACCCCCGGACCTGTTACAGTCAACAGTTTTCAAGACTGCCGCAATCGACCACTCTGCCAACTCTCCATAAACTCCGATTCTATCGTCGTTTTCAGTGGTGCAAATATAGAACTATTTTTACTATTGACAAAATTATTTTTAGAAAAAATATTACTTTTGAATTCATTTCAGAAAAGCCATAATTTAATCCGCAGAATATCAAGCAATGCCAATCAGATTTATATCCAGAATTATTATAAAAGGAAAGATCATTGCTCCTGAAAACACAATACACTTTCACGTAAAGGGCACAGATGGAAATGATTATACTGATATCCCCTTTCATTTTCCAAGTATGGATGATATAAGAGATGATTTATCGAATTATCTGAACATCAGCGAGATTAATATTCAATCAGAATATCTTTCGAACCCAACAAAAGAACTTCTTCAGACCGTAAGGGAACTGGATTTACAAAGTTTTCTCATTGAAAGTTTTATAAGTTATGGAGACAACTATCCTATAGATGATCTCATCACTATAATTATAGATCAGCAAAAGATTCTTCCTGAATCACTGTTAGGTCCTGTAGATAAAAATAATGGAGATCTTTTTAAAGATGCTTATGGGTATGAATATTGGAATATTCTCTATTACAGCTATGAATATGCACAATTAAAATATCAAAAAGAACAGGGAAAATAAACATCGATAAAACAAAGCCCTCTAAATTATAAAGGGCTTCCTAATTTTTAACTTTCAGGAATTTCAATTTTCCTTAATAGCAACCTATAATCATTTAATTGCTGTTTAATTATATTGATATCTGCTTTAAAGAAATCTGAAACAGAAAACAGTTCCTCATAATAAGTAATTCCACTAAAAAGATTCTCTTTAAATACTTTCCATTTTTTGATTTGAGAATTACTGATTTTTCCTGTAAAATCACTGATATCTTTTTTCAGATAATCAACATATAATTTTAATTCATTAATCAGCATATTCGGTCGATTCTTGTAAGAAATAATATTGTTATTGCCATAAATATGCTGTACCATTTCACTAAGAGAAACTTCTTTATCAAAAAAAGCTAAATTTGGTCCCGGACAGATCACCACGCCCTGCTTCTCCCCTTTTAGCTCTAAATTATGTTCCAAATAAGCAGAATTCACCAATCCTACACAAAGACATGCCTTTTCCGTAATTACTTCTTTCTTTATCTCAAACTGTGTTTCTGTCAGCTGTTCTTTTTCCTGGGCTAACTCTTTAAGCTTTATATCCTGATATTTTTTAGATGCTGTACAAATTCCTTTTGGAGAATATTCCTTACTTAACGCCAGCAGTTTCTTCGGACACGAACTTCCGTAATGATCTTTAGACTCTTTGTTTCGTCTAAAAATTTCGTTTGAAGTTCCTTTCACAGTATTAAAAGGAACTCCTAATGGAGAAAGGTTACTCAAATAGAAATCATTTTCTTTTGATTTTGCAAGTAATTGCCTAGTTTCATTATCCATAGCTGTAGCTTCCGGAACCAAAAGAAACGGCGATCCCCAACCGATACTATCAACCTCATAAGTTTTCAAAAGAAACTTGTGTTCTTCAGCGGTTCCTACTCCACCCTGAACGGTAATTTTCATTTCTAAAGGTCGAATAACTGTATATTTCCCTTTTTGCTCAAGTGCTTTTACCATTAAGTAATGGGCAGAATCTATCAGCTCATTTTTTCTTTCCCTGAATTCTTGCATAATCGGACCCAACAATAGCCCTTCTGTTGCAAAAGCATGACCGCCACAATTTAATCCGGACTCCACCCTGTATTCAGAAACCCAAAGTCCTTTTTTAGCCAGGAAATTCCCTTGAATCATTGCCGAACGGAAATCACTGACTTTCAGAATAATTTTCTTTTTCAGAAAACCATTTTCATCAGGAAAAAAATCATCAAACTCTTCAATATAGCTGTACAGGCGGGGATTCATTCCGGCAGAAAGTACCATAGAGGATGATAATTTACTTTTCGCAAATCCTCGTAAAGAAGCATGAGCATCATTATAGATTATAGGCAATTGTTCATTTTTATGAAAATTATCTTTATCAACCTTAGTCATGATATTGACATCGATATTTCCGGGAGAAAGATGATTTTCAATAAAAATTTTAACAGAAGAAGTAAAATCATCTTTTTTAGTCAGAAGATTTTGAAGGCCGCTTTTTAGCCCTGAAGCACTAGGAAGTATTTCCATAAAGTTTTTTAAAGCGGTTTTGTTTTTCGAAATTTCCTCTTTAAAAGCTTCAAACTTTTCATTGACGATATCATCCATCATATTAAGATAATCCGTAATCCTTTTGGCACGGTAGTCGTCAATCTTTGTTGAAATACTCGGATACTTTAGATTGAACTTTTTGCTGTAAAAGTTTTTCATTCTTTCTATAATCTCATCATCAATTATAGAAACCACGGAAGAAATTCCGTACTGTGCGACACGAATAGGGCTGTCTATCGTGTACGCCAATCCCATCACAGGAATATGGAAATTGTGTAAAGGTTTTTGGATCATTTTTTATATTGATTAAAATAAATGTCTTACCCTTAAATTCCCATCAACTTATTTCACTTCTGCAAAAATATCAGTTTCAAATTAATTATGCCTATAATAACAAATCATTTTTCAGAATCTGTCTAAAATCATCTTTACTAAAAAAAGCCATTTATAAAAATTAACAATAGTTTAATTTCAACATCAAAACTACCTATCTACCGTAACAATTCATTAAAACAATCTTAAAATTCTCTTCAAAGCATTCTCTAAACAAGCATTTAATTTTGTTCGAATTTAAATCTAAAGAAAGTGAAGAAGATTTTTACCTCTGTTCTTTTGTGTGCTTCTATTTATTTTTATGCACAAACAGGTACTGTTTCAGGAAACATTAATGATGATTCTAAAATTGCCCTTCCCGGAGCAAAAATTTCTCTGACTCCAGGAAATATCTATACGACTTCGGACGATCACGGAAATTTCGTTTTCTTAAACGTTCCGGCGGGAAACTACACTATGAAAGTTGATTATCTTGGGTATGGAATCAGAGAATACAACGTGGCTGTAGAATCTGATAAAAATACCCAGCAAAATATCATTTTCACAAGAAAGGAAACCACCATTGAAGAAGTTGTTGTCGCCGGAACCACATTAAAAAATCAAGCAAGAGCTTTAAATAAGCAAAAAAATAACGCTAATATCACCAATGTCATTTCATCCGATCAAATCGGACGTTTTCCCGATGCCAATATAGGTGATGCACTAAAACGTGTTCCCGGAATAACAATTCAAAATGATCAGGGTGAAGCCAGAAACCTGATTATAAGAGGCCTTGCTCCGAATTTGAACTCCGTAACCTTAAACGGTGACAGAATTCCTTCCGCAGAAGGAGATAACAGGAATGTTCAGATGGACTTGATTCCTTCTGACATGATCTCCACTATTGAAGTGAATAAAACATTAACTCCTGATATGGATGCCGATGCCATTGGTGGTTCCGTGAACCTTATTACCAGAGCTTCTTCAAACGGAAAGAGAATTTCTGCAACGGTTGCAGGAGGTTATAGTCCTATTCGTGAAAAAGGAAATTATACTGCAGGATTAGTATACGGAGATCGCTTTCTGAATAAAAAATTCGGAGCTGTATTCAGTTTTTCCTACAATAATAACAATTTTGGTTCCGACAATATAGAGCCGACATGGAGCCTTGCCAAAGATGCTGCA
>JBCNMJ010000103.1:0-14016 GCA_039594975.1 Chryseobacterium sp. | reverse complement strand
ATTTAATATAAATTTTATTTTTAATAAATTCGTTCACTTTTATTTTAAGTGAAAAATTCATAACTTTGGGTTAGATGCAAATTTAGCAATAGAAAATTAGATGAGCGCAAAAAAAGCCAATTTATCAGGCGAATTGAAAAAATATTTCGGGTTTTCTACTTTTAAAGGACAACAAGAGCAAATTATAGAAAACCTGTTGAATGGGAAGGATATATTTGTGTTGATGCCTACGGGAGGAGGAAAATCCTTATGTTATCAGCTTCCGGCACTTATTTCGGAAGGTACGGCAATAGTAGTTTCGCCGTTAATAGCGTTAATGAAAAACCAGGTAGATGCAGTAAACGGACTTTCATCTGATGATGGAGTAGCCCATGTTCTTAATTCATCATTAAATAAAACACAGACCAAACAGGTCTTTGATGATATTAAAAGCGGTAAAACCAAACTTCTTTATGTCGCTCCCGAATCTTTAATTAAAGATGATTATTTGGACTTTTTAAAAGAAGTAAAAATTTCTTTCTTTGCTATTGACGAAGCCCACTGTATTTCGGAATGGGGACATGATTTCAGACCGGAATACCGAAATTTGAAATCTATTATTGATAAAATTGCAGATGTTCCTGTAATTGCTTTAACAGCAACTGCAACGCCTAAAGTTCAGGATGATATCCAGAAGACTTTGGGGATGAGTAATGCTTTGGTCTTTAAAGAAAGCTTCAACAGACCGAATCTTTACTATGAAGTACAGCCAAAAGTAAATGTAGATAAGGAAATTGTTAAATTCATTAATCAGCACAAAGGAAAATCAGGGATTGTTTACTGTTTAAGCCGGAGAAAAGTAGAGGAATTTGCACAGCTTTTGCAGGTGAACGGAATCAATGCCTTGCCTTATCATGCTGGTCTTGATCAGAAAATAAGAGTAGCCAATCAGGATAAATTCCTGATGGAAGAAGTGGATGTAATAGTAGCGACAATTGCTTTTGGAATGGGAATCGATAAACCGGATGTCCGTTTTGTGATTCATTATGATTTCCCGAAATCTTTGGAAAGCTATTATCAGGAAACAGGACGTGCAGGAAGAGATGGAGGAGAAGGACATTGTCTGGCGTTCTATGATCCTAAAGATATTGAAAAACTGGAAAAGTTCTTAGCTCAAAAGCCTGTTTCTGAAAGAGAAATCGGGTTGCAGCTTCTGAATGAAGTGGTAGGCTATGCCGAAACTTCAATGAGCAGAAGACAATATATTCTGTATTATTTCGGTGAAAACTTTGATCCGGTTAATGGGGAAGGCGCCAAAATGTGTGATAATTCATCGAATCCTCCAAAGCTGAAAGATGCTACAGATGACTTGAAAAAAGTATTGGAGCTTATTAAAGATACCGGAGAAAAATTCAAAGCTAAAGATCTGATTTCTGTGATTGCCGGAAAAGAAACAGCAGTGACAAAATCGTATAAATTGGAGCAGAGTTCTTATTTTGGTTTTGGAAAACAAGAAAAGGATAATCACTGGAAAACCATTCTGCGACAGGCAACAGTTCAGAATTTTCTGCAAAAGGATATTGAAACCTACGGGGTTTTAAAGATTGCCGAAAAAGGGAAACTGGTATTGGAAGGTAAATTAGAACATTCATTCTTAATTGCAGAAGACCGGGAATTTGATTTAACTCAGACTAAAGCAGAAAGTGATCAGATTCAGCAGCAATCCGGAGGCGGATTAGATCAGAATTTATTCACCTTACTAAAAGATTTAAGAAAAAAAGTAGCCAAAAAACACGGAATTCCTCCTTACACAGTATTCATGGATCCTAGCTTGGAAGATATGACGGTTCAGTACCCGATTACCGTTGAAGAAATTACGAAAATTTATGGAGTTGGTGAAGGGAAAGCTAAAAAGTATGGTAAAGAATTTGCCGATTTTATCAGTAAATATGTAGAAGATAACAATATCGAACGTACTCAGGATATGGTATTGAAGCAGGTGGCTAATAAATCCAGTCATAAGGTTTTCATTATTCAGAGTACCGATAAAAAAATTGATCTTGAAGATATTGCAAGAGCCAAAAATCTTTCGATGGATGAATTGTTGAAAGAAATGGAACGTATTGTTTATCAGGGAACAAAATTGAATATTGATTATTATATTGAAGATAATTTTGATGAAGATATTGTAGACGGCTTCATGGAATTTATGAACGAATCCGAAAGTGATAGTATGAAGGTCCTATTAGATGAATTCGGAGATGAGCTTTCTGATGAAGAAGTGAGAATGTTGAGAATAAAATTCATTAGTGACGTTGCGAATTAACAATGATTTTAAACGATAACGAAATAATTTTAAAAGAAATTCTTCCCAAGAAGAGTTTCTTTTTTAATACGACTGAAAAGATTAGAATAGCTTTTTCATTTTTCTATTTGACAATTTCTGTTGTTTTTATAGCAAATATTAAAAATTCAGATTTCTTTCTGTTCTCCTTAATTGCAATATTTATATTTTGCTACGCATTGTATATTACTTTTTTCAGATGGTTCTTTAGGTATTTTAGATTAAGTAATAATTATTATCTGATTACTAATCAAAAAATTATTATTGCTAAAAAAAGGAGCAGTAAAATTATAAAGTACAGAGCATTGCACAAAATTGATCAGATTAATACGGAGATGAACCGTAAATATTTCGGAAATATCATCTTCGGGGAACCTGAAAGTATTTTTGGAAAAACAGATGAGCCGTTTTCATTTTTTAAAAGAAGAGGAATGAATTTCGATGAAGATAAATATGTTTTTTTAAGCGTTGAAAAAATCGATGAAATTATTCCTGTGTTTGATAAGTTGGGCTTGAAAGTTAATAAAACTTTTTACTAACTTTACATGGATGAAAAAGATTTCTGTCATATTTATTCTGCCGGATTTGGAAACCGGAGGTGCAGAAAGAATCATTACCACCATTGCGAACCATCTTTCCAGGGATAAGTTCGAACCTAAAATATTGCTTTTGCGCAAACAAGGCGGATATCTTAATTTCCTTAAAAAAGATGTTGAAATCATTGATGTGGATACAGAACGGATTCGACACTCATTAAAGCCGATTCTAAGAGAAATCTATCGTAGAAAGCCGGACATAGTATTTTCCGGTTTTGGAGAAGTAAATGCTTATTTGTCGCTGTTTATCAAGCTTTTTCCGAGAACAAAATTTATTGCAAGAGAAACGAATGTGGTTTCCCATCATATTACCAGAAAAGAAATCAAATTCTTCTATAGCTTTTACAACAACTATCAGCAAATCATTGCGCAGAGTGATGATATGAAGAAAGATCTGATCGATAATTTCAACGTTAAGGAAAAGAAAATCATTAAAATTAATAATCCTGTCGATTTTGATTTTATTGAAGGAAAGCTTGCTCTTTCAAGTAGACCGGAGTGCTTTAAATATAATTATAAAAACGTCGTAGCGATCGGCAATTTATCGGAAAGAAAAGGCTTTGATAATCTGTTGAAAGTATTTTCAAGACTTAAAAACGAAAATATTTTATTACATATTCTGGGAGATGGGAAAGACCGGGAAATCCTGCATCAGATGAAACAGTTTTTAGACTTAAAAAAAGTTATTTTTCATGGAAGACAGGAGAATCCCTACCAGTTTCTGAAGTTTGCGGATCTTTTTATCCTCTCTTCAAGATATGAAGGCTTTCCCAATGTTTTATTAGAAGCTGGTGCGTGTGGAACCTATTCTTTGGCTAATAATTGTCCCGGGGGAATCAATGAAATTATTCAGAACCGAATCAATGGTGAAGTTTCTGATATTGAAAATCATGATGATTTCTCACAGAAAATCGTTCAAATTTTACATGAAAGTTATGACAGCAGTTCTATTAAGAATTCTATTAAATCCAGATTTTCAAAAGAAATTATTATGGATAAATATGAGAAGGTTTTGCTAGATCTGATGAAATAGAATTTCCGTATTTGCCTTGAAAGTTCTTATTTTCTTACTTTTGGACTTTGTTAATTCTAAATCAATATTTCTCAATGAATAAAGTTCAGAAACTAGGATGCGCTTGTGAAAAACCTACCTCAAATTATACGGAATACAGAAGTTCTGAATTGGGTATAGATCATACTAACGGAAGATATGGAGAAGTAACGACTCAGCAATGCAAACTTTGTCAAAGAATCTGGATTCATTATTTCGTTGAATATGAACATTATTCCAAATCAGGAAGATGGTACAAAGGAATTGTTTCTAAAAAGGATCGACCAAACATTACCCCGGAAAATGCAGTAGAATATCTTGAAAGCCTTGATTGGTACGTATATGGCGGTTCCTTTTTTGACAGTATGGGAGAATTTGGACAAGGAAAGCTTAATCTATAGCTAATTCTATATGATAATTGAAAGCATTGCTTTTTCGGGAATTATGATTGCATTGTTATGCATCTTTATGGTATTCTCGAAAAACAAAAAGACATCTTCTGACAAGTATTTGGTGGTATGGATGATTGTTTCTTGCTTCAATTTGTTATATTATCTTTTTTCTTCTGAGTTTCCGGCTTGGCTGCAGATTTTGGGTTTTACATCACCTGTTTTAAGTATTGGAATGCTATATCTTTATATTATTTCAATTACATTTACTATTGATTTTAAGATAAAATACATTGTAAAGCATGCTCTGCTTTATATTTTTTACACCGTTTTACTATATTGTATTTCTGATTTTTATCTCCAAATAAATTTCAAAAACAGTATTCCTTATTTTTCAAAACAGGAAAATAAAGTATTACTTAATGTATTGACTTTCCCAATGGCAATAATTCCGGTAATATACATTGTACTGTGTTTTTTAGCGTTGAGAAAATATCAAAAAATACTTCCGGAATATTATTCAGCATTAGAGAAGATCAGTTTAAACTGGTTACAATATATTTTGGCTTCTCTTATTTTCCTTTTTGTCATTGTTTTGGCAATGATCAGTTTTAGAAATGATATTTTTAATGTTATTTCCGTAAAAATATTTGTCATTGTTGCAGCTGTTCAAAGTCTGTATTTATTTTGCATTGTATTTTTTAGTTTAAGACAGAGTATTATCTATCATCCGGTTGTTTTAGAGAAAAGAGTAAAAGTAACTGAGAAGAAAACTATTCAATCAGAAGAATTTTCTGAAATTTCTCAAAAGCTATTGGTTTTCATGCAAGAAAATAAACCTTATTTGGATGAGGAGCTGAGTTTACAGAAATTATCTTCATTAATGAATATTTCGACGCATCAGCTTTCTCAGATCATCAACCAGAATCTGAATACCAATTTTTACAAATTCATAAATTCTTACAGAATAGAAGAGGTAAAAACCAAACTCAGCAATCCTGATTTTTCAAAATATTCCATCCTTGGAATTGCATTTGAATCCGGTTTTAATTCCAAATCAACTTTTAATAAGATCTTTAAAGAAGAAACCGGAAAAACACCTTCTGAATACAAAAAATCTGTATAAAATAGGTCCGGATCTATCATTTAGGACGATTGATGACCGATTTTCGATCACTTTTGTCGCTAAAAACTATGAATACAATTCTTCATTCGGTAAACATTATCATTCATATCATTGCAGGCAGTATTGCTCTGATTTTAGGATTTATCATTTTATTCAAACCAAAGGGAACGTTATGGCATAGGAAAGCCGGAAAGATTTTTACTTTTTCCATGATTTTCGTTATTATCACGGGTATTTTAGGAGTTGTTATTTTTAAACGTAATCTGTTTCTTCTTGTTATTACTCTTTTAGCGGGTTATAACACGTATTCAGGATTTCGGATTGTGAAAGAAAAATCTAATGTGTTTTACTGGAAAGATGTATTGGTGATGATTATTTCTGTTGTTACCACTTTGTCTTTTTTATATTATTTACAATCTGTAGGATTTTACTGGAATTCGGTGGTTATCTATTCCGCAGTCGGATATTTGTTTATAGTAATAGGGTATGATATTTTTCGGTATTGTATTCCAAAATCAAAATACAGAAAAATCTGGATATATGAACATATGGCTAAAATGATGAGTGCATTAGGAGGACTTTTTTCTGCATTTATTGGAACTATTTTGCCTGATTATAAACCCTACAGTCAGATTTTGTCTTCTGTATTAATGACATTATTGATAATCTTTTTTATTATAAAAACAGTTGTTAACAATCGTAGAGAAGTAGGAAACTTAAAATAAAAACTTTGAATTCATTGTTGAAAAATTGACAAATCTCACTTTCTCACGTGGTAATTAATCGTTAAATTTGTAAGAAGTAAGAAAGTTAATAATAAACAAATTCATAAAATAACATGAGTCAATTCGATGTTACCGTAATCGGTTCTGGTCCTGGTGGTTATGTTGCTGCAATCCGTGCTGCACAATTAGGTTTCACAACAGCAATTATTGAAAAATATCCTACTTTAGGAGGAACTTGCCTTAATGTTGGGTGTATTCCGTCAAAAGCGCTTTTGGATAGCTCTGAACATTTTGAAAATGCAAAGCACAATTTCGCAGGTCACGGAATCATTATCAATGAACCTCAAGCTGATATCGCAAGAATGATCGAGCGTAAAAATGAGGTGGTAAAACAAAATACAGACGGAATCAATTACTTGATGAACAAAAACAAAATCACTGTTTTTGAAGGAGTTGGGAGCTTCGAATCTGCTACTCAGATCAAAGTAACGAAAAACGACGGTTCTACTGAAACGATCGAATCTAAATATACTATAATTGCAACGGGTTCTAAACCATCTACTTTGCCTTTCATCACTTTAGATAAGGAAAGAGTAATCACTTCTACAGAAGCTTTAAATCTTAAGGAAATTCCTAAGCATTTGGTAGTGATCGGAGGTGGTGTTATCGGTCTTGAACTAGGTTCAGTTTATTTAAGATTGGGAGCTCAGGTTACTGTTGTTGAATTTATGGATAAGATCATTCCTGGAATGGATGGAGCTTTAAGTAAGGAATTAACTAAGGTTCTTAAAAAACAAGGAATGAAATTTATGCTTTCTACAGCGGTTTCTGCCGTGGAAAGAAACGGAGATACTGTAAAAATTACTGCTAAAGATAAAAAAGGAGAAGAAGTAACTGTTGAAGGAGATTATTGTCTGGTTTCTATAGGTAGAAAGCCTTATACAGAAGGTCTTGGACTGGGGAAAGCGGGTGTTGAGCTTGACGAAAGAGGAAGAGTAAAGGTAAACGATCATCTTCAGACTAACGTTGCTAATATTTATGCGATCGGAGATGTGATCAAAGGAGCGATGTTGGCTCACAAAGCTGAAGAAGAAGGAGTTTTCGTTGCTGAAACATTGGCAGGACAAAAACCTCACATCAATTATAATTTAATTCCCGGAGTTGTTTACACTTGGCCTGAAGTTGCAGGAGTAGGTAAAACCGAAGAGCAACTGAAAGAAGAAGGAGTAGCTTACAAAGTAGGATCTTTCCCGATGAGAGCTTTAGGAAGAAGCCGCGCAAGTGGCGATGTGGACGGTTTGGTTAAAATCATTGCAGACGAAAAAACGGATGAGGTTTTAGGAATGCATATCGTAGGAGCAAGAGCAGCAGATTTGATCGCTGAAGGAGTAGTTGCAATGGAATTCCGTGCAAGTGCTGAAGATATCGCAAGAAGTTCTCATGCTCACCCGACTTATGCAGAAGCAATTAAAGAAGCTGCATTGGATGCTACAGCGAAAAGACCTATTCATATGTAATTGAAAATTAATTATATATATAATCAGGAGAAACCAGACTATGGTTTCTCTTTTTTTTGGCATAAAAGTGGCGATAGAGTTTAAAAAAAGATTTATGAAAAATATATTTATAGGTTTATTGTTTCTTGCGGGAACATTTTCATTTGCACAAGAAGCAGGAAAGGTGGGTGAGCTTTTAAAAAATGAAGCTTCAAAAACAGAAATACAATCTCCAAATCTCCAAAGAACTGAAGCAAGAACTAACAGTAATTCTGGATTTAGAAATCAAAATAAAAATAACGGAACTGTAATTAAAAATTCAAACTATCAATGGAATACAGATTATGGCTATTCTGAAGTTTTTCTTAGAATTCCGGAGCAGGGAATATTTAGTGTGGAATTAAGTGATCAGTTTATGGCTAACAATTCCGGAAAATTCAGGTTTTTTGATCTGCCATCTGGAAGAATTCCGATTTCTATTTACGAAAACGATTATTTATTGTACAGAACAACTTTAAATGTCCGTAATAACAGCAGATTAGTCCTTGATTTTTTTACCGATAAAGGTTTGTATCTTTTAGATTCTTATCCTGTTCAAAATCAGTCTTACGGCTTTAATAACTGGAACGATGTCTGGAATAATCCTTATGGAAATCAGGGAAATAATTGGAATAGCGGAGGAAATTATGCTAATGTTATGGATAATAATTCTTTCAGCGAATTCCTTTCTATGCTTCAGAAAAATGCAAGATTTGATGACAGCAGACTCTCTATGATCAGACAGTTGATGCGTACAACGATGTTCTCTTCTCAACAGATTCAGACTTTGGTAAAGGAAATGAGTTTTGATAAAAATAAATTGGCTTTAGCGAAATCTATATTTAATAATTGCGTAGATAAACATAAATATTTTATCGTTTGTGATGCGTTTGATTTTGAAAGCAGCAAACGGGAGCTGATGGATTTTGTTTCCAATTCTTAAATAGATCAATATCAACAAAAAAGAGAAGCATTATGCTTCTCTTTTTTGTTGATAAATACGGTGTAAATTAATTCTTATAAAAACTTAAGATTACTTTTTTGCCGCATCCTGAGGTTGGTCTTCCGGAATAAAAAGACCTAGACTATATTTTTGATTTAAGTATCTTTTAATATCCGGACTGGAATTGGTAACCCATTCAGTCATATAGATTTTACTAGTGTCAATATCTAATTTTTTATGATAATTATTAAGTGACTCTACTGTAATCTTATGTAAAAAATCAAAATCTTCCGGTGTGTGGTTGTTATAAACAAAATGTTCAGGTTCATATTTTGCGGCTAACACTTTGTCGCAGGAATCCTGAATATCGCGATGGGTTTTAATGTAATACTCTCCAAAAGTTTTGTTTTTTGAATCCAGTTGATCCAAAAATTGATTGAAAACAAGCAAAGTATCTGGATGAAGATTTATTTTTGAAATTACAGTGTTTCGGAGCTCATCGTTGATTTTGGGTGTTTTTGAGCAGGAAATGACTGCGAATGTAATGAAAAGAGTGGAAATAATTGATTTTGCTATTGCCATATTGATGTTTTTATAAAACTAGGATTATTTTTCTTTACAAGTATCATTTTTTTTGAAATTAACTTTAAAACAGCTTATTAAAGATATCTGTAACGCCTATGATTATAAATAGATTAAAATACTCAAATTTCCGTACCTTTGTGAGCTAATTTTATCATACATGCAACCCGGAAAAACTCAGACTTTAAAAATTTCAGACAAAAACAATTCAGGATGGATCCTGACGGATGAATCTGGTGAAAAAGCTTTTTTACCTAAAATTTTTGTTCAGGATGAAAAAGAAATTGGTGATGAAATGGAGGTTTTCGTTTATCAGGACGACCATAAACTGAAAGCAACTACAGAAATTCCTCTGGCTGAAGTTGGAGAGTTTGCAGTAATGAGTTGTGTACAAAGTCTGCCAAGTGGCGCTTTTATGGATTGGGGAATCATCAAAGATCTGTTTATTCCTTACAAACAGCAAAAAACTAAAATTGTTGAAGGCAAAAGATATTTAGTTTACATTTATGTAGATGAAGATCTGGATTTAATTACAGGCACTACTAAATTCAAGAGAAACCCACAGTATCAGGATTTGCCTTTTAAAAAAGGAGATAAAGTTGATCTGATTATGATGAATGAAAGTGAACTGGGCTGGAATGTGGTGATCAATAAAAAGTATATCGGATTAATCTACAGTTCGGATGTTTTCAAAAAATTATATCCTTTGTCAGAAGAATCAGGATATATTAAAGAAATCAGGGAAGACGGAAAAATTGATGTTTCTTTACAGCCTCAGGGTTTTGAAAATATAGATGAGTTTAAAAAGAAAATTTTAGACAAATTAGAAGAAAACTATGGACTACTTTATCTTTCGGATAAGTCTACTCCCGAAGAAATTAAAGAGGAGGTTCAGATGAGTAAAAAGAATTTCAAAAAGGCAATTGGAGGATTATATAAAGATAAGATTATCGATATTGAAGAGGATAAAATTAAATTGCTTTAATTAAATATAGCGTAAAAAAATAAAAGCGGGCAGGATTTCTGCCCGCTTTTATTTTTTCTATTCTTTAAAATGCTTCTTTTAAAAATATGATGCAAATCATACAAATTTGTTTAATTTTTATGTTTAACAATTTTGTCAAAACAAGTGATTGATTTATATTTGCACAAATTTGTTTAACAAAAATGTCAAATCAAGCTAAAAAAGACCAAACACAAGAATTGATCAAAGAGACAACGAAGAATTTATTCTTTGTGAAAGGGAAGTTTGACGCCACTACTCAGGAAATTGCTGATGCAGCGGGTGTCAATAGAACGCTTATTAATTATTATTTCCGTTCCAGAGATAATCTGATTCAGATCATTTTTGATGAAGCGCAAAAAGTAGAACACGAAAAATCTGAAATTATCATGAATTCTGATCTGCCTTTCAAAGAAAAGATCGGTCAGTTTATAGAAGGAAGCCTATCAACAAGTCTTCAGTACCCATATCTGGAAACCTATATTGTATCACAGATCAATAAAGGAAACTGCCACAAAAAAGATATCGAAGAAGATCAGCTTCGCAAGCTTTATAAAGATATCGAAGCCGAAATGCAATTGGGAAATATCGAAAAAATGGAACCGATCCAGTTTGTCCTTAATATGGTTTCCCTGTTGGTTTTTCCAAGTGCCGTAAGACCCTTATTGATGGAGAATTTGATGATTAGCGATGAGGAATTTGATAAGATTATTTCTGA
Organism: Chryseobacterium sp.; assembly: GCA_039594975.1. Lineage (GTDB taxonomy): Bacteria > Bacteroidota > Bacteroidia > Flavobacteriales > Weeksellaceae > Chryseobacterium. Next base: position 3,025 of record JBCNMJ010000103.1, on the reverse strand, counting down.
TCGAAAGGAGATTATTTTGAATATGTTGTTTAAAAATTAAAAAATGTTAAAGTATTTTAAGAAATGATTCGTCCTTTAGAAATAAAACATTCAAGATATAACATTACATTAAAAAAATAAACGAGTATAAAATTATGAAAAGAAATTGTATCACTGCAACAAAGCTAAAAATAGGAATAGCGGCTGCATGTATGATTTTCGGTTTTTCATCAGTATCTGCACAGCAGCAGATCTCTCTTCAGGAGGCCATAAAACAGGCACTTCAGAACAAAACGGAGGCGAAAAAGGCTGCTTTACAGATTAAAAAAGCCGAATACAAGATTGATGAGGCAAAAGCCGGTGCTTTACCGCAGATAAGTGCTACGGCGGGGTTGACCTACAATCCTCTCATTCAGGAGTCATTGTTGGAATTTGGAGGAGAGAAGATCAGAGCTCAGCTTGGACAGCCATGGAATTCTACGGCTTCTGTACAGCTTCAACAGGCGATTTTTGACCAGAGAGTATTTACAGGCTTAAAAGCAGCAAAATCTACAAGAGAATTCTATATTCTGAATGCGCAGCTTACCAATGAGCAATTGATTGAAAATGTGGCAACAGCTTATTATCAGGTATTTGTACAGGAAGAAAATCTTAAAACTATTGAGGCGAGTTATGCCAATACAGAGAGAGTAAGAAATGTAATCCAGAGCTTGGTAAAGAACGGATTGGCAAAACCAATAGATTTGGACCGTACCAATGTACAGCTAACTAATATTGGCTCAAACAAGCAGCAGTTGATCAACTCAGTAGAGCTTTCAAAAAATGCTTTGAAATTTTATATGGGAATTCCGATTAGTACAGATATCGAACTGGAAGAGAAAACAATTGAGCCAAAACCTGAGCTTATTGCAAGTACTGTGAACCTTGATGAACGTATGGAGCTTAAAGTTTTAAATAAGAACAGAGAGCTTTTGGTGTTCAATAAAAAAGCTACCGAGGCATATCTTTATCCTACAGTGAGTTTAACGGCAAACTACGGATGGGGAGCAAACGGAGGCAAATTTCCACTGACAAACGGTTTTAAAAACGGAGTTCTTTGGAGTGATTATTCTGCAATTGGTTTAAATGTAAGCATCCCTATTTTTACAGGAGGGGCTACAAAGGCTAAAATCAATCAGGCTGAAATCGATATTCAGGATTTAGATCAGGATATTCAGAATACGCAATTAAGTTTAAGCTTAGATTATAAAAATGCCATTTCAAATATGGAAAATGCATTGATCAATATCGAAAGTATGAAAGATAATGTTGGATTGGCAGAAAGAGTTCAGAAAAATACGCAGTCTAACTATCAAAACGGGTTGGCAACGCTTACAGAATTGCTGGATGCAGAAAATGCATTGACTCAGGCTAAACAAAACTATGCAAACGCTTTGTTAGACTATAAACAGGCCGAAATAAAGCTTATTAAAGCAAAAGGAGAATTAAACACACTACAAAACTTATAATAAACGAAAATGAAAAAAACTTTAATATATATTATCGTCGCGGCGGTATTAGTAGGTTTGGCAGCGTATAAAATTGCCAGCAATAAAGAGAAACAGACGCAGGAAGTAAAAGAAGTAGCTAAGCAGGTTGATAAAATCAATGTCAATGTAATCACAGTGGCAAGAGAGAATATTGATACGGATTATTCAGCTAACGGAACTTTCATTCCTAAGCAGGAAATGAACCAGTCCTCAGAAATTTCAGGACGTATTGTAAGTGTTTTGGTAAAAGAAGGATCAAGAGTTTCGGCTGGGCAAACTTTAGCAACCATTAAAAGAGATGCTATTGAAGTAGATGTTACGCAGGCTCAGAACAATTTGCAAAATGCAATTATTGATAATCAGCGTTATGAGAACGCTTATAAAACAGGTGGTGTTACAAAGCAACAGCTGGATAATTCAAGATTACAATTGAAAAATGCTCAGGCTGCAGTGAGAGCTCAAAGTGTTAAAGTGAACGATACCAATATAAGAGCAGGAATCAGCGGAACAATCAACAAGAAAATGGTAGAACCGGGAACGGTTGTATCTCCGGGAACTTCTATGTTTGAAATTGTAAATATTAATTCGCTTAAGCTTTCTGTATTGGTAGATGAAAGCCAGGTAGGGAAAATTGCATTAGGTCAGGAAGTGGCTATTAATGTGAATGTTTTACCTGGAGAATCATTCAGCGGAAGAATTACTTTCATTGCTCCTAAAAGTGATGCCTCTTTAAATTTCCCTGTTGAAATTGAGGTTCAGAACAGAGGGAATCTTAAAGCAGGGATGTATGCAACAGCTACATTCAAAACAAATCACGGTGCTGAAACTCAGAATATGTTAACGGTTCCGGCTGAAGCTTTCGTAAACGGGGTAAGTTCGGGACAGTTATTTATTGTGAACAATGGTATTGCTAAATTAATCAAGGTTCAGACCGGAAAAGTATATGGAGATAAAGTACAGATCCTAAGCGGACTGAATGGTGGTGAACAGGTGGTTACCAGTGGGCAAATCAACTTGGATAACGGTTCAAAAATCAATATCGTAAAGTAAGCAGAAGATGAAGTTAGCAGAAATATCCATTAAAAGGCCATCGCTGGTTATCGTATTATTTACGATACTTACGCTGGGTGGTTTATTAAGTTACTCCATGATGGGGTACGAGTTGATTCCTAAGTTTGAAACCAATATGGTAACCATTTCCACGGTATATCCGGGAGCTTCGCCGAGCGAGGTGGAAACATCGGTAACCAGAAAAATTGAAGATGCCGTTGGTTCTTTGGAAAACGTGAAAAAAGTAGAATCTTCATCTTACGAAAGTTTATCGGTAATCATGGTTCAGCTAAATCCGGGTGCCGATGTAAACTATGCTTTGAATGATGCACAGAGAAAGGTAAATGCTATTTTGGCAGACCTTCCTGATGATGCGGACCCTCCGTCTTTACAGAAATTCTCTTTGGATGATCTACCGATCATGACATTGAGTATCTCCAGTAGTAAGCTTAATAACAAGGATCTTT
>JBCNMJ010000102.1:0-14212 GCA_039594975.1 Chryseobacterium sp. | reverse complement strand
ATAATTCAAATGGTAATAAAGATAGTTTTTATCCACAATATTTTTTAACTCAGGAGTGGTTTGTACATATTGGTTAAATCTTAAACACCAGATACACCAATTCCCTCCTGCCTGAATCATAATGTTTTTCCCTTCTTTTTTTGCTTTTGCTATCAGCTTATTAATATCTGCCTGTGCATCAGCTTTTGGATCATAAGGTTTAGGAAGTTTTGCCTTTTCTTCTGCCGCAGCTTTCTTTTTTGCCTCCAATTCTGCAGCATCATTTTTCACCAACAAAGCCTTATCTCCAGAGTATCTTACTCCAGGAATCTCTTTGGTTTCTGTATTTTGAGCCCAAATCATACTACTCAGGGCTACAAAAGCTATTAACGACACTTTTTTCATACTATAAAAATAAAAAAATAATACTTATTACCTGCAAAAATGAAACCATATTTTTATTATCCTTAAATTTGCATACTTTATGAATTTTTTAATCAAAATACTTTATTTAATTTCAAAGATCCCGCTTAAGATATTATATATTTTTTCGGACATCATTTTCTTTTTAAACTACTATATCGTAGGTTACAGAAAGAAAGTCATCTTACAAAACATTAAAAATTCTTTCCCTGATAAAACAGATGAAGGAATTCAGGTTATTTTAAAAAAATTCTATCTCAACTTTTCTGATTATCTGGTGGAAACTGTAAAATCTTTCAGCATCAGCGAAACGGAATCCAGAGTAAGAATGCAGCATATTAATCAGCATTTATTTCATGAAGCTAAAGCTGAAGGTAAAAATATTATTTTACTTGCCGGACATGTCTTTAACTGGGAATGGATCAACGCATTAGCAAAAGTAATTCCTCAAAAACACTGTCACCCCGTTTACAGAAAAGTAAACAGCAATTTCTGGGAAGACCAGATGAAGAAGGTAAGAAACAAATTTGGCAATGAAGCTTTAGAAGCGAATGAAGTCATCATGAATATTTTCAGAAATAAAAACGATGGCGATTCCGCTTATATGTTTGTGGCAGATCAAACTCCGCATGTTGCTCATGTCAATTACGGTCTTGAATTTCTTAATCAAAGAACTCCTGCTTTTATTGGATATGATAAACTGGCAACGAGAATGGACCTGGTCTTCATTTACTGTGAGATGAAAAAGGTGAAAAGGGGCTTTTATCAGGTAAATTATCACAGGATCTATCCGGATGGAGAAAAGTTTGTCAATAATGAAGTGGTTAAAAAGTTTCATAAATTATTAGAAAATACCATTCACAAACATCCTGAAAATTATCTTTGGTCGCACAGAAAATGGAAATATCAGGATTCCATTAAAACGTTTGATGCTGAAAAAAAAATAAAATGATGAAATCAAAACTTGCGGTTGTCATCTTAAACTGGAACGGAAAAAACTGGCTGGAAAAATTCCTTCCAAGCGTAGTTCAGTTTTCTGCTAGTGCCGATATTCATATAATTGATAATGCATCAACAGATGATTCTGTAGAATTTCTACAATTCAATTTTCCATCCGTAAAAATTGTAGTTAACTCTAAAAACTCAGGTTTTGCAGGTGGATATAATGAAGGTCTAAGACAAATTGATGCAGAATATTATTGTTTATTGAATTCTGATGTAGAAGTAACTGAAAACTGGATAGAACCTGTTTTAAATCTCTTTGAAAAGAATCCTGACATTGCTGCCATTCAGCCTAAAATTCTATCATATAACGACAAAAATAAGTTTGAATTTGCCGGCGCTGCAGGTGGGTTAATTGATAATTTAGGCTATCCTTACTGCAGAGGAAGGGTTTTTGATGAGGTGGAAGAAGATAAAGGTCAATATAACGACGAAACGGAAATATTCTGGGCTTCAGGATGTGCTTTTTTTATTCGTTCGCAGGACTTTTGGGACCAAAAGGGTTTTGATGAAAGATTTTTTGCCCATCAGGAAGAAATTGATCTTTGCTGGAGATTAATCAATTCCGGAAGAAAAATTTTTTATACAGGAAAATCTAAAGTGTATCACGTTGGAGGCGGAACTTTAAACAAACAAAGTGCTCAGAAAACATATTTAAACATTAGAAATAACCTTTCTATGATGCTTAAAAATCTGCCTTTTCCTAAACTAATCGGATTAATCTTTTTCAGATTGTGTTTGGATGGAATTGCCGGATTTTATTTGGGATTGAAGCAAGGATTTCCTCATCTTTGGGCTGTTGTAAGAGCACATTTTGGGTTTTATGCCCAAGCTTCCGGAACCTGGAAACGCAGACAAAAACATCAGAAAAATATTTTCTACCAGTCAAAATGGTTGATTTTTAAACATTTTTTATAATTAATGAATTTAGTTTTCGACACTTATTACTTTGATCATGATAAAGCTAACACCATATGTTTGGCTTTTGAGAATTGGGAAAGTGCAGTTCCTGATTACGAATTTTCCGAAATAAAAGAAGGTGTTGAAGAATATATTCCGGGACAGTTTTACAAAAGAGAACTCCCTTGTATTTTAAGTCTTTTAGAGAAGGTTAAAACTCAGATCGAAGATATTTCCTGCATTGTTATTGACGGTTTTGTGTATGTTGATGACGGTATGACACCTGGTTTAGGAAAACACTTATATGATGCTTTAGACAATGAAATGCCCGTAATTGGTGTGGCAAAAACAAACTTTGCAACTGTGGAAAGGCATAAATCAGCATTAAAGAGAGGAAGCAGCGAAACACCTCTATATATTTCAAGTGTGGGAATTGATATAGATACAGCTCATAATCTCATTAAAAAGATGCATGGAGAATATAGAATCCCCACTCTATTAAAGAAAGTAGATACTTTAACAAGACAATTTTAAACGATGGATTTCTGCGCAATAGATTTTGAAACCGCTACTTTTGACCGACACTCCGCTTGTGAGTTGGGGATTTGTGTAGTTCAGAATTCAAAAATTGTTGAAACGAAAACATGGTTGATCAAACCTCCAAGTTTTCCTTATTTCAGTCAAAGAAATATTGATGTACACGGAATTTTACCGGATGACGTGAAAGACTCACCCACCTTTGAAGATATTTGGTATGAAGTGGAGGAAATGATGTACGGAACATTAATGATTGCCCATAATGCCTGTTTTGATGCAAATGTTTTGCGGGGCTGCCTGGATTATTACGGAATGTTCACTCCGAAATTAAACTATCTGTGCAGTATTCAGCTGGCAAAAAAATCATGGAATTATCTTCCCAGATATGGTTTAAAGCATTTGGCGGAATACCATCAAATCAAATTCAACCATCACAGAGCAGGAGACGATGCAGAGGTTTGTGCAAAAATATCTTTATTAGCTTTTGAAAAATTGTTTCTCACCAGTAATGAAGAAATTTCGGAATACATGAAAGCTAAGATCAAAAAACTTTGATTTTTAGTGCTTACACAAATTTGCATCGAAGTTGAACAATAATTTCATATTAATTGCTCAAGACTTCAGACAACAGGTTGAATTTCGGAATATCAATTTCAAAATTCTCTTTGGTCTGTTCATTTCTTACCAGGTATTTTCCACTCATATTACCTACTCCGGAACGAAGCATTACATTCGAAAAATAAGCAAAGTTTTCGTTAAGTTCTATTACCGGAGTTAAGCCGATCACTCCATCCCCTACAATCTCTGTATAGCCGAAGCCAACATCGAAAATCAACCATTTTCTTTTAAGAACTTTAATAGGAAAATCTCCCTTATTTTCAATCACAATGTTATATTTGAAAACGTAGCGGTTTTCTGAGGGATAACTGTTCTTACTATCATATTCAGGAACTACTGAAACTCTGATATTAGATGTGATTTTAGAAAACATTTTTTTTCATTTTATTTATTAGATACAAAAATCTCGCCTTTTTCAAGGCGAGATCGTAAAATATTTTTATAATGCAGTAAATTATAATCCAAGACCTTTTCTTTCGTCTCCGCCTAATAAAATTTCTACAGGATTGTCAATACCTTCTTTTACCGCAACAAGGAATCCTACAGACTCTTTACCGTCGATAATTCTGTGATCATAAGACATTGCAACATACATCATTGGACGAATAACAACTTGTCCGTCAACCGCAACTGGTCTCTGGATGATGTTATGCATCCCTAAGATAGCAGATTGAGGAGGGTTAATGATTGGTGTAGACATCATAGATCCGAAAGTACCTCCGTTTGTAATGGTGAAAGTACCACCAGTCATTTCATCAACAGTGATTTTTCCGTCTCTTACTTTAGTCGCCAAATCTTTAATGTTTGCTTCAACACCTGCGAAAGACATATTCTCTGCGTTTCTCAATACAGGAACCATTAATCCTTTAGGACCTGAAACTGCAATTGAAATATCGCAGAAATCGTAGTTTACTTTGAAATCTCCATCAATAGATGCATTTACATCCGGGTACATCTGTAATGCTCTTGTAACCGCTTTTGTGAAGAAAGACATGAAACCAAGTCCTACTCCGTGTCTTTGAGCGAATTCTTCTTTATATTGTTTTCTTAGTCTAAAGATCTCAGACATGTCAACTTCGTTGAAAGTAGTTAACATCGCTGTTTCATTCTTTACAGAAACTAATCTCTGAGCGATTTTTCTTCTAAGAACTGAAAGTTTGGTTGTTGTTGTAGATCTTGATCCTGTAGCCGTAACTGGGTTTCCTCCGAATGCAGGAACAGCAGCCAATTCAGCATCAGATTTAGAGATTCTTCCGTCTCTTCCGGAACCTGAAACCTGAGAAGCATCGATACCTTTTTCGTCAAGAATTTTCTTAGCTGCAGGAGAAGGAGTACCTGTTGCATACGTTTGCGTTGCAGCAGTTACCGGTTGAGCAGCAGGTTTTGGAGCTTCCTGTTTAGCCGGTTCAGCCGCTTTCGGAGCCTCCTCTTGTTTTGGAGCTTCTGCAGCAGGAGCAGCACTACCCGCAGGTTTTGCAGCATCCATATCGATTAAACAAACCACTTGTCCTACCTGTACCACATCACCTTCTTCAGCTTTCAAAGTGATAACACCACTTTGTTCAGCAGGCAATTCAAGAGTCGCTTTATCTGAATCTACTTCAGCGATTGGTTGATCTTTTTCTACATAATCACCATCTTTTACAAGCCAAGTTGCAATTTCAACTTCTGTAATTGATTCGCCCGGTGAAGGAACTTTCATTTCTAAAACTGACATATCGTATTTTTTATTTTTTTATTGATTATTATTTATAATTAAGCGGTTACAGGTCTTTTTACAGGAGCATCATTTCTGTCGAACACTCTGTTGATCACTGCATTTTGGTTTTTCTCAAACATTTTGTGGCTTCCTGGAGCCGGAGCACCACTTGGAACAGGAGCAATCACCTGAATTCCTGTATCTCTGAAGTTTCTTAAGATATAAGACCAAGCGCCCATATTTTCCGGTTCTTCCTGAGCCCAAACAATTTCTTTTCTGTTTGAATATTTTTCGAAGATTGCTTCAATAGCATCCGTCTGAAGCGGATACAATTGCTCGAATCTTACCAATGCGATATTTTCAGCATTCAGTTCTTCTTTTTTAGCCAATAATTCGAAGTATAATTTACCTGAACATAGCACCAATTTTTCAACTTTTTTAGGGTCTGCTGTAGGATCATCTAAAATCGGCTGGAATCCTTTGTTTGAGAAATCTTCAAGCGGAGAAATCACTCTTGGGTGTCTCAGCAATGATTTCGGACTCATTACGATTAATGGCTTTCTGAATGACCATTTCAACTGTCTTCTTAACAAGTGGAAATAGTTGGCAGGAGAAGTGATGTTGGCAACCACCATGTTTTCGTTAGCACAAAGTGTTAAGAGTCTCTCTAGTCTTGCTGAAGAGTGTTCTGCTCCCTGTCCTTCCGAACCGTGAGGCAATAGCATTACCAAACCGTCCTGAATTTTCCATTTTTCTTCCGCTGCAGCCAAATATTGGTCAACGATAATCTGAGCACCATTCACGAAATCTCCAAACTGAGCTTCCCATATTGTCAAAGTATTAGGAGAAGCCATTGCATATCCGTAATCGAAACCAAGTACTCCATATTCTGAAAGGTGAGAATTGAATACATCAAATCTGCTTTCGGAAACATGTCTTAATGGGATATATTCTTCTTCTGTATCTTCAGTTTTTACAACAGCATGTCTGTGTGAGAATGTTCCTCTTTCCACATCTTCTCCGGAAATTCTTACATTATGACCTTCAACAAGAAGTGTAGCATAAGCCAGCCATTCTCCTAGAGCCCAGTCTAATGAATTTCCTTCAATAGCTTTCAGTCTGTTTTCGAAAAGTCTTGTAATCTTATTCAGGAACTTTTTATCAGCAGGAAGTGTAGACATTTTAATAGCCAATTCTTTCAGCTTTTCTAAGTCATATTTTGTATTAACGGCATCCTGAACTGCTCCTTTTTTTGCAATTGGATAATTTGTCCAGTCATCAGCCATGAAAACATCCATTACATTTTTCTCAATTTCTTTGGAGGCATCAAAATCCTTATCTAAAAGCTCTTTAAAATCAGCTTCCATTTTAGCAATAAGATCATTTGACACAACACTGTCCTTCAACAATTGATCTTTATAGATCTCTCTTGGATTCGGGTGCTTAGAAATTGTTTTGTATAAATTAGGCTGTGTAAATCTTGGCTCATCTCCTTCGTTATGACCATATTTTCTGTATCCTAATAAATCAATATAAACATCTTTACCAAATTTCGCTCTGAAATCAGCAGCGAAATGGATCGCATGAACTACAGCTTCTGCGTCATCTGCATTTACGTGCATTACAGGAGATTCTGTAACTTTTGCAATGTCCGTACAGTATGTTGAAGATCTTGCATCCATATAGTTGGTCGTAAACGAAACCTGGTTATTTACTACGATATGAACTGTTCCTCCGGTTTTATATCCCTCCAAAGTCATCATTTGAGCCACTTCATAAGCAATACCTTGCCCGGCAATTGCCCCGTCACCGTGGATGATGATTGGTAAAACTTTAGAGTAATCTTTATATTTATCATCTACTTTTGCGCGGCAGATTCCTTCTACAAGAGCAGCAACCGTTTCAAGGTGAGATGGATTCGGCGTCAGATTAATAGCAACTTCTTCTCCGGAAGCTGTTTTGATCTTTTTGGATGATCCTAAGTGATATTTAACATCTCCTGAGAATACATCTTCTTCAAATTCTTTTCCTTCAAATTCCGAGAAGATCTGCTTGTAAGATTTTCCGAATATATTGGTCAGTACGTTCAATCTACCTCTGTGAGCCATTCCTAAAACCACTTCATCAACCCCCAGTTGAGAAGATCTTGAGATCAGCTGATCCAACGCAGGGATTAGAGTCTCCCCTCCTTCTAATGAAAATCTTTTCTGTCCAACAAATTTTGTATGAAGATAATTTTCAAATGCTACTGCCTGATTTAATTTTAATAAAATCTCAGTTTTTTCATTCGCTGAAAGATTTGGGTGATTTTCATTTACCTGAAGCCATTGTTTAATGAAATCTTTCTCCTCAACATTGTTGATGTGCATATATTCTACACCGATAGAATCACAATAAATATTTTCTAAGTGTCTAATCAGTTCCTGTAAAGTTGCAGGTCCTTTCATTCCTGTTTCAACAGCACAGTTGAATTTCGTATTTAAATCTGACTTGTCAAGACCGAAGTTTTCGATGTCCAAAGTCGGAGTATAGTGTCTTCTTTCTCTTACAGGATTTGTTTTGGTAAACAAATGTCCTCTTGTTCTGTATGCTTCAATAAGGTTTACTACCTTAAATTCTTTTTTGATATGCTCAGGAACTTCTCCGTTGGCTGCTGCCTGAGAAATTTGCTGCACTGCAGGAGCAGATGGAGCTGAAGCCTGAATGTATTGAATACTTTCATCATCACCATAGTTCTCCAAGGCAAAATCGAAACCTTGAAAGAAGGCTTTCCATGATGGTTCTAAAGAGTCCGGGAATTTTAAATATTGTTGGTATAAATCCTCAATTAACTGAGAATGAGCTGCGTTTAGGAATGAAAATCTGTCCATTATTACAGTTTATCTATTATTAAAATTTATTTGTAGAATTAATCTTCAAATTTAATAAAAAAACCGATGTGAAACAGTGCTAACTTATTAAAAATAACTATAAAAATGATAAATTTCAGTAATTTACTTATAAACTGATAGAGATATCTTCATATTCACATTCTGATCTTCCGTAGGTCGTTCTATGAAAGTCTGACGAATATCTCCAAAACGCATTTCATCTTTTTTAGCTTTCTGAATAAGCTGCTGAATAGCTTTTATCCTTCCGGCATAATTTCCTTTGTAGTAGACCACATAATCCTGTGTAGGGTTTATCGTCCTGAAACTAAAGTTATTATCCGTAATTCCAACTTTTTTAGACAATGGAATTCCAATAAAGTAAGAGACCTCTTTATCTTTGTAATTGTCTGCATCTGTTATCAGAACTGGATATCCAAACTCATCTTCTTTTTTACCCAAATCCATGGTAACATAGTTATAAACTTTATTATAGTTCATGACTACATTTTTATACAAAGCATCTTTTTTATTGGAGGCACTGATGTTAATTCCCAGTAATATTTTTTCTTCCTCTTTTTCAACCATAAGACTGTCATATTTTATAGCAGCCATCTGATTGTCTTTTTCTACCTTATTCCCTAAAACATTTTTCAGATTTGCCATACTTTTATCAATATTTTCAGCAAACCTATCTTCTGTCCAGAAGTTTTCAACTCTTCTCAATACCGAAAGCTTAGGCGTATGAACATACCATATAATTTTAGTTCTTTCAGGAGAAACCGCTTTAAATTTTACATCAACCAACGTAGGGTTTTCATTTTTATCTTCAAAAAGCTGGTATTTTAAAGTTTTGTTCAGGTTTTCGTAACGAATAAACATTTCTCCTTCCCTGTCGTTTTTCGTATCTACATAGCTTATTGAACTCCCTTTTCCTTCATAAGGCGTATAATAGTCTATATCTATACTTTGAGAGCTGGTAAAAAAATTGTTCCAGCGTGTAAAATGTTGCAGGTTATTGAATTGAGAGAAGACTTTATCTAAAGGATAATCAACTTCCTTTTCAATCTGAAAATTTTTATTTTCCTCTACAAAAAAATACATGGAAGCAGCATAAGCTCCCACCAAAAGAATAACAATTACCGCTAAGATTTTAAAAAAACGCATTTCACAAATGTAATACAAATAAAAAAAGTGACCAATATGCTCGATCACTTGTTTATGTTAAAGAATTATTATCCGATATGAGTTCCCGGAGGTAGAACAGCTCCTTTTTTCACCACTACAATTCCGTCCTGAACAGAATAGGTTCCATAGTCTCCGTCTTTCAAATGTTTTCCTCCTATAATCCTCACATTATCTCCGATATAACAATTCTTATCTAAGATTGCTTTTTCAATATAACAGTACTTTCCAACTCCCATATTGGGGCTTCCTTTTTTATTATTTTTAAGAATTTCGTCTGTATTTTGATAAAAATCTGAACCCATAATGTAAGAATTCACAATTGTACTGCCTTTATCAATTCTCGTTCGGTTACCTATGATTGAATTTTCAATTTTATCTGCCATAATGATACATCCGTCTCCAAAAATCGCTTTGCTTACATAAGAACCATTTATTTTTGAAGGAGGCAACATTCTTGCTCTTGTATAGATTGGAGAAGTGGAAAATAGATTAAATTGAGGTAAATCCTGACATAAGTCTAAATTAGCCTCATAAAAGGATTCAATGGTTCCAATATCCGTCCAATATCCTTCATACTGGTAACTCATGATTTTATACTTCGCAATTGAGCTTGGAATAATATCTTTTCCAAAATCGTCACCTGCTCCTTCATCAAACATTTTTTTAAGAATACTTTTTGTGAAAATATAGATTCCCATCGAAGCCAGATATTCTTTTCCTTTATGCTTGTTTTCTTCTGAAACTTCAGATTTTAAATTATCTAAAGCATCAAGAGCCGGTTTTTCTACAAAAGAAGTAATATTTCCTTCATCATCAGAACTCAAAATTCCGAAGCCTGTCGCGTCTTTAGCATTTACAGGAATAGTTGCAATAGTAACATCCCCTCCTTTTTCAATATGGAAGTCGAGCATTTCTCTAAAATCCATCTGGTACAGCTGATCTCCGGAAAGAATCAGAATATAATCATAATCATATTTTTCCAGATGCTTCATCGACTGGCGGACTGCATCTGCAGTTCCCTGATACCAGTTATCATTCTCTACATTTTGTTCTGCAGCAAGAATATCAACAAATCCTTTACTAAAAATGTCAAAATGGTATGAGTTCTTGATATGTGAATTAAGAGATGCGGAATTAAACTGTGTTAATACCAGAATTTTATTTAATCCCGAGTTTAAACAATTTGAAATAGGAATATCTACCAATCTGTATTTTCCCGCAATAGGAACAGCCGGCTTTGATCTTGTATAGGTCAACGGAAAAAGCCTTGTCCCTCTTCCTCCTCCAAGAACAATAGAAATTACTTTACGATTCATATATTTTGCATTTTTTTAACCATTACTATACAATTTTAAATACTTTTCAGCAGATTTTTCCCACGCAAAATCAAAACTCATATTCGCATGAATAAGTTCTGTCATTACTTCTTTCTGATTATAAAGACTTAATGCCCTGTTCATAGCATGAATCATATCGTCTACTCCCGGAAAAGCAAAGTTGAGTCCAGCTCCTCCCGTAGAAATATCTGCCACAGTATCTTTTAAACCTCCTGTATACCTTACCACCGGAATTGTACCGTACCTCATTGAATACATCTGGTTCAAACCACAAGGCTCTACTCTTGAAGGCATTAATAAAAAATCTGCCGATGCGTAGATCTTATGAGAAAGCTGTTCCTTATATCCCAAATCTAATGCAAAATTGGTATACGTAGCATCATATTCCTTCAATTTATTTTCAATATAAGAATCCCCGGATCCTAAAATGATAATATTTAACGCTCCGTAACTTTGCTTTATACTTCTCCACACCATATCCGGTAACAAATCAGCTCCTTTTTCTCCTGCAAAACGGCCAATAAAAGCAAATAAAGGAAGTTCCGGCTTCAAATTGTACTCTTTACAGATCTTTTCTTTATTTTTTTTCTTTTGTTCAAGAGCGTTTGTTATATTGTAATTAAAATCCAGCATAGGATCGGTTTCAGGATTCCAGACTTCAGTATCGATTCCGTTAATGATTCCATATGCTTTTCCAAATTCCTGACGCACCAGACTTTCCAAGCCTCTGAAACTTATAAAAAGTTCTTCCAAATACCCTTCTGAAACTGTAGTAAATGCATTGCAACACTTAATCATTGCCGCCAATGGATTAATCTGACCTTTCCAGTCTAACAGTCCCCATTTATAATAATCAAATGAAGGGATATATTTAGCCATTTCCCAATTCATATTTCCCTGATATTCACCATTGTGTATTGTACCTATGGTTTTTACTCCTTTTAAAAAAGCAAATTCAGCACAATGTTCGGTCATAAAAGGTACTAATCCTGTATGATAATCGTGACAATGCAGTACATCCGGACGAATTTCCATCGCACTCAACCAATGTAAAACCCCATGTTGAAAAGCAATGAACTGAAAGTTCTCATCAGCGTAACCGTAAGGGTTTTCCCGATCCAAAAGTCCAGGGATCCTCACCATAAATAATTCAAATCCCAGCACATTGGTTTTCTCCTTCAACACCTGTACCTGAAGCATATTCGGCCCCTGATGAATGAACCCATCAAAAACTATGTCAAACTCATGATTGTATATAAAAGATTTGTTATACCATGGCATAACCACTTTTGAATCAACTCCTTTTATTTTGTTCTGGTATTTGGGAAGAGCACCAACAACATCTGCTAATCCTCCTACTTTTGCTACAGGATAACATTCTGTACTTAGATGATATATGGTCATATAATTTCTATAATGTTTATGTTAATCTAATTTAGAACCTATTTTCTAAATTTACTTCTGTGATGCTTATATTTCTTATCTTTTGTCTGCCTCAGAATAACTCCGGCAAGAGGTGGTAATTTTAAAGTTATAGACTTGGGATGCCTCATATAATCTTCATATTGCTCACTCCATACTTCCGGCTCCACTCCGCTTCCTGCATATCTTTCATCATCTGAATTAAAAATCACTTCCCAATGTGTTCCTGCTTTGACTCCTATTTTGTAATCAATAACTTTAGGCAAAAGGTTCAGAACGATCATAAAAACATCATCCCGTCTTTTTCCCATTCTTAGATATACATAGACCGAATTTTCCAAGTCATCTGCTTCAACCCACTCAAAACCGTCTTTCTGAAACTGGTTTTCATAAAAGGCAGGTACATCTCTATAAATAAAGTTAAGATCCTTAACTAGGGTCTGTAATCCTTTATGAACAGGATATTGTAATAAATGCCAATCCAGGCTTTTGGTAAAATCCCATTCACTGGTCTGACCAAATTCATCTCCCATAAACAGGAGCTTTGCTCCGGGATGGGTATACATATAAACGTATAATGTCCGGAGATTGGCAAATTTTTGCCATTCGTCCCCAACCATTTTATAAATAAGACTCGACTTCCCGTGAACGACTTCATCATGAGACAATGGCATCATATAATTTTCATTATACATGTACATTGAGGCAAAAGTAAGTTTATGATGATGATATTTTCTGTTCATAAACTCTTCTTCAAAATAATCAAGCGTATCATGCATCCAGCCCATCATCCATTTCATTCCAAAACCTACTCCTCCGTCATGAACAAGCTTGGTCAACATTGGAAAATCTGAACTTTCTTCTGCAATCGTGATAATGGCATTACCAAATTCTTTATAAACAGCAGTATTAAATTCTTGTAAGAAAACTTTTGCTTCAAGGTTTACATTACCTCCAAAAATATTGGGCTCCCATTCTCCTTCATTTCTTGAATAATCAAGATGAAGCATTGAGGTTACGGCATCTACCCGCAATCCGTCCACATGATAACGATCTAACCAAAACATGGCATTTGAAATCAAGAATGATTTTACTTCATTTCTTCCATAGTTGAAAATATAAGATTTCCAATCCGGATGAAAGCCCTTTCTGGGATCTTCATGTTCGTATAAATAACTCCCATCAAATCGGTGAAGGCCATTCACATCTCCCGGAAAATGAGACGGAACCCAGTCCAAAATAACTCCTATATTGTGTTTGTGAAGTTCATCAATTAAAAACATTAAATCCTGAGGAGAACCGAAACGTGACGTGGCTGCATAAAAACCTGTAATCTGATATCCCCAACTTGGATCATAAGGATATTCCATCACCGGCATGAATTCCACATGGGTAAATCCCATATCTTTAACATAAGGAATTAGTTCTCCGGCAATATCTCTATAATTTAAAAAAGTATTAAATTCACTTTTTCTCCAGGAGCCCAAATGTAATTCATATACAGAAATCGGGGCTTCTATGCCGTTTTTTTTCCATCTGTTTTCCATCCACTCCTTATCGTTCCATTCGTACCAGTTGGTCGAAACCAATGAAGCGGCCTGTATATTCTGTTCCCAGCTCAAAGCATAAGGGTCACTTTTTTCCAACATTTCACCATGAGCTGTTTCAATGGCGTATTTATATAAAGTTCCCCACTCTAATCCTTCAATAAAGCCCTCCCAGATTCCGGATTCATCCCATCTTGGGTACAGGATATGATCTGTTGGATTCCATTTATTAAAATCTCCTATTACAGAAACCTTCGTTGCATGAGGAGCCCAGACTGAAAAATACACTCCGGAAATTCCGTCCTTCTTTACCGAATGCGAACCAAACTTTTCGTAAAGGCGGTAGTGTTTACCTTCTTTAAAAAGATAAATATCATGATCCGTAAAAAGAGTATATGTTTTAACAGAATTCATATTCAAACGATTTCGAAATAATAGCATCAGAAAAGGTATTTCAAAATCTATTTATTTTAAAATTTGGATGTCACTCAAATATATGACTTTCTAGCGTTTATTTTAAAAGTTTTTATCATTAAATTTAAGTAATAGTTTTTTGCTGTTAAATGACACCCAGGATTTAAGTTATAAATTAAATTTTCAATAAAACTACCTAGCAATTAAAGAAAAGAAAATTTTAACATTATTTTATTACACTTAATTCTATTTTGGCACGTAATTTACTGATACACTAAT
>JBCNMJ010000101.1:0-14361 GCA_039594975.1 Chryseobacterium sp. | reverse complement strand
AAAAAGCGTTTTGCTCTTACTGGAACAGGTAAGATCAAAAGAAAAAATGCTTACAAAAGCCACATCTTAACTAAGAAAGAAACTAAGCAGAAGAGAAATCTTACTACTACTTCTTACGTAGCTAAAGTGGACGAGAAAAGCGTTCAACGTCAATTAGCAATTAAGTAGTTTTTATAAATCTATATTCGGTTTATAAGAATTCAAACAAATTCAACAATTTAACCCTGAAATGGAGCAACTAAGAGTAATGAAACAATTTACCGCACATTTCAAAAAAACAATTTAAATTATGCCAAGATCAGTAAATGCCGTAGCTTCAAGAGCACGCAGAAAGAAAATTTTTAAGCAAGCTAAAGGTTTTTTCGGTAGAAGAAAGAACGTTTGGACTGTAGCTAAAAACGCGGTAGAAAAAGCAATGCAATATGCTTACCGTGGTAGAAAAGAGAAGAAAAGAAACTTCAGAGCACTTTGGATTACTCGTATCAACGCGGGAGCTAGAGAGCACGGAATGTCTTACTCTCAATTTATGGGAGCTCTTAAAAAGAACAACATTGAGCTTAACAGAAAAGTTTTAGCAGATTTAGCAATGAATCACCCTGAAGCTTTCAAAGCAGTTGTAGATCAAGTAAAATAATGTAAAATTTTTGTTATCAATATAAATCCCGGGTTTTTTGCTCGGGATTTTTTTATTATCTACATTTGTCATTTATTAATAAAGTTTAAAATCAAGGATTTCCAGTGAAAAAGATCAGTACTCTCCTATTTTTATCAGTTGTCGGATTTTGCAGTAAGGCACAAAGTTTTATTCAAGCTTATCAAACAAGAGCCAATCAGGTTTCCCAGACGAATGTTACGACTCTTTTGCAGGAGTTTGGTAATTTAGGAGTAAAAACTACCGGTTCTACGGCGAATACTGATGCTTTGAATTGGCTAAAAGCAAAATATCAATCGTTTGGCTATAATGTAAGCCAGATTACGGAAGATTCTTTTACTTATGGAAGCTCAACTTCCAAAAACCTGATCATTACCAAAACAGGAACTTTATATCCCAATACGTATGTCATTATCTGTGGTCATTATGACACGATCGTAGGACCTGGTGTAAGCGATAATGGAAGCGGAACTTCTATCATATTAGAAGCTGCAAGAATTTTAAAAGATGTTCCTACGGAATACTCTATTAAATTCATCCATTTTTCAGGGGAAGAACAGGGATTGGTAGGAAGTACACACTATGTAAATAATGTAGTATTTCAGAATAATGTCCGTCAGCTGGATTTACGCGTAATATTTAATATTGATCAGGTAGGAGGCAAAATAGGAAATACAAACAGTACAATTAATTGTGAAAGCGATCAGAGTGGACAGACCGGAAATAATGCTCCATCCTTAGCAATGACGCAACAGCTGGCAAACTGTACAACACTATATTCACCACTTCAGGTAAATATGTCAAATGCATATTCTTCAGATTATATGCCTTTTGAAAACAAAGGAGATATTATCACCGGTTTTTATGAAACGACAAGAAGTTATAATGAGCATACGGTAAATGATACTTTTGCCAATGTGGATCCTACTTATGTTTATAACGTAGGAAAAGCTTCGGTTGGTGCTCTTCAGCATTTTGCAATTGCGAGTACAACGTTGGGAACATCTGATATTACGATCAATAAACTTGATGCAGTTAGAATTTATCCTATTCCTGCAAAAGATATTCTTAATATTGAACTTCCAAAGGATATCAGGAATTTTAATTTTGAGATTACGGATTTATCAGGAAGATCTTTGCTTAAAACAGAAAATGAAACAAAGATCAATGTTTCAATGCTGAAGAAGGGAGCTTATTTAGGAATTATCAAATCAGAAGATAAAACTGCGGTGAGAAAGTTCTTAATTAAATAATGATTTTTTTCGGAGGGCTTTGCCCGCCGAAAAATCATAAATACTTTATATTATTTGTTACGCTCCAGTAATATTTCCTCAATATTTTTTAAGCTCATATTTTTAGCTTTTAATAAAATCAAATAATGATAAAGTAAATCTGCTGCTTCATTTTTAAATAGGTAATCATTATTATCTTTAGCTTCTATTACCAATTCCACAGCTTCCTCTCCTACTTTTTGAGCTACTTTGTTAATTCCCCTTTGAAATAATGAGTATGTGTAAGAATCTTCAATTTTTTCATCAATTCTCTGGTTGATTTTTTCCTCCAGTTCATATAGAAAGCCTTTAGAGCTTTTGTTGCCAAAACAGCTGTAACTTCCGCTATGGCAGACTACATTTTTAGGTATGGCTTTAATTAAAACCGTATCCTGATCACAATCGATATCAATACTTTTTATAGTTAAAAAATTGCCGGATTCTTCCCCTTTGGTCCAGAGTCTGTTTTTTGAACGGCTGAAGAATGTGACGATTCCTTCGTTTTTTGTTTTTTCAAAAGCTTCCTCATTCATATATCCTAGCATGAGTACCTGTAATGTTCTGTCATCCTGAATAATAACAGGAACTAACCCTTCATCTTTATTAAAATTTATGTTCATCGTACTGCAATTTTTTTAGATTTTAAATCATTTTTCAAATCCTGAATTTTTACTTCTCCAAAATGGAAAATACTTGCTGCTAAAGCTCCGGTTGCTTTTGTTTGATTAAAGACTTCCTCAAAGTCCTCAATTTTTCCAGCTCCACCGGAAGCAATTACCGGAATATTTACGTTTTCGGAGATCAATTTTGTAATTCTCAAGTCAAAACCATTTTTTGTTCCGTCACCATCCATCGAGGTTAAAAGAATTTCTCCGGCTCCTAATTCTTCAACTTTTTTTGCCCAAGCTAACGTTTTTAAATTGGTCATTTCCCGGCCTCCTTTGATGTGAACCCAATCATTGTTATCGATGAATTTTGTATCAATTGCTACGACAATACATTGGCTTCCAAATTCTTTAGCTAAATCGGAAATCGACTCAGGGTTTTTAACTGCAGAAGAATTGATGCTTATTTTATCTGCTCCGGCTTCCAGTAAATTTCTAACGTCTTCAATGGTTGAAATTCCGCCACCTACGGTAAAAGGAATTCTCAATTCCTGGGCAATCTCCTTAACCAATTCAGCGAAAGTTTTTCGTTTTTCAATGGTGGCTGTGATATCCAGAAAAACCAGCTCGTCGGCGCCTTTTTCTTCGTATCTTTTTGCTAATTCTATAGGATTTCCGGCATTTCTTAATCCTTCAAAATTGATTCCTTTCACAGTCGTTCCATCTTTGATATCCAGACACGGAATAATTCTCTTTTTAAGCATTTTCAATAAATTTCTGCAGTTCTTTTAATTCAATTCTTCCTTCATAAATCGCTTTTCCGATAATTGTTCCGGTGCAGCCGATTCCTTTCATTTCGTAAACATCTTCAATACAAGAAATTCCGCCACTTGCAATCAATTGAATGTTGGTCTTTTTTAAAATTTCTTTATATAAATCAATAGAAGCACCTTCCAACATTCCGTCTTTTGAAATATCGGTACAGATTACATTTTTCACTCCTTTTTGCTGATATTGATAAATAAAATCAATGACATCCTGATCACTTTCTTCCAGCCAGCCGGAAGTTTTTATTTTTCTGTTGTCACAATCTGCCCCTAAAATAATTTTTTCTGAACCGTATTTTTCAATTAAATCAAAACAAAATTCGGGATCCTGAACAGCAATACTTCCGATTGTGATCTGTTTTGCCCCGGAATTAAAAGCAATTTCAATATCCTGCAAGGTTTTTAACCCGCCCCCAAAATCAATTTCCAAAGAAGTTTCACCGGCAATATTTTCCAAAATCTTCTGATTGACAATGTGTTTGGATTTAGCACCATCCAAATCAACCAAATGCAGGAATCTGATTCCAAAACTTTCGAATTCTTTGGCTACTTCCAACGGGTTTTTATTATATATTTTTTTCGTTCCGTAATCACCTTTTGAGAGACGTACGCATTTTCCGTCAATAATATCAATGGCAGGGATAATTTTCATAATTCAAGTTTTAAAAAGTTTTCCAATAATTGACTTCCAATTTTTCCGGATTTTTCAGGGTGAAACTGCATTGCATAAAAATTATCTTTTTGTAAAGAAGCACTGAATGGTAAAATATAATCGCAAACCGAAGTTGTATTCTCCGAAAGTTCACAATAATAACTATGAACAAAGTAGACATCACTTTCCTCTTTAATTTCTGAAAATAAACCTGAGTTTAAGCCTGAAATAGTATTCCATCCCATGTGTGGAATAATATCTCTTGCAGGAAATCTTTTTACATTGATATCAAAAATTCCCATTCCGGTGGTATTTCCTTCCTCATTATTCTTGCACATCAACTGCATTCCCAGACAAATTCCCAAAACGGGCTGTCTCAATGTCGGAATTAGCTTATCCAAACCTTTTTCCTTTAAACTTTTCATGGTGGAAGACGCTTCTCCGACTCCCGGAAAAATTACTTTATCTGACTTTCTGATCAGTTTGAAATCATCGGTAATGATTGATTCTGCTCCCAATCTGTTCAAGGCATTCTGCACAGAATTGACGTTTCCGCCGTTGTATTTTATAATCGCTATCATTTGTTATAAACTTCCTTTTGTTGAGGGTAAATTGAAATTCTGATCAGACTGATTAATAGCCATTTTTATGGCTTTTGCGAAGGCTTTAAAAATAGATTCAATCTTGTGGTGTTCATTTTCTCCCTCCACTTTGATGTTGAGATTACATTTAGCCGAATCAGTAAAAGATTTAAAGAAATGCTCAAACATTTCAGTCGGAACATCGCCTATTTTTTCGCGTTTAAAATCAGCGTTCCAGACCAACCATGAGCGTCCTCCGAAATCTAGGGCAACCTGAGCAAGACAATCATCCATCGGAAGCAGAAAACCGTATCTTTCAATTCCTTTTTTCTTTCCCAATGATTTTAAAATAGCTTCTCCTAACACAATTCCCGTATCTTCGATCGTGTGGTGTTCGTCAACCTGGAGATCTCCATTTACTTTAATTTTTAGATCTAAATTTCCGTGCTTAGAAATCTGCTCCAACATATGATCAAAAAAATATAATCCCGTCGAGATTTCAGAATTTCCGCTTCCATCAAGATTAACTTCAATTTCGATCTCCGTTTCATTAGTTTTTCTTGAAACTTTAGCTTTTCGCGGAATCTGTTTTAAATATTGATAGATTTCATTCCAGTTTTCTGTTGTTAATTCCGCATTTTTATTCTGAACCTTATTAACAAAAATCGCTTTTGAATTTAAATTTTTTGCTAACTGAATGTCTGTTAAACGATCTCCGATGACAAAAGAATTTTCAAGATCATAATTTCCGTAGATGTACTTTCCCAACATTCCGATTCCCGGTTTTCTTGTGGGTAAATTTTCACTTTCAAAACTTTTATCAATCAAAATATCGTTAAAAACAATTCCTTCGTTTTTAAATGCCTGGAGCATCTTTTCATGAGGTTTTATAAAATCTTCATAAGGAAAACTCTCCGTTCCCAATCCATCCTGATTGGTTATCATGACCAATTCAAAGTCTAATTCTTTGGCAATCTTTGAAAGATTTTGAAAAACACCCGGGTAAAATTCCAGCTTTTCCAAAGAATCTACCTGGAAATCTGTTGGTGGTTCTATAATTAAAGTTCCGTCACGGTCTATAAACAATACTTTTTTCATGACTATATACTTTTTAAAACCTGAACCAATTGCATATTTTCTTCCCGATTCCCTACATTAACTCTGATACAATTAGGAATCTGCGGATTTCTTTTGCTCGTTAGAATTTCTTTTTCCAATAATTTTTCATAGACTTTTTCTACGTTTTCAAATTCGATGAGAAAGAAATTGGCATCCGTTGGATATACTTTTTTGATGCATTTTACAGGCTGAAATTCATTTTTAAGCCAGGCTATTTCATTTAAAGTATTTTCTATATTTAATAATGCAACTTTTTGTTTATTAATTGTTTCAATTATTTTATTTAAACTTAAAAAATTGACATTGTAGGGTGCTTTTACGGTGTTGATTAACTTTATAATTTCTTTAGAAGAATAAGCAATCCCGACTCTCGCTCCCGCCATTCCCCAAGCTTTCGAAAACGTTTGAAGAACAATCAGATTAGGGTATTTCCCTAATAGCTCAACACATGATTTTTTTCCTGAGAATTCTATATAGGCTTCATCAACAACTACGATCCCATTAAAATTTTGGATATAAAATTCAATGTCATCTATAGAGTTTCCGGTGGGATTATTGGGTGAACAAAGGAAAAAAACTTTGGATTTAAAATCTTTTGAAATGGTAAGAAAATCATCTTTTATAATCTCAAAATCTTTGTCTAGATCTAGTTTTATAACCTTGTTTTCATTGATAGAGGCATAAAAACCGTACATCGCAAACGAGGGATTCATCATTAAGATAGAGTCTTTCTTAGGTTCACAGAAAACTTTTATGACCAAATCAATTAATTCATCACTTCCATTTCCTACTGCAATCTGCTCAACGGGAATATTTTTGATCTCAGAAAGCTTTTGTTTTAAGTCTTTCTGAGTAGAATCAGGATAGCGATTCAGCTCACCAAAAGGACTCTCATTCGCATCCAGTAAAACGGGATTTTCAAATTCATTATTATCCCTGAAACTAACGTAAGGTTGTAGTTCCAAAATATTTTTTCTTACTAAATTATTGATATTAAACTCTTTCATTTTCTCGTTTTAATCTGATACTTACGGCATTTTTGTGAGCAAATAAACCTTCTGCTTCTGCCATGATTTCTATTGTTTTTCCTAAATTCTGAAGTCCTTTTTGTGATAAATTCTGGAATGTAATCTTCTTCACAAAACTGTCTAAAGAAACTCCGCTATAATTCTTTGCAAATCCGTTTGTAGGGAGAGTATGGTTGGTTCCGCTTGCATAGTCTCCCGCACTTTCACAGGAATAATTTCCAAGGAAAACCGAGCCGGCATTTTGGATTTCTGAGAAGTATCTTTCAAAGTCTTCCAATGCTAAAATCAAGTGTTCAGGAGCATATAAATTACTGAATTCCAAAGCTTCATCAATGGTATCTAATAATATGAAATGACTGTTTTTTAAAGCTTCTTTTGCCAATTCGTTTCTGGGTAATTCTTTAAGCTGCTTTTCTGTTTCTTCAAGGGTTTGGTTAAAAATTTCCTCATCTGTTGAAAGAAAAATCACTTGGCTGTCGCTCCCGTGTTCAGCTTGCGAAAGCATATCTGCAGCACAGAATGCCGGAATTGCTTCTCCATCTGCAATGACTAGAACTTCGCTTGGTCCTGCAGGCATATCAATTGCTACATTATAATTCTGAGCGAATTCTTTCGCAGCCACAACGTATTGATTTCCAGGTCCGAAAATTTTATGCACATTGGGAATGCTTTCAGTTCCTGTTGCCATGGCTGCAATTGCCTGTGCTCCGCCTGTTTTAAAAATTTGAGTCACTCCGCAGAGCTTGGCAGTATATAAAATAGCCGGATTGATATTTCCGTCTTTATCCGGAGGCGTACATAAAATGATTTCTTTACAACCAGCTAATTGAGCAGGAATAGCAAGCATTAAGACCGTGGAAAACAAAGGAGCTGTTCCTCCGGGAATGTAAATTCCAACTTTTTCAATAGCTCTGTTTTCTCTCCAGCAAACCACTCCTTTCATAGTTTCAATCTTTTCTACTGCAGTAATTTGTGAAGCGTGGAATTTTGTTATATTTTCTTTTGCCTGCTGAATAGCTTCTTTTAATTCGCTGCTGATTAGGCTTTCTGAATTTTCGATTTCTTCTTCAGAAACTTTTATGTTTTTAATTTCTGCCCCATCAAATTTTTTATTGAAATCAATTAATGCCTGATCTCCATTTTTTTCAACTTTATTAAAAATATCAGCAATTAATTGTGTCAATTTTTCCTTTTGTAAAACGGGTCTTTTTACTAATTCGGGCCAGCTTTCTCTTTGAGGATATTTATTAATTTTCATATCAAATTACCATTTTATCAATCGGAATAATCAGAATATCTTGTGCTCCTTTATCTTTGAGTTCGTCTATAACTTCCCAAAAACGTTCTTCATCAATCACTGAATGAATGCTGCTCCATCCTTTTTCGGCTAAAGGAATTACCGTAGGACTCTTTAAAACCGGAAGTGTTTTTGAAATAAGATCAATCTTTTCATTCGGAACATTCATCAGAATATATTTTGAATTTTTCGCCTTTAGAACCGCCTTGATTCTGAATAAAAATTTTTCTAAAATGATTACTTTTTGCGGGCTTAACTGTGATGTTTTTGCCAGTACAGCTTCAGATTGTAAAAGGGTTATTGTTTCTCTTAAACCATTTTTAAATAAAGTGCTTCCTGAGCTTACAATATCACAGATTCCATCGGCAAGACCTATATTTGGAGCGATTTCAACCGAACCTGAAATAGTATGAATATCTGCAGAAACATTATTTTTCTGAAGAAAGTTTTTGAGGGTATTCGGATAAGAGGTTGCGATTTTTTTTCCTTGAAAATAACTGATATCATCGGTATCGATTTCTTTTGGAATGGCTAAAGAAACCCTGCATTTTGAGAAACCCAGAGGCTGAATAATTTCAATATTCTTTTGTTTTTCGACTAAAAGGTTTTCCCCAACAATGGCAATGTCAACTACTCCATCTTCAAGATATTGAGGAATATCCGAATTGCGCAGATACATGATTTCCATCGGGAAATTGTCTACAGTAACTTTAAGCTGATCTTTTCCGTTGTTGATGAAAATCCCACAGTCTTTGAGAAGCTGAAGAGATTCTTCATAAAGCCGTCCGCTTTTTTGTATTGCTATTTTTAATTTACTCATTTCACTTTTGTTGTGTCTGAGCAAATAAAATGGTTGAATTGAAAAAAATTTCCCGGGGTAAATTTAGAAACAAAAAAACCGTCTATTTACTCAGACGGTTTTTAATTATTTTGATTTTTAACATAGTATATCTCAATCAATTCCGTCTAGCAGATATGATGGTGATAATGATGTACTGTTAAAAAATTCGGTTTCATTGTTGAAATTTTGTGGTACAAATGTATGACTAATTTTTAATCCTGCAAGAATTTTACGAAATAATTTTTCTGTAGAGTGTCATCAATTCGTTGGCAATAGGCTCATCATTGAACTTCTGAACGAACTCAAAACTCTTTTCAGCACGGCGTTTTCTTTCGGATTCGTTCTCCCATAAAAATTTTATTTTTGACTGAATATCTAAATAATTTTTTGGGTCAATATAAACAGAATAGGGACCTCCTGCTTCCGGAAGGCAGCTTGTATTGCTTGTTATGGTAACCGTTTTTGAGAAAAGTGCTTCTATCACAGGAATTCCGAAGCCTTCAAAAAAACTTGGATAAACAAAAATATCGGACAATTTATAAATGACAGCCAATTCGTCCATAGAAACGCCTTCTAAAAAATAAACCTGCTTTTCCATTTTATTCTTCTGAATGAAACCAGCTATTTTCTGAAAATATTTTGTTTTCTTTCCGACTACAACCAAAGGAATATGGGTTCCGTTGATTCCTTTGACAATGTTTAAAAGATTCTTGCGGTCTTCGATGGTTCCTACATTTAAAATAAATCTTTCGGGAAGGTTAAATTTTTCCTTTGTTTGTCGGATAAATTCTTCTGATTGCTGTTCTTTAAAAGCTTTATGGCATCCCTGATAAATTACTTCAATCTTAGATTCAGGAACTTTTAAAAACTGTATAATATCTCTTTTGGTCTGTTCTGAAATGGCTATGATTTTGTCCGCAGAGTTTGCCGCTTTTTTAAACTTCCAAAAATGAATCTTTCGATCAAAAAATGAATAGTATTGGGGATATCGAACAAAAATCAAGTCATGAATCGTCACGACTTTTTTGATCGGTTTTTTGTCCCATTTTAAAGGTAGCTCACCCGATAATCCATGGAAAATGTCTGCATTTTGCTTTTGTGCATCCCTACCCATTTTGAACTGGCGGGACATATTTCCCTTAGATGTTTCAACAAAGTGAACATTTGGATTTTCTAAAATTTCTTTGCCTCTGTCTGATTTGTTTTTATGTAATAAAATATATTCGTTTCCTGGAAAATATTTTGATAAAATACGGATCAGATCTCGGGAATAGTTTCCTAATCCTGATGTGTTATGGAAAAAACGCTTTGCATCATAAGCTATCTTCATTCTCCGGTCTTATGATGTTTTGAGTCAATTGTTTCTTTTTCCAGTGTTCGGATTTGTCTTTATAAAGGAAGAATTTGCCAAGTTTATACTTGAACTGCATTTTGTTGTCATAGTGAGGCCCCAAAAACCGGTGCGGAATATTTGGATTTTCTTTAAGACATTCTTTAATAGAGTCTGTATAAACTGTTGGACCTGTGGTTTTATGAACATTATGAGGATATGGATTATTTTTAATATTTTCCAGTATATTCTCCAATGTTCTTTGTAGAAATGGGTGTCCGGCTTCATACACCAGACCCCATTGTACATAATATGTTGGCGGATCTTCATCCGTCACTAATGCAGTATCATCTTCGCGAATCAGTTTTCGTAAAGGAATATTGATTCCGCTATCGATATCAAGATATACTCCTCCTTTTTTGTACAGGATGGCATATCTGAAAAAGTCTGCTTTAGCCGCTCCTATAGTCAACCTGTTGTAGGCTTTCAGATATTCAGGCGGAAATTCATCTTTAAAGAATTCGGTTATCCTTTTATCATCATAGAAATGATATTGATATTCAGGATTTTTCTTAAGCATTCTTTTAATATGAAACCTCGTAAGCCAAGGCAGCTTATCGGTTTTAAAAGTCTGAAAGATCTGTTTAGGAATGGCCATAGTTTTAATGTGAATTTAAACTGCTACATTGTTATCTCTCAATGCATCGTTAAGAGATGTTTTTTTATCTGTAGATTCTTTTCTCTGTCCAATGATCAAAGCACAAGGAACCTGATATTCTCCCGCAGGATATTGTTTTGTATAGCTTCCGGGAATTACTACTGAACGTGCAGGAACTCTTCCTTTGATTTCAATAGGTTCCGGACCTGTAACGTCGATGATTTTTGTTGAAGCTGTTAACACAACATTAGCTCCTAAAACGGCTTCTTTTTCTACGTGAACTCCTTCAACTACAATACATCTTGATCCGATGAAACAGTCGTCTTCAATGATTACCGGAGCAGCCTGAAGTGGTTCTAACACACCACCGATACCAACACCACCGCTTAAGTGAACGTTTTTACCAATTTGTGCGCAGCTTCCCACTGTAGCCCAAGTATCAACCATGGTTCCCGAATCTACATAAGCTCCGATGTTTACGTAAGAAGGCATCATAATAACTCCCGGAGCAATATAAGCTCCTTCTCTTGCAATAGCATGTGGTACAACTCTTACTCCCTTTTCAGCATAGTTTCTCTTCAAAGGCATTTTATCATGAAATTCAAACGGACCTACCTCGATAGTTTCCATTTTCTGGATCGGGAAATACATTACGACAGCTTTTTTCACCCATTCATTCACCTGCCATCCGTTTTCTGTAGGCTCAGCTGTACGAAGTTCTCCTTTATCAACCAAAGAAATAACCTCTCTAATAGCCTTTTGACTGTCTTCATTCTGCAATAAATCTCTGTTGTCCCAGATGTTTTCAATAGTTTGTTGTAACGACATGTTTCTTGTTTAAAATTATTTCGCCAAAGATACAAAAAAGTTGGCCTTATTTTGAACCGTGAAAGCTATAAAAATTTGAATATTCCGTCTGTTTTTCCTCTTTATAAAATTACATTTATAAGACTCTCTGAGCGTGAAGATAAGCCTTATTCCAGTATTTTTCGTTGAGCGAAGAAATGATCACACCTTTTGAGGTAGAAGCGTGAATAAATTTAACTTCACCATCACTTCCGATATCATGGACGATTCCTACATGGGAAACCCTGCTTCCTCCTGCTGTTGCAAAAAATAAAAGATCACCCGGTTTTACTTCGGTGATATCAATCTTTTCTCCGGCCAAAGCCTGATCTGAAGATCTTCTCGGAAGTTTAAAATCGTTTTCTTCAAATACTTTTACGGTAAATCCAGAACAATCGAATCCGGAAGATGTATTTCCTCCGAACTTATAAGGAGTACCGATATACTTTTCTGCATCTTTTAAAATATCATTAATTGATTTGGAAACTTTGCCGCTGAATTTAGAATCGAGTTTTCTAAGGCTTTCGGTTCTTGCTACAGATTTATTCTTCGAATTTTTTTCGGAAACACTTTTTGAGCTCCCACAGGAAATGATAATTGAGGACATAATCAGTAAAATAGATAATTGCTTTATTCTCAGATGATTTTCAAATAACCCCAATTTCATGCGCTTCCGATTGTTTAAGATGTATTGCAAATATATAAATTTAGCGTATTATATCTCATTTAGAAACTGTTAAATTAAACAGATTGAAAAACAAAAAACCGGAAATCACTTTCCGGTTTTTATATATTCTTAAATTTTAATTTTTATCTTTTTCACCCTGCCATGTTCCTGATCTTCCAGGGGTAGGAACTGAATTTATCCAACTTCCGCTTCCCTTTTTATCAGTGGTAAGATTGCCTCTGAATTCTCCGTCGGACGGAAGACCTACCACCGCATTTAGGTCTCCGGAAGAACTAACATTCCCGGAAATATTGTAATTTTCCTGATTCACATCAGAATGCATTGTTCCGGTAACTTTTCCATCATTTGCAACAACAATATTCCACACTCCTTTATCACTTCCTTCATATGTTCCATGCCAAGTTCCGATAAAATCATAAATGCTGTCGTCATCCGAGTTACATCCGATCAATAAAAAAGCTGTTAATAAGAGAAAAAAAAGTTTCTTCATAGTATAATAAAAGTTTTATGAAATAAATCGTGTTGAGTTTGAATTTGGCAAATATATAATTTTAATTTAATTTCTTAGGCTTTTTGAAATGTTTATTTTTCAGTAATTAAAGAAAGATTTAATTTCAATAAATATTGTAATCAAATTCATAAAATTTAATTTTGTAAAAAATCAATTAAATGAATTGAAGTTGATAAATAATTTCTATTTTTGCATCACAAAATGGATTTGGGGAATTAGCTCATCTGGCTAGAGCGTTAGACTGGCAGTCTAAAGGTGACGGGTTCGATCCCCGTATTCTCCACTAAAAAAGAGTTACAATTATTCGTAACTCTTTTTTTATGAAATTGATTCTGTAAACTATTTGTTTTCCTCATTCTTCAACTGCAAAACCCTCTGCAAAAACGATTGGTTGGCAATTTTTTCTTCCGCTTCATTAATTGCTTTGAGTAAATGGTTTTCATTATCTGATATTTCGCCTAATACTTTTGAAATGATTTCCCAGACCGGTTTCATTTGTTCTATTAGTTCCCTTCCTTTCGGAGCCAATTCTATCAGGCGTTTTCGTTCATCGGTTTTATCTTTTTTAGACTGAATCATCTGCTGTTTTTCAAGCTCTTTTAAAAGACTGATGGTAGAAGGATGGGTATACCCTATTTCATTGGCGATCTCTACAACACTCAGCGTTTGTTTGTGATGTAAGGTAAAAATGACAGGAAACCATTTAGGCTCAAAATCGATTCCGAATTCTTTATAAATTAAGGCTCCGTCTTTGCGTAACTGCTCACTGAGGCGTTGTAACCGTGTTGATAAAGCTAGGGTTCCGGATTCATTAATAACATTCATAAGCTTACGATTTTAAATCAAGAAAACAAAATACATTATCGGCACTCATCACAGGGAATTTTGCAGGAAGCTCTTCCTTGTTGATGATTTTAAAGTGATTACGTTCATAAAAACGTAAAGCAGCTTTGAGTATCGATACGGTTCCCAAATATACTCCTTGTATTCCGTTTTCATGACAGTAAGTAATGAGGACCTCTAGTAATTGCTGAGCAATATTATGTTCTTTACCTCTGAATTCTTTTTTTACAAACATCTTTCGAATCGCAGCGGCATTTTCATTAAATTTTACCAAAGCAATGGTCCCTACAAGTTCTCCATTGATAAAAGCTCCCCAAAAGTTTCCGCCACTGGCGACATAGAATTCCTCGATTTGCATAAGATCTGGCTGATCTTCTATCGTGATCGGAACATTGAATTCTTTTTGTTGAATATTCAGAACAAGATCTATGACTGATTCTGAATAGGTATTATTTAGCGTTTTGATTTTTAGCATTAGAATTAATTTATGTACAAAACTACGTAGTTAACTACATATATGCAACAAAAAAACTGCTGGAACCAGCAGTTTTAAGTCTTTTTTATGATTTTAAACTATTCTTGTTGCAAAGTTTTATTCTTTAACCAACACAA